>DAOTXU010000387.1:0-12575 GCA_034435135.1 Anaerolineae bacterium | reverse complement strand
GTCATAGTTGGCTGAACCGCTTTCGCCGCATCTTGGTCCGTTGGGAGAAGAAACCCGAACACTATCTTGCCTTTCTGCACTTCGCCTGCGCCCTCATCGCCTTTCGCGCTGCCGGGTTATTCGGATAGGCTCTTAGGATCGCCACGATTGTCATACCGGATTGCTCCGGGCGATTGCTACTCAAGCAGTACATAAGACTTTGGAAACAGGCTCTCCCCTATTGAGAGCGCTTGCTCGCCCCTGCTCCGCCCCTTGTGGACCGAGTATCCCTAAAATCCCGTACCGTTCAAAAACTGATCCCGGCGGGCTGCTGCCGATAGGGTAAGGTTTGAAACCCTCATGCGCGTGAGAAACGAATCATCAAAATGCGCGATTCCGCTATCAGGGTCAGTGAGGCACAAGCAGCTCCGGCTGATCTGAGCAGATGCCGTCCACGCCGAGCGCCTGTAGGCCGGCAATTTCGCTGGGACGCTCCTCATGCCAGCAGATGATCCCCAGATCGGCGGCGCGCACCCGTTCGATCCACGCCGGTGTGAGCAGTTTGTGCGGCTCTGGGGTTTTCTTCTCCCAGCACGGGTGTACGTAGTCGCAGTTGATCGAACGCGCGAGCATGACCGGATCGACATGCACCGACGAGAAGAGAACCGATGTGGAGGCCGCCGGGAAGTTTGCCTTGATCTCAGCCAGCCAGTCGGCGCGGAACGAGCCTAAGATCGAGAACGGCGTCAGGTGGTGGCGGTTCAGGCTCTCGATGATGGACGCGGCGACCGGCATCGTCAGTTCCTTAATATCCAGGTATAGGCCGAGGCCAAGCTGGCGGCACACCTCCGCCACTTCCTCGAATGTGGGGATCGGCTCCAGGTTTGAGGGAGTCAGGGCGCGCAGTTGAGACCGCGTGAAGTCCTCGACGTTGCCCGCGACGCCGAAGACGCGCTTCAGGCTGCTGTCATGGCTGACCACCGGGACTCCGTCAGCGGTTGGCCGGATGTCGATCTCGATCATGTCTGCGCCCAGTTCGGCGGCCTTGTGGAAGGCGATCAGCGAATTCTCCTGCGCATAGGCCGACGCGCCGCGATGGGCGATCCGCAGGCTGCGCTGCTGGTGCGGGGGGATGGTCGCGCGCAGCCGTTTCACCCACCAGCCGACCTGACCGGGAATCCAGTCGAACAGGTTCTTCCAGGGGACGAAGACGCACGAGTCCAGATCAACGACGCGCGAGAAGTCGTAAGATGGCGTGAAGGCCAAGCGTTCCAGGTACGTGTGGACGAGGCGGTTGGCGAGCGGCTTGCGCTCGTGGATGATCCCGTCGAACAGCGGGGTTACGTGGACACCCATGCGTCCGGCGTGGGTCCCGCAGCTACGCCGGGTGATGTCCGCTCTGTCGAGCAGCCGGCGGGGGGATGGCGCGAAAGCGTGTTTGCCGGGTTCGGAGTAAACGGTCAGGCGGCCATCTTCAATGGGCAGCGCGCCTTGCTCATCCACCATGGGGTAGTATTCACCGTGCCAGCTCGCTTCACCCATGACCACGCTCTCGTCCACATCCAGGTAAACCCAGATGTGTTCCAGTTCGTAGAGGTGTTGGATATCCCAGTCCCACCAGACGGCGTACTCGATGGCGTGGGCGACGCCGGATGGCATGGTGATCTGGCGCGGGAACGACGGCGACGGCGCTTGCCTGCGAAAGACTGTGTAGCCCACCACCGATGGCAAGAACGGCTCGCGGGCGTCGAAGCGAATGCGCGGCGCGTGGCGCAGAGCCAGCACGTGATCTTCCGCCGAGTGCGTCGTCCGGTCAAGGGTGGTGAGGTTGTCGGTCGTGGTCAATGGGGCCTAGCTCCACAACAGGGAACGCCCGGTCTGTGGATCGAAGAACTGGATACGCGCGGTATTGACGTGCAGCTTGACCTTATCGCCCGCGCGGATGCGCAGGTGCGGGTCGGCCAGCACGAACAGGATGCTGTCGCCCACGCGGACATCGAGCAGGTCGTCGCGTCCCAGCGGCTCAACCACCACCACCTCGCTGTCCAGTTCGCCGTCGGATGCCACGCTGATGTCCTCCGGGCGGATGCCCAGCATGACTTTGCCCGCGTGACCGGCGGCCTTCTCCCCGCGCTCCGTCGGAACGTTCAGGCAGAAGGTGTGATTGCGCGCCGTGAAGACGCCTCCGTCTTGCCTCACTTCGACGTTAAGGAAGTTCATGGGCGGGTTGCCCACAAACCCGGCGATGAACAGCGTCTTGGGGCGGTCATAGAGGTCTTCGGGCGTGTCGAAGGCTTGCAGCTTGCCGAGATTGATGACGGCGATGCGGTCGGCCATGGTCATCGCCTCGACCTGGTCGTGCGTGACGTAGATAGCGGTGATGCCCAGGCGCTTCTGGAGCTGTTTGATCTCGCCGCGCGTGGACAGACGCAGCCGGGCGTCCAGGTTCGACAGCGGCTCGTCGAAGAGCAGCACGTCCGGCTCTTTGACCAGTGCGCGCCCCAAAGCCACGCGCTGCTGCTGGCCGCCGGAGAGCTGTCCGGGCCGCCGGTCAAGCAAGTGGCCGATGCCCATCGCGTCCGCCGTGCGTTGCACGCGCTCCCTCTGTTCGCGCTTGGGCACTTTCTTCAACTTGAGAGGGTACGCGATGTTGTCGAACACGGTCATGTGCGGGTACAGCGCGTAGCTTTGGAACACCATGCCGACGTTGCGGTCTTTAGGAGGCACCTGGTTGACGATTCGCTCGCCGAAGCGGATGATGCCCGCAGTGGGCTTGTAGATTCCGGCGATCATCAGCAGGGTCGTCGTCTTGCCGCAGCCGGAGGGTCCCAGGAAGGCCACAAACTCGCCTTCCTGGATCTCCAGGCTGAGATTCTCCACACCGACGACGCTGCCGAATTTCTTGGTCAGGTTTTCAAGCGCTACCTTCATCCAACGCCTCCTACGTGGTCCCCTTCGTGCCGCCCGCGTAGATGTTGAGCAAATACTCCTGCGCGAAGACGAAGAAGACGACAATGGGCGCTAACTGGAACACCCCGACGGCAGCCACCTGGTTCCAATCCACCGGAGATGTTTCGCCCAGCAGCGAGTTCAGGAACACGGGCAGGTTCGATGTGCCTCGCCCGATGCTGTACGTGGCAGGGATGATGTATGCGTTCCACCCGGAGATGAAGGCAAATATCCCCAGCGCCAGAATGCCGGGTCGAATCTGGGGGAGCAGGATTTGCCGGAAGGTCCGCCAGCGAGACGCGCCGTCGATCAGCGCCGACCGCTCGATGTCCCAGGCGATGTTATCGAAGAAACCTTTCATCAGCCAGACGCCCAGTGGAAGCTCGAAGGCAACCATGACCAGCGCAATGCCGCCCGGCGTATTGAACCCAACTACCTGGCCGATTCCTGGTAGATTGGCGAGATTGATGAGCACAAAGAAAATCGGGATGATGAGGGTCACAGCCGGGAAACCGTGCAGAATCAGCGTGAACGACAGGAACATGCGCCTGCCGGGGAAGTTCATGCGCGACAGCGCGTAGCCCGCCATCGATGACACCGTCAGCACCGTCGCCGTCATCCCGACGGCGATGAGCAGCGAATTAAGCGTGATGCGCGCGATATCGAATTGATAACCGGCGATGTTATTGGTGGTCAGGAAGCGCCAGTTGTCCAGCGTCAGCCCGCTGACGTTGCCGTTCCCGTCCAGCGGAAGCAAGCCCTGCGTGCGGTACGAGAACGTGGCGATGACCAGCCAGACGTACCCCACGACCATCGGCAGCAGAAACAGGATCAAGAGCGCATAAGGGGTCCACGCACCCGGCCAGAACATGGCGATCAACGCAACGACCAGCGCGATCACCACCCCTCGCAGCACCGCGCCCATGTCAAATTCCGTCGCCAACGCCACGCGAACCGTTAGCTGCGCCTCCTCGCCGCCGCGCAGGATGCGCAGCCGGAGCGGGTCGTCAGGCTGGGAGTGCGCCACGCGCATCAGTAGTCCGGGCAGATCAACTGGGTCGCGCCGAATCCCGGTAATCACGTCGCCAACCTGCACCCCGGCCTGTTCCGCCGCGCCGCCGGGCGTCAGCGCCTCGACGACGATGCCGCGTTCGTCCTCGGCCAGCGTCATTTGCAGCGACGGGCGTGGTGCAACCGGCCCGGTCTGAAAGGCGACCTGCGCCACCACTACCGCCGCGTGGACCACGCCCGCCGCGATCAGGGCCGCGAGCACGGCGCGCGTTGTGTTGGTTTTGGCGATGGGGCGCAACACGCTGCTGCTGGCGACGTAACCGGCGAACGGCATGAGCAATAACAGCAGGCCTGCCAATGTCTGCGTCACCGTTTCATCGACCGTCGCTGAGGCGATCAGCGGCCTGAGCACCGACTGGAAGGCAAAAGCCGCCCCCGCCAGCGCCAGCACCGCGATCAAGCCGTCACGCACGGCACGCACGAAATCACTTAAGACGAGCAGGCGTGGCGCTGGGGAAGTCGTAGCTTCCGCCGCCATCAGAGCACCTCGATCTTCGGTTCTGCGACCAGTTCACCAAAGCGGAACACACGCATATAGATTACCGCGAGCACCACACCGATGAGGACCAACACGACGGCGAAGGCCGAGCCGTAGCCCCACTGGGCGTTGCCGAAGTAATTGGACAGCGCGCGGTGATAGGCCGCCAGCGACCAGACCTCGGTCCGGTAAAGCCCCGGCCCGCCGTTGGTGAGCAGAAGGATTTGCTCGAAGGACGTCAGCAGCGAGAGCGTCTGGTAGGTGACGACGAACAGCAGCGGCCAGCGCAGCAGCGGCAGGATGACGTAGCGAATGCGCTGCAAGATCGATGAGCCGTCCACCAGCGAGGCGTTAAGCAAATCCTTCGGAATAGACTCAATCGCCGACGTGAAGATAATCATCCCGAAGGACACGCCGATGAAGCCGTTCACCAGGATCACGAACTCCCAGGGGCGGTCCGCCGCATAGTTGTAGGTCGGCAACCCCAGCAGGCTGTTGAACTGGTTGATGATGCCGAAGGGTGCCTCAGCGATCATGCGCTTCCAGATCAGGATGTACACTGTCGAGGCGGTCACGCGCGGCAGAATCCAGATCGCGCGGAAGAAAAAGCCTGCCCCGCGCGGTATGTGCGTGGTCAACAGCGAGACGACCAGTGCCAGTCCGACGTTGAATAACGAGAGCGTGAACAGCACATAGAATATGCTGTTGAAGAAGATGCGTTTGGCGAACTGGTCGTTGAGCAGAATCCGGTAGTTCTCCAGGCCGATAAACTCCATCTTGCCGAGGTTCGAGGTGAAATTGGCGCTGGCGAGGTTGGTCATGCTCAGGTAGATGACGATGACCACCGGAATCAAGAAAAACAGGAGCACCAGGATGCCCGCCGGCAGCATAAAACCGTAGGCGGTCAGGTTGGCGCGGATGGCTCGCGAGCGGCTGCGGGCAGCCTGCGCGGTGAGTTGTTGGTCTGAGATGGTGGGGGAAGGGGTCACTTCCCCCACACCTCGTGTTTGCCCGGTCATCGCGCTAGTCTAGCGAACGGTGATCTGATCGCCCAACTCATTCGTCAACTGGTTGATGACGATCTCGACTGCCTCTTCAGGGGTGGCGTCCCCGGTTTCGACTGCCTGAATGCCGGTGTAGTAGGCGCTTGACCAGGCGTTCCAGCCGGGGTGATTCGGCAGCGCGGTGGTGTAGTCGAGCATGTAGTGCGCCGAACTCAGCAACCGGTTGCCTTTGTAGACTTCCGACTCCACCTGCGCGTTGAGGATGCCCAGGTGGAAGCTGTCAATCGCGTGGCGGTTGTTGGCTTCCGGCGTCGTCACCGCCGCGATCAGGGCCATCGCAACCTCCGGGTTGGCGCTGCTGCTGCTGATCATGTACGACAGCGGGTGCGTGAGGGTGATCGGCGTGCCAGTGTCCAACGCCGGGATCAGGGTCAGTCCGATGTTCTCAAACAGGTACTCGTCGCCGCCCTTGTCGGCCACGAAGTTCAGCGCCCAGTTCGGCCAGTTCCACGTGCCGCCCGCCGCGAACAGCACCGTATCCGCCGACGCCACCGTCGGATGCCAGACTTCGTTCCAGTCGATGCCGGTCATGTCGCGGCGCAGCACCCCGCTCTCGGCCATGCCGCCAAGCAGTTCGTACACCTTGAGCAAGGCAGCGCGATCCACAACCAGGTTGCCCTCGTCATCGAGCACCTGGCCGCCCATCCCGTAGTAGTAGTACAGGAAGTCCGGGCCGTTGCTGGGGCGATGCCAGAAACCGTTGCCCTCGTCGACGACGCCTTCCTCAACGGCCTGCTGAGCGGTCGCAATCAGGTCTTCGAACGTGAATTCCCCGTTCCTCACGCGATCAGGAAGCGATTCGATGTCTTCCTCGCTCCAACCCAGGTCGCGCAGCAGCAGTTTGCTGTAGAAGATCGGGCGCGCCTCGGCGTCCTGCGGCACGCCGTAAATCTGCCCGGCATACTTCTGGGACTCCCACAGCGCGGGCACCACGTCCGCGAATTCCTCATGCAGCGCAATCAGGTCGTCAAGCGGGATGACGAAGCCTGCCGGCGCCCACGCGCCGATGTCCTCATGGCCGGACAGCATGATGTCGGGCGCTTCGCCGGCTTCGGAAGCGAGCACAAACTCGTTCTTGTATTCGCCCCAGTCCTTGTTGTCCTGGACGAGATTCAGCTCCAGCTGAATGCCGAGTTCCGCTTCAACCTGCTCCTCCACCTCAGCGAAGTTGTTGCAGCGCCAGTCTTCTTCGGGCGGGCTGGCCTTGCAGCGAATCGTAATGCTCACCGTCTCCTGGGCGGCGACCAATGCCACCCCGGACAGCACCACTGCAAGGGCAAGGAGTAGCCTAACGAGCTTCATTGGAAACGTCCTTTCACTAGTTGCGTGCGGTTGTAGGGTCGCTCGACGGAGCAAAGCCTGCATTCGGATCATAACCCCTTTGTGTTATCCCTCCTTATAGAACTAGAACTTGAGAGAGGAAGTATGACCTTAAACGACCTCGGCGGAAGCGCGGGCACAGGCGCTGCGCTAGGACATCACTGCACTCGACATGAATATGATCTCAAAGCCGGGTGAGATCGAAACGGCGTATATTCCAGGATGCCGGCAGGTCGTAATTGGTTGTCGAGGTGAGTTGTGGAGGAAGGTGAGTTGCCTCGGCACCAGTTACCGGCAGCGTTATGGAGCATGTCGGTAAGCTTCATTCCGGTCTTTCAGGTTTTTGGACGCCTCGAATGTGTCAACACCGAACTAGCTACCGGACACTGAACGCATGTTCGAGAATAAGGCTCTTGTATTCTCTTACCTCACCCCCTCGCCCTTCGGGCAGTCCCCCTCTCCCAAAATGGAGATGGGGCCTTCAGACGCCGAACAGGACCGACTCCCCCTCTCCGCACGCGGAGAGGGGGACGGGGCTATAGTCCGGCGAAGCCGGGGTGAGGTAAAACCAAGACAGGTGAGATAAAACCATAGAACAATTGTCCGATGTCCGGTAGCTAGAACACCGAATGACGTGTACCACTTTTGGAGCATTTACACTATATCGAAAGGCCGAACCAGAGTCAAGTCAAGCGAGATAGCATGACCGGCGTGGTCGTCGTGCACCAAGCACCTGTGAGGCGTCGAAGTTTCAGGTCGCTTCGGATGAGTCCTCCTCAAGCACCAGGAACAGGCGGGCATAGATGAAGGCGTTCTCGCCGTGTGCCACGAGGAGAATCCCTTCCTGATGGCCGAACAATTCCGGGGCAGGGTGCACGCTACAGCCTGCCTCTAGCGCAGCCAGCTTGTGCAGGGTGGCTTCGGTCTCCACGTCGTGGCCGACGACGAGGATGTGATAGGCGTCATCCTTTTGCCAGATATGCACGTGACGCCCGCGCAGCGCGTCCAGCAGCTTTTGCGCCTCGGGCGCGGCGAGGACGCAGCCCGTGTGCTCCAGCAGCCAGTCCAGCGTATCCGCCGGGGACTGGTCAGGGAGGCCGGCGCATACACGGTCGATCAACCGGTCGAAAAGCTCCGACGACGCGCCGGCCCGGTTCGCCATTTGTTGCCGGAAGTCGAGCAGGAAGAGCTGCATCTCGTGGCGCTGCACCAGCAACTCCGTGAGCCGGCGTTCCAGGTCCAGAAAGCGACCCTCGGCAATAGCGACGACGGCCCCGTCGCTCAGGTCGTTGGCCTGTAGGCCTGCGAGCAACGCGCGGACATCAGCGAGCGAGAAGCCGAGGCGCTGCGCGCGCTGGATAAAGCTTAAGGTTTGTTCGGCTTCTGGGGCGTAGAGGCGATAGCCCGCTTCGGTGCGCCGAATCGGGGTGAGCAACCCTTCCGTCTCATAATAGCGTAACGTCGAAGTGGGCAACCCGGCGCGCCGGGCAAGCTGGCCGATGGTCAGTGTAGAGGGTTCGCGCGCGCTCATGACCCGTCTCACTCGTCGAAGATAAATGTCGGCTCGGCGTAGAAGCGGATGCTGTGCGCTGCCGCGCGCTCGTGCACCCAGGCCGCGAGGCGGGCGTTCTGCGCCTCTAGCGAGTCGCACAGTTCCAGTTTGCTGATGGGATAGTTCACACGCAGCGCGCGCCCCTGGATGATGTGCCGTGTGACGCCGCTCGGCAGGTACGCCTGGTTGCGCGCGGCGGCGACCACTTCAGACGGGAGGTAGTCGGGGAAGACCACCAGGCCCGCGCCGTTGGGATAGAGCGGACGCGCTTCCTCAATGGTCTTTGCCGTCGTGCGGTTGATGCCGCCGTGGGCCTTGTATGCATTGACCACGCACAGCAGCCGGGCGCTTTGCTCGTACAGGTCGCCGCCGCCGTACACGACGCAAACGCCGGCGGCGATAATCAGCGAGAGGATGGCTTCGCGCCGGGCCAAGAGCGTATGCGCCTCGGCGGGGTCAACCTTGACGAGCGCGATGTTCTCCAGGCTGTTAATCAGTTCCAACAGCGCCGGGGTCGTCATCCCGTTGACCACGTGCGCCCAGGTTTCCAGGCGCACCGCCTCGGTGCCGTAGTGGACCACCTGCACCAGTGTGCAATTCAGGCCGAGTTGCCGCATGGCAAAGACGCGGTTCGCGCCGTCCAAAACAACCATGCGCGGGTCGAGGCTCACCTCGTCTATGGGCGCGACAATGGGGGGATTGCGCAGCACGCCGTCCGCGCGGATCCGCTCCACCAACGACAAGGCGCGTTCCTCGTCGACTTCTTCATGCGGCAGCACATCGTCCAGCGGCACAATCCGCAGGTCAGGTGCGGGGACATGCATGGCTCAAACACCCCAGGTTGCTATGGAACGCGCTGCAATGACGTGAAATATAACATGGATTTCCAGGGACTCGCTATGCGCGTGAACACACAACGCGCCGAGAAAAAAGAGCTTCCCGGAAGCTTGGAGCTTCCGGGAAGCTGCGCTGGCATGATACCCCCAGCAGGACTCGAACCTGCGCCTCTGCCTCCGGAGGGCAACGCTCTATCCTCTGAGCTATGGGGGCACGCTACAATATTGTACCATCTTTCCGTGCCGGCACCAAAGAAAAACCAGCGCCCGGCGGGGACAACGCCGGGCGCTTGAAAATGGAGGTTCCTCTCTTACAGTCATGAGGCGCGGCTAACAATACTTCGGCGGCAATGTGGCGACTTCATAAGCCGGCCTTGGGACTTCGACGATCTTTCCATAGCGCGCCTGCAACCGCAGTCCCCACGCGGTCATCCAACTGCCCAGTCGGGCCAGCAACGGCGCGTAGAATCGCGGCGCGGAGTGGCTGCCGCCCGCCGCTTCTCTGGCGAGGCGGTTTTGCTGCGCCTGACGATGCAGGTCTTTGACGTGTTCTCGGATCAGGTCTTCGGTGAGCCTGTTGCCTTCCATGTTCCACATTTCCCTATCCTCCTCTGCCTTCGGACCTGGACAAGGGGCCTAAGCCCTCCGTCTACATGCTACATGGCTGAACAGACAAGCTTTATCCAACGAACTGTCTCAATGCATGGCACGTGTCGTCGATCCGTTCACGGTTCAGGCGGTAGACTTTCGCGCCGTCTTGCCGGCGCTCGGACAGGAAGCCGGTCGCCACCAGTTGCAACAGGTGGCGTGAAGCCGCCGACTGGCTTAGGTCAAGTCGCTCGATAAAGTCCTGCGCGCGCAGTTCTTCACCTTCGCTGAGCAGTTGCAGGATGCGCAGGCGCGTGTCGTCGGCCAGGGCGTTGAGCCGCACCAACAACTCCGACCGGCTCAGGCTGGGCGAGCTGGCGCGTGCGCCTTCGGGGATGCGCGCGCCGAAGATCACCCGCAGCCGTTTTTCATACGGGTACAGGCTCAGGTACGGCCCATAGTGCGCTGAGGGCACGAACGTGATCGTCTCGGCCTCATCGACAAATTCCTGCCAGACCTCCGGCAGCGGGCGCCCGGTAATCCGCCTGAAAGTCTCGGCGGTGCTCAGGCCGGAATAGTCTAGCTTTTGGAAGGCCGCCACCGATTCCCGCAGCATCGGCTCGACGCGCGCCCACTCCGCCGCCAGGTATTCGTCCCACATCGTCCGCAGGTGCGCGAGGATAAACGCCTTCAGGGCGGGCGGGTCGTTGAGCAGGGCGTGTCCTTCTTCATACAGCGACCGGTCGAAGTGCTCTAAAGCGTCCTTAGCGCGGTAAAAGCTTTCGACATATTCCAGATAGGCCTGCCGATCAGCCAGCAGTACAACCGGATCTGGTTTTTCGCTGTCGGCGCTTTCTTCCGCGCAGCACTTTTCGTACATTCCCTTAATCACCCGGTCGCGCATCGCCGTAGGGTCCTCAGCGGCGAGGCCATCCAGGTAGGCCGGGAAATTGGGCCAGTTTCCCTTCTCCGGCATCGTGGCGTCGTACAGAGGCTCAAAGACCAGTTCGTTGGCGCGGCGGCGCTCCGGCGTGAGCAATTTGGCCGTCTGCTCCACCCACTCCCCCAGACCGGAGAACTTCTCGACGATGTTGAGCGCTTCCAGGCTTTGCAGCGCGCTGTATACCGGTTCGAGCGCGATGTTGATGACGACCGTCTTGGGTGGCGCGATGATGTTCAGTTCGGCCATGAGCGTTCCTCTTTTTTGCGACGTATGCGGTTTAGTCGTTTATGCTCATTATCCGATTAACCGGGTAAGTTGCATAAACTATAGCACAGCTTTTCACGCCTGTCAAGACCCAATTCCCGTTTTACCCGCTAAACCGGGTAAGATGCATAGAGGCGCGCCCCCTGGCGGGCGATTGGCCGCCCTGCAAAAAGCCGGTTTTGCGGTAAAATTCAGCGCTGCAACGCCGTCAATAGGGAGAGGCTGAGTGTATGCGCATCGTCGTAGACGCTATGGGAAGCGACCGCCACCCGGAGCCGGACGTCGCTGGCGCGGTGATGGCCGCGCGCGAGTACGGGCTTGAGATCGCGCTCGTGGGCGATGAGAAACTGGTCAAGCGGCGGCTGGCGCAGGAGGGCACGGCAGGGCTGAAGATCGACGTGGTGCACGCCGACGAGCACATCCGCATGGACGAGCACCCGGTCGAGGCGGCGCGCGCCAAGAAGAACTCGTCGATGCACGTGGGCATGAACCTGGTCAAGGACGGGCAGGCTGACGCTTTTGTCACCGCAGGCAACACCGGCGGCCTGCTGGCGGTCGCCACGCTGCATACCCTCCGCCGCATCCCCGGTGTGACACGCCCCGCGTTGACGGTGGTGTTTTACACCAAGGGCCATTACATCCTGCTGGCCGACATCGGCGCGAATGTGGACTGCAAGCCCGAATGGCTGCAACAGTTCGCGCTGATGGCCGCGCTTTACGCCGAGCGCGTGTTGGGCATTCCGAATCCGCGCGTGGGCCTGCTCGCCAACGGCGAGGAGGACATCAAAGGCAACGAGCTGACCAAGAAAGCCGCCGCGCTGATCCGCGAGACGCATCTTAACTTCATCGGCAACGTCGAGCCGAAAGAGGTGCTGATCGCGCATAAGGCTGACGTGGTGATCCAGGATGGCTTCGTCGGCAACATCCTTATCAAGACTTACGGCGCGACCGCCGAGTTGATCCTGAACCTGATGCGCGAAGAGGCAGGTAAGTCGCCGCTGGTCGGGCTGGGGCTGGCGGTCGCCAGGCCGGGGCTGCGCAGCCTCAAGCGCCAGATCGACCCGATGGAGTTCGGCGGCGCGATCTTGCTGGGCGTCAACGGCGTGGTCATCAGCGCGCATGGCCGCTCCAACGCGCTGGGCATCAAGAGTGCGATCCGCCAGGCGCGCGACGCGGTCAATGGCGGCGTGATCGCGGCGGTGCGCGACGGCATCGCGCGCTACGCGACCCAGCCCGAAGTCGCAGAAGCCTGAAATTAAAGAAGAAATGAAACCACGAATTACACGAATAACACCAATTAAGATGTTTTCTTTATTCGTTTCAAGTTTAGACCAAAGCCTGTTTGGTGTTGTCTCTCCGTTCCCTATGCGAGTCGATTAACCGGCGGCTTTAGCCGCCGGGTCTACGAAAACCTTAACTGTATCGTCGTCGCAAGTTATGTCTAAAGTCGAGTATTCGTGTTATTAATGGAACTGATTGAAACTTACGCCAACAGCTAGCCGTGCTAAGGCCTTTCTCTACCTCACCCCCG
>DAOTXU010000386.1:0-4547 GCA_034435135.1 Anaerolineae bacterium | reverse complement strand
CTGAACAGGACCGACTCCCCCTCTCCGCGTGCGGAGAGGGGGGGCAGCGCACAGGTCAGTCCTCTCTCCATTCATGGAGCGGGGACTGCGCTGCCTGCCCGGCGCAAGCCGGGCAGCGCGAGGGGTGAGGTCGCAGCGGCGCACCGCATGACCCCTGACTTGGAATGCACCCCAACCGCTGCCGTCTTTGCCAGGAAGCCGAGGACAAAGCGCGCCGCGCTCCCGTTTTGCCGGACAAGCGATGGCTCCTGAAGTCTTGTCATCTAGAGACCGACGACGTACACTTACAGCTAAACTGACATCGCACCAGAGAAAATGAGGACGCCATGCCAGAACGGCGACTGCTTCCCGCTGACCTGTTTCCGCAATATGTCCGGTTGCGACGCGGCGGGCTGCTCATCGACGAAGCGCTTGAAACCCTGGCGCAGTCAGCCGGCTCGCTGAGCCTGGTCGAGCAGCAACAGCTTGCCGGCATGATTGGCGCGTGGGAGGCGCAGGAGGCGGCGCGGCGCGAGCGTCGCCCAGCGGAGCCGACCTTCGCCGAAGGCCAGCCGTTGCCGCCCGATTATGTCGCCTGCCCCAACTGCGGCCGGCCTAATCAGCGCGACGAGTTCTATTGCAATGCCTGCGGACACATCCTGCCGCACGCGCCCGATACGCGCCGCCTGGAGGGGCGCTACGACCGCATGGACCCGCGCGTCCGCTGGGGGACGGCCAGCTTCAGCGAGGAGATGCGCCTGGCGCTCGTCCCTCAGAATGGTGAGCCGATTGAGATCGACGCACCGGAGGGCGAGGACATCATCATCGGCAGGCTTTCCGGCGACCCCATTGCCGCGCCCAACGTGGATTTGTCGCCCTTTGACGCTACGGAGATGGGGGTCTCGCGGCTGCACGTGGCCGTGCGCCGGCAGCGAAACACCATTACCATCACCGACCTGGGCAGCCTGAACCACACTTACATCAACGGGCAACGGCTCTATTCCCAGGAATTGCGCGCCCTGCGCGACGGGGATGAGCTGCGCCTGGGACGGATGGTGCTGCGGGTGCGGTTTACGCTTTCGGATGAGGGGATACAAGCGGCAGACTCAATGTGACAGTCGCCCCTGCGCCAGGGGCGCTTTTCACGACCAAAGACCCGTCGTGCGCTCTCACCACCTGGTGCGCGACAAACAGGCCCAATCCCAACCCACCGGCGTGACCGTTGATGACCTTCGTGGAGTTGCCGGGCCGGAAGAGGTGCTCCAACACCCGGCTGTCAAACCCCGGCCCGTTATCCGACACACCGATGGAGGCGCACGCGCCGTCAGCGCCCAGTTGCAGGGCGAGACGTCTCGGAGACCCGGCGGGGAGGCGGGTCAGCGCTTCGCTGGCGTTGACGATAATGTTGCGCACCGCCTGCTGCACCTGCATCCGGCGACCCTCGACTTGCACGGGGACTGTCGGGCGGTCCACGGCGACTTCGCAGCCGTCCAGGTATTGGCACACCCGCAGCTCCAGCAGTACCTCGTCCAACACATCGCGCAGATCGAAACCGGCGGGCGACTCGCGGTGGCGCGGCAGGTTGCGCAGGCTGTCGGCTACGGCGGCGATGCGCTCCACCGCCTCGTGAATTTGCTGCACATGGGTGCGCATGGCCGCGTTGGTCTGGGCCGTGCGGTCAAGGACATAAGCGCGCACCTCAATCACGGACACCGCATCGCTTAGCTCATGCACCAAGCTGGCGCTCAGGTTGCTGGCGAATGACAGGTTGGTCTCCGCCATAAGCCGGTTTTGGGTCTCACGCAGCCGGTTGAGGCTGGATTGGAGGGTGTCCACGAGCTTCAGGTAAGCTTCGTTTTGCTGGCGCAGTTCCAGTTCCAGCGCCCTTTTCGCGGTAATATCCCGCAGCGCGAGCGCCCCACCCACATAAGCCCCGGTCTTATCGCGCACGGGAGTTGCGTTACAGATCAGCACCAAACGTTCGTCTCTAAGGTTGCGCCAGACGCACTCGCGCTCGCGCACATAGCGCCCGGCGCGCAAATCCTCGAAGAGTCGCTCTTTCTCCCGACACGACTCCCAAAGCGCATCAAACAGCTTCTGGGACAGCACCTGGTCATGCGACTCCACGCCGACTATGCGCAGGGCGTGTGGGTTGGCGTAAGTCACTTCGTCGTCGGCGTTGGTGAAAACCACGCCCTCGGTTACATTGTCCAGAAAGGCAACCTGCGCGTTCGACTGTTCCAGGAACTTCAGGCGGGCCAGGGTCTCGTACAGATGCTTCCTGGTATCGGCAAGCTCCGCCTCAACCAGCCACAGCCGCTCTTCAAGCGCCGCCTGCGTCGCCGGCACAGGGGATTCAGACGGCGACGGGTCGCCGCTATGCTCTGCATCAGGCAGTTGGGTAAGCAAAGGGTTCACGGAATGTCGTTCTTTCTCACGTTTGGCGGAAGAACGCGCGTTGCATATGCTGATTGGATCGCTGCCTTAATTTTACAACAGCCGGCGCTTCGCGTGTGTGAACTTTTCAGAAAATTCACTTCTTCGCATCCCCCGCCGCGCCTCAGTTGGCCGTCACGACCATCAACAAGGCGACTGCCGCCACGAGCAAAAGTGCAATTACCATGCCCGCACGCCGGGCGCGGCGGTTGAGCCTGAGCGCAGCCGACACAATGCCCCACCCCAACGGCGCGAAGATCGCCGCCAGCGCCAGAAACCCCCACTGCGTCAGCCTCAACCCCAGGATTTCAGGCCGTTCCATGCGTTAGCCCCCCACCACAACGCGGCCGCGCTTGACGACGGTCGTTACCAGGTTGACTCCAAAACGGTAGCCGAGCTGCCGATAATCGTCCACCGCCCACACCAGCAGGTCGCCCTGTTTGCCCACTTCCAGGCTCCCCACCCGGTCCCCGCGCCCGACCGCAAACGCCGCGTTGATCGTCGCCGCCGCGAGCGCCTGCCCTGGCGTCAACCCCAGGTAGCGCGTCGCCAGCGCCATGACCAGTTGCAGGTTCTCGCACCAGGCCGTGCCGGGGTTGCAGTCGGTGGCGATGGCAAGCGCCGCGCCGGCGTCGAGGAACTTGCACGCAGGGGTGTACTTCGGTTGCTTCAAGCCGAAGGGCGTGGCCGGGAGCGACACGGCGACCGTGTTCGACCGGCCCAGGGCCGCGATCTCCGCGTCTGACGTTTCGACGATGTGATCCACCGAGACCGCGCCCAGCTCCACCCCCAGCCCCACGCCGCCCAGATTCTCGAACTCGTCGGCGTGCACCTTAAGCGCCATCCCCACCCCCGCCGCAGCCTCGAAGATGCGCCGCGTCTGCGCCAGGTCGAACGCGCCGACCTCGCAGAACACGTCGCAGAACAGCATATCAGGCCAGGCGCGCGCGCGCCATTCTTGTACCGCGGGGACCATCTCCTCGACAAGGAGATCAACGTAGGCATCCGTCCGCCCTGCAAACTCCGGCGGGACCGCGTGCGCCCCCAGAAACGTGGGGACCACATCGACGACGTGCTCCGCGTCGAGCCGCGCCAGCGCCTCCAACAGGCGCAACTCGGTCGCGGTTTCCAGGCCGTAGCCGGTCTTCCCCTCGACCGTCGTCGTGCCGTGTAATACCATCGCGTCCAGGCGCTCCTTGCCGATGCGCACAAGGGTGTTGAGGTCGGCCTGGCGCGTGGCGCGCACCGTGCGGTTGATCCCGCCGCCCGCCGCCATGATCTCCTGATACGTCGCGCCGCGCAGGCGTTGCTCGAACTCGTCGGCGCGATGGCCGGCCCAGATGAAGTGCGTGTGGGGATCGACCAGGCCGGGGGTCGCCAGGCGGCCTCGCGCGTCGATCTCGGTTTTGCCCCGGTACGCCGCGCGCACTGCCGCGCTGCCGCCGAGCATCACGATCCGCCCTTCGTGGACCGCGACGGCCCCATCAGCGATGAGGCCCAGGTCGCCCAGAGCGCGCCCGCGCTGTGGACCGCCCTGGTGAGCGGGCACGGTGCAAAGCTGCCCGGCATTGTAGAGCACCAGATCGACAGTTGGGGTCATGGGCGCGCTTTCTTCGCGTGTAATTAAAGCTCTCGACCCTATTATACGCCGGAAGCCTCCTTAGTGTTGGCGATGTTCTTTCCATGGCGGGGTATTAAGGAGCGCACCAAACCCTGGGCACGGCGCGCGCTGCGCGCAGCCTGGACCGGGACAGGCAGCCGTGTCTCCACCCTGCATCACGATTCTGCTGGCCTGATCCGCGCATGGGCATAAAGGTGGCGAAATCACGCGAAAGCTGGCATTGGTAATAACCCGCCGACTCAATGCGCCTCAAGAGCAGACCGGGGACACGCGCCCATCTCATGTCTAGTGCGCCGGTCGCCCGACCGCTCAGTTCGCAGTTATGGCTATGAAGTGATTCAAGCTTTTGAGCCAACGACCGCGGTGCGTGTGGTGCTGGTCGTGTTGGCGGGCACCTCACCCCCCGTCCCCCTCTCCCGGCTACGCCGGACTATAGCCGCAAGCGGAGAGGGGGTGTCGAGCCGCAGGCGAGACGGGGGTGAGGTAGAGAAAGGCCTTAGCACGGCTAGCT
>DAOTXU010000385.1:0-1806 GCA_034435135.1 Anaerolineae bacterium | reverse complement strand
TCCATTCATGGGGCGCCACGCGCGTCTTTTGGCCTGTTTCAACCATCCAGTGGGTGGGACAAGGGGCTTAAGCCCCTTGTCCTGTTTCCAGATGGGACATTTGCGCTGGACCACGTTATCTTGTGGAGCTACCAGCGGGCTTAAGCCCGCTGTCTACTCGAATTACCTGCTTCCGGCTTCGAGCAACCAGCTTCTGATCCGCTCCGCCGCCTGCGCGCGCAGCACGGCGACCTGCTCGCCGGTGCCCAGCCGCTTGAGCGCCACCGCGCCAGCGGCGACTTCGCTCTCGCCCAGGATGGCGACCACCGGGATGTTTTTGCGCTGCGCATAGCGGAGCTGTCTGCCGAGTTTGGCCGGCTCCAGGTAAAGCTCGGCATTCAGCCCGGCGCGCCGGAGTTCGGTCGCAAGGCGGGCCGCTTCCATAAATAGCGCCTCGTCAAACAGCGTGACCAGGACCGCCGAGTTGGTAATCGACAAATCGGGCCGGCAGCCGTACTTCTCCAACACCAGCTCGATCACCATGTCGCCCATCGCAAAACCCGTCGCCGGGATGGGATCGCCGCCCACGTCGGCGACCAGGTTGTCATAGCGCCCACCGCCGAAGATAGCGCGGTACTCGCCTGCTACATCGTTGGCCTCAAAGACGGTGCCGGTGTAGTAGAGCAGCCCGCGCACGACCGTCGGGTCAAAGACGGCCATGTCCGCCGCGCCCATCGCTTCCAGGTCTGCGAACAGTTGCGCCAGCGCCGGGAAGCTCCGCCACGCCTCGGTGTCCGCGAGCAACCTTTCAACCGCGCGGGTTTGCCCGGCGGTGAAACCCAGCGACTCGGCGTAGTCCGTCCAGTCTGTCGGCTGCATCTTGGGCTTGCGGTCGATCAGGTTGAAGCAGTCGATGAGCGCCGCCGCCGGGATGCCAGCCTCGATCAGTTTTTGCTTCTGAAACGCGCGGTTGTTGACCTTGACGAGGACTTGGTCGGCGGTCAGCCCGACGCTTTTCAGAAATTCCACGCCGACGCCGATGATCTCCGCGTCTGCATGGACGCCCGGCTGGCCGAGCAAGTCGATGTTCCACTGAAAAAACTCGCGCGCGCGCCCGCGCTGCGGCTGCTCGTAGCGCCAGAACGGCCCGAACGAGTACCAGCGCACCGGCATCGCCAGTGCGCCGGCGCGCTGCGCGATCATGCGCGCCAGCGAGGGGGTCAGCTCCGGGCGCAGCGCGAGGAGGCGCCCGCCCTTATCGGTGAGCGTAAACGCCTGCTCTTTGACCAGTTCCTCGCCGCTCTTGGCTTCGTACAGTTCCAGGCTTTCCAGGAAGGGCGCTTCCCACTCCTGGTAGCCGAAGCGCTCGGAGACGGCGCGCACCTGCCCGTACAGCCAGGTGCGGAAGGCCATCTGCTCCGGGTAGAAGTCGCGCGTGCCCTTGACGGGTGGGATGATTGGCATCGGTTTGCTCCTGCAACAGAAATAAAAAGCGCGGACCGGCGTCCGCGCACAGTAGAATCACCAATGAAGCGGCGCGGCTACCGCTTATTCGTGCGCATATGGGCGTGGTGGTGGCTGTAACCCAACATCGGCCTTTCCTTCAACCTGTGGTGTAAGTATATGCGAGCTGGGGCGATATTTCAAGAAGTCGTAATTGATGGGTGCGTTCGGAATGGAGAGGGGGACTTCTTTTTCTCAGAAAGTGTTTGAAAAGCCCCCTCACCCCCTGTCCCCCTCTCCCGTATGACGGGAGAGGGGGCAAAGATACCCCAAATCTGGGTTTATAATCCCCTCTCCCCTTGTGGGAGAGGGGATTTAGGGGTG
>DAOTXU010000384.1:0-4035 GCA_034435135.1 Anaerolineae bacterium | reverse complement strand
GGGCTGGCGATGGCGACGATGGACATGACCAAGCTGTTCGGCGGCGCGCCGGCCAACTTCCTCGACATCGGCGGCGGGGCGCAGGCGGATAAGGTCGCGGCGGCGCTGCGCATTATCCTGGCCGACCCCAACGTCAAGGCGGTGCTGTGCAACATCTTCGGCGGCATCACCCGCGCGGATGAGGTCGCCAGGGGCATCATCGAGGCGGTGAGAGAGGTCGGCGTCGAAGTGCCGATGGTGATCCGGCTGGTGGGCACCAACGAGGCTGAGGGCCAGCGCATTGTTGAACAGGCCGGCATACCCAACTTGATCTGCTGTGTCAACACGCTGGCCGAGGCGGCGCAGATGGCGGTTGAGGCCGCGCGGGGAGGAGCGTAACTCATGGCTATCCTGGTGGACAAGCACACGCGGCTGATCGTACAGGGCATCACCGGGCGCGAGGGCAGGTTCCACACGCAGCAGATGCTCGAATACGGCACCAAAGTCGTGGCTGGGGTGACGCCCGGCAAGGGCGGCGAGTGGGTCGATGGCGCGCCGGTTTTCGACTCGATGCGCACGGCGGTGGACGCGACCGGCGCCAACACCAGCCTGATCTTCGTGCCCGCACCCTACGCCTGCGACGCGATCTACGAGGCGCTGGACGCGGGCATTGAGTTGATCGTGTGCATCACCGAAGGCATTCCCGTGCGCGATATGATCCAGGTGCGCGCTTACCTGGACCGACGTAACCACGCGCGGCTGGTCGGTCCTAACTGCCCCGGCCTGCTCACGCCGGGACAGGCGAAGGTGGGCATCATCCCCGGACACGTCGCCGCGCCCGGCCCGGTGGGTGTGGTGTCGCGGAGCGGTACACTCACGTATGAAGTCATCGCCGCACTCACCCGTGCCGGCCTGGGGCAAAGCACGTGCGTGGGCATCGGCGGCGACCCGATCAACGGCACGAGTTTCATCGATTGCCTGCGCCTGTTCGAGAACGACCCCAACACGGAGAAGGTGGTGCTCATCGGCGAGATCGGCGGGACCGACGAGGAGCGCGCCGCCGCATTTATCCGCGACCACATGACCAAGCCGGTGGTGGGCTTCATCGCCGGGCGGACCGCGCCCCCTGGGAGGCGCATGGGCCACGCGGGTGCCATTGTGGAAGGCGGAGCCGGCACCGCCGCCGACAAGATCGCTGCACTGGAGGCGGCGGGCGTCAAAGTGGCTGAGCACCCGGAGCAAATCCCGGAGTTATTGATATAGCAAGGTCAAAAACCATGATTGTGCTGTCGGCAGGGATGCCAAAATCCGGGAGCGCGTGGTACTTCAACCTCACGAATGACCTTTTGGTCGCAACGGGTCACCAGGATGTGCGCGTCGTCCGCGACCGTTTCCGCCTCCAGGGAATATTGAATTACCACAACTGTAATATAGGTGAACACACGCCCTATAAACTGGTGCGCATCCTGGTCCCACATTTCTCAGGGAACACCTTTGCGGTGAAGACGCACGACCACCCATCAAAAGCGTTACGCGCGCTCATCTCCGCCGGGATCGTGAAGGCGACTTACATTTACCGCGACCCGCGCGACGTGGCGGTTTCGGCGTTCGAACATGGGGAGCGCATTCGGAGCCGGGGGGAGTCGCACACTTTCGCGCAGGCGAAAAGCATGGAAGAAGCGATTCTGATGACGAAGGGTTGGCTGATCGTGTGGGACGGCTGGATGCGGTGCAAAAACGTCCTGTATGCGCGCTATGAAGACCTGTTGGCCGACCCGGTGAAGGAAGTGGAACGCCTGACGGACTTCCTCGCGGTGCACGTTTTGCCTGAGACGATTCAGCGCATCGTTGCGGCGTACCAGCCGGAACAGCTTGACGTGGGCAGGGCCGCCGGCATCAATTTCAACAAGGGCGTTTCAGGTCGCTTTAGAGAAGTGATGAGCCAACGCGAGCTGGACCTGTGCCGCGAGCACTTCGGCGATTACCTGCAACGCATGGGCTACCCCGATTGACCCCGACTGCCCAACGCCGCGAACCTGCGCGCTTCGTCCAGCGTCGGCTGCGCGGAGATGCCGCCCGGCCCGGTCGTGCTCAGCGAGCCGCACGCGCAGCCCAGCCGCACCGCGTCGGCGAGCGGCCAGCCGTTGAGATAGCCGTAGATAAAGCCGGCGTCGAAACTGTCGCCCGCGCCGGTCGTGTCCACCACCTGGACCGGCGGCGGCGTCCAGCGCGCCTCTGCGTCGCCATCGCGGGCCATCGCGCCCGCCGCGCCGAGCTTGACCGCCACCGTTTTCACCCTTGACGCCGCCCACCGCGCCGCTATTTGGATGTCCGACACGCCGGCGATGTGCTGTAGTTCCTGCTCGTTGGGGAGGAACACGTCGGTGTGCGCCAGCACCGCCTTGATGCCATCGTCCCACGCGCCCGACGGGTCGAAGTTCGTGTCGAGCGAGGTGGTTGCGCCCAGGCGGCGCGCGTCCGCGAAGAGCGCCGGCAGGCCGGGTCTGAGCCGGGGCTGCATGAAGTACGAGCCGCTGTGCACGTGCCGCGCCCCGGCGAGCACTTCAGGGGGGACGAGCGCCGCCTCCACCTCGGCGAGCGTGCCCAGATAGGTGAGCATGGCCCGGTCGTTGCCCCGCACCAGATGCAGGGTGACCGCAGTCTTGACGGTCGAGAGGATACGCACATGACTCACGTCCACGCCCCGCGCGCGCAGCGTATCCAGCAGGAAACGCCCAAAGGCGTCGTCGCCGATCACGCCGACGAAAGCGACGCGCAACCCCAGCCGCGCCGCCTGGCACGCGAAGATCGCCGACGAGCCGCCCAGGTTCAGCGAGGCGTCCTCTACCAGCTTCTCGACCTGGCCGAACTCCGGCGTCACGTCCTCGCCAATGAGGTTAAAGTCCACGTTCAGATCGCCGATGACAAGGATGTCGTAGAGCACAAAGTCACTCCACAGATTGCAGCTTCCCGGAAGCTCGGAGCTTCCGGGAAGCGATTGAATCAACCCTTCAGACCGCTCATCGAAATACCCTCGATGAAGTAGCGCTGAAGCAACGCAAACATCACCAGCATAGGCACCGTCGCCAGGAGCGACCCCATCATAAGCAGGTTCCAGGGCGTGTCGCGTTCACCTTGCAGCAGCGCAATGCCCACCGTGATCACGCGCGTCTCCGGCCCGGTGGTGGCGACCAGCGGCCAGAGGAAGTCGTTCCACGCCGCCTGTACGGTGATGACCGCGAACGCCGCCAGCGCCGGGGTCGAGAGCGGCAGGGTGACACGCCACAAAATCTGGAGCGGGTTCGCACCGTCGATCTCGGCGGCCTCCTCAAGCTCCAGCGGGATTTGTTTAAACGCCTGGCGCAACAGGAACAGCGCGAACGCGCTGAACGTGCCGGGGATGATGATCGCGCGAAAGGAGTCAAGCCAGCCGAGTTGCCGGATCAGCAGGTACTCCGGGATCACAATCGCCTGGAAAGGCACCATCAGCAGGCCCAGCAGCAGCGCGAAGATCACATTGTTGCCAGGGAAGGGATAGCGCGCGAAGCCATACGCCGCCAGCGAGCACGTGACCAACTGGCCCAACGTGCGCCCGACCGTCATGATGGCGGTGTTGAGCATGTACCGGCTGAAGTTGGGGGAGGTTCGGTAAAGCTCCTGGAAGTTGGCGCTGCACGAGACGTTCTGCGGAATCCAGGTCACCGGCAAGCGGTTGATCTCGGCGGGCGGCTTGCACGCGCTGGAGGCCATCCACAGGAAGGGGAGCACCATCACCACCGCGCCCACGAACAAGACGGCGAGAATCACCCCCACCGTCGGCAGTGGGAGCCGTTCGTAAAAGCGCGTGGGGTCTTCTCTGGTGCGCAGCATGTTACCTGGTTCCTTAATCTTTCCAGACAAGGGGCTTAAGCCCCTTGCCTGAGTTTCTCAGAAAGTGTTTGAAAAGCCCCCTCACCCCCTGTCCCCCTCTCCCGTATGACGGGAGAGGGGGCAAAGATACCCCAAATCTGGGTTTATAATCCCCTCTCCCCTTGTGGGAGAGGGGATTTAGGGGTG
>DAOTXU010000383.1:0-10163 GCA_034435135.1 Anaerolineae bacterium | reverse complement strand
CTCGACACCCCCTCTCCGCTTGCGGCTATAGTCCGGCGTAGCCGGGAGAGGGGGACGGGGGGTGAGGTGTCCGCCAACACGACAAGCACCACACGCACCGCGGTCGTTGGCTCAAAAGCTTGAATCACTTCATCGTTAACTCTGAAAAGCCCGCTACCCGCACCGGTTCTACTGTTGGACCGATGTAGGATGTGGAACCAATCACGGGAAGACGTGTTCAAGCCACTGAAGCGGGTCCACCGGCACCCCGCTGACCCACATCTCCCAGTGCAGGTGGGGGCCGGTTGAGAGACCGGTGTTGCCCACCCAGCCGATCAGGTCCCCCGGCGCGACCATTTGCCCCACCGCCACGTTGATCTGCGACTGGTGCCAGAAGCCGCTGTATGCCCCCCAGCCGTGATCGATGATCGTGGCGTTGCCGCGCACCTGCAACTGTTCGGCGAGCGCCACACGCCCGGCGGCGGGCGCGTAGATCGGCGCGCCGGCAGGGCTACCGAAGTCCACGCCGGCATGGAAGCTGTCCAGCAACCCGGCGTAGGAGCGCCGCGTGCCGAACGGCGAGGTGACGCGCGCCGCGACAGGCCGGTGAAAGACGCCCTCGCCCCAATAGCGCTCAGGGGTGACGGCGGTCATGATGCTGGCGAGGCGCGCCAGCTCCGGCTCGGTGATGCTCTCATCGAGCAGGGCTTGCAGCCGGCCAGGGACAGGCACCACTTCGCCGCCGTAGCCGCCCTCGACCGCGAGCACGTCCACGCTCAGGTGCGCCAGATTGTCGGCTTCGTCGCGCGCGAAGATCATGAGCGGGTACAGGCCGCGCGCGGTCAGCGGGTGGATGCCGAACACGACGGCGTGCTCCAGGCCGTCGGCGGTGTTGAAGAGGATGGGCCGCCCCATGAACGCCCCGGTGACGGCGGCGCGCCGGTTGGTGCGAATGTGTATCCCAACCGTCTGCCCCTGGACCGCCGGCAGCGGGGAGAGGGTGAAGCTCATAACCGGGTCGGGCAGTTCGGCAAGCGCGGGCGCGCTGTCGCCGCCGGGGATGACCAAACGCTGGCCGGGGAAGAGCACCGGCACGTCGGGCAAGCTGTTGGCGCGGGCGATGTCGCGGGGATCGACCCCGTAGCGGCGCGCCACGCTCAGCAGGGTGTCGCCATCCTGGACCGTGTGAAACCAGCCGCGCGGGATCGCCGGCAGGTCGGCACCCCCTTCCGCGACAGTCAATATCTCACCAACGTACAGGCGTTCGCCGTTGACCAGGTGGTTCAGTTCGGCCAGGCGGTCGGAAGTGACGCCATAGCGATAGGCCAACGAGAGCAGCGTATCGCCCGGCTGCACGACGTGGGTAACCAGGGTCTCGCCGGGCGCGGCCTCTCCGCCGGGGATGCGCAACTCCTGGCCGGGGTAAATGCGGCGCGGGTCGGCGATGCCGTTGGCTGAGACCAGGTCATCGACGCTGACGCCATAACGCTGCGCGATGCGGTACAGGGTCTCGCCGCGCTGCACGACGTGGATCACGCCGCCGGCCGGCTCCTCCTGGGCGCGCGCCGGCCAGCCGGCGAACAGGGCCAGCGCCAGGAGCAGGGTCAGCAGCGCGCGTCGGCGTAAAGGGTTCTCTATCATTGCAGGGTGATTTTAACCAAGAATCGCGCGAATGACGCAGACAGGTCTAAGTTCACGTCATTCGCGTTATTCGCGGTTTACTCAAAAGCCATCCGGTCCCCGACAGCGACGCGCTCCAGCAGCGCCGGCGGCGCTTCGAGCACGTACTGGGCCGGCTTGGAGGGAGCGTAATAGGGCCGCCAGGGTTTGGCAAGCGCGGCGTGCACCACGCGGAACTCGCGGTCGAGCCACACGGCGGCGATGGCGAAGCGCATGAAGAACATGTGGATTGACGCGCCGGCCATGCTCTCGCTTCGGTAAACGATGCACAGCCCCTCGTCCGGGTCAAGCTGGCTGCGGAACATCAAACCGCGCAGGTGACACCAATAACTGGTGCACCACCTGACGCGGTTGAGCAGGGTTTCGCCGGTCTCGGCGTCCCGCATGACGCGCCAATCGGTCATGGAATCACCAACACCTGCCCTGCATAGATCAGGTTGGCGTTGCGGATGCCGTTCCGCGCGACCAACGCCTCCACCGTGACGCCGTAGCGCAGCGCGATACGGAAGAGATTCTCGCCGCGCTGGACCATGTGCGTGCGCGGGCCGGGCGGCGGCGTGACCGGCGTCTGAATCGGCCCGCCGGTCGCCGGGATTTGCAGCACTTGCCCCACGCGGATCAGGTTCGGGTTGACGATGCCGTTAAGCCGGGCCAGCACTTCGACAGTTGTGCCGTAGCGCAGCGCGATGCGGTACAGGTTCTCGCCGGGCTGGACCACGTGCGTCCCGCCGGGCTGCACCGTCGGCGGGGTGGGCGTGACCGTGGGCGGCACCTGCGAAGTGGGGATGATAAGCTGCTGCCCTGGGTAGATGGTCGTGCTGGTCAGGTGGTTCGCGGCCATGATCGCGCTCACGGTGGTGCCGAAGCGATACGCAATGCTCGACAGAGTGTCGCCGGCCACAACCGTGTACACAATCGTACCAACCTGGGTTGGGGTAGCCGTCGGCGGCACGGCGGTCGTGGGGACGGTAGTGGGTGGGGTCGGGGATGGCGTAGGAGTGTTGGTCGGGAACTGTTCAGGCGTCGGGCTGGGGGTGATGGGCAATCCGCTGACGACGACCAGCGCGGCATCGTCCAGGTAAATGTCGTTGTGCTTGACCGGGAACTGCGGCTCGGTGCGGACGAACACGGTGGCGTTGCTGGCGCTGGCGGTCGCTTCGACGCTCATCTCGAACCATTGGTCGTACTTCTGTTGCGACGACGACCAGACCACCGTCGCGCTAAAGGGATCGGTGCCGCCGGTGGGGTCAAGGCCGACCCTGACGTTGACCTGCCCGTTCGATTCGCTGACGCTGGCGTCATCGAACGCGCTCGACCACACCTGCACCCAGACCGAGAAGCGCAGGCGCGCGCCGGCGTCCACCGGGACGCGCTGCCACACCCCGGCGACGTGCGTGCCGTAGAAGGTAAAGTATTGCTGCGCGTTCGCGCCGGAGCGGATGCGGTTCTGATAGGGGGCGGCGGGCTTGTATTCCGGCATCCGGTTCTTCCATGAGGGGTCGCCCTCGATCTGGCGGAGCCACCAGGGACTCCAGTCCGGGGCCATCTGGGCGGTGACGTAGGGGGTGTTGCCGTCCCACCAGGTACTATATTGCCCTTCAAAGCCGGGGTTGCGGAGCAGGTTCGTCCCCTGCGCGGCGCTGAGGGTCGGGCCGAGCGCGGAGAAGATCGCCCCGCCCAGCGCGACAACGGCGAGGGCCGACAGGATTTTTGAGATGGAGATGTGCCTCTGCGTGCGCATGACCGCCTCCTGTATCACGGTGGCTACGATGACCCCTGTGCATATCTTATGCCAGGCGTCCATACAACGCGATTCGCTCGCACAAACAGAAGGGGGTCGGAATAAGAGCCTATCCGTAAAAGCGCGCTTGTCGCTTCGGACGGGGAGCTTAGCCCCTTGTCCACGACTTTTCGGATAGATGCGAAAATGTGGACCGCGTCGTCCTGCCCACAATTACACGTCCTCAGCCTCAGCGCGTCCACGTTCCCGCAAGATTCGTTCGACGCTGCTGAGCAACTCCTGTGGGCCAAAGGGCTTGGTGATGTAGTCGTCCACTTTGGCGATGTGCAGCCCCAGCACCTTGTCGATGCTCTGCGCCTTTGCGGTGACCACGATCACCGGGATCTGCCGCATGGCGTCGTTGGCCTTCATCTGCTGGTAGACTTCCCAGCCGTCCATGTCGGGCATCATCAAGTCGAGCAGCACCAGATCGGGCTTTTCGCGTTCGATGGCTTCGAGGCCCTCGCGCCCGCCCATGGCGCCGGTGACTTTAAACCCTCGCCGACTCAGGATGAGCTTGACCAGATCAATCATCTCCGGCTCGTCTTCAATGCAAACGACTTTGGTCACGCCATCCTGATTCTCATGTTGTGCCATCGTTACTCACCGCCTTCCCTGGCTGAAGCGCGGGGTTTGTCTTTGGGCCTGAGACAAGTCCGCGTAACAACCTTATCCTACAAAACTGCGCCAGATTGCGCAAGTCCGCGCTAACCTACCTGCCAGTTTATCACAGTATCGCGCCTTTTGTCACGCCTTACGGTACCATTCGCGTTGCCTTGCCTCAACCGGTGAAAGCCCTGGCCTGTTGGCAATTTTTTAGATCAGTCTAAAATATGAAGAGTACACCTTGAAGGGGCGCGGCACCGCGCCCCTTTTCACTTCCGGGGCAATTGTCACTATGACGGGCGCGATATAAAATCCTCACGTATTGCGAATCCGGCTTCCGCGTACTGACAGGATGGATAGAGCGCTATGCCCGAAGCATATGAACCCTATCTGGCCGAGGTGCTGATCGACATGGAGACGTTGCAGGCGCGCATCGCCGAGCTGGGCGCGCAAATCTCGCGCGACCTGGCCGGCGTGCCGGACCTGTGGTTGATCTGCGTGCTCAAGGGCGGGGTGATGTTCCTCACCGACCTGATGCGGCACATCACGGTCCCGCACGCGGTGGACTTCATGGCCGTCTCCAGCTACGGCGTCGATGTGCGCCAGTCGAGCGGGCACGTGCGCATCGTGATGGACCTCAGCACCGACCCGGCGGGCAAGAATCTGCTGATTGTGGAAGACATCATCGACAGCGGACACACGCTCGATTACATCCTCAAACTGCTGCGCGCGCGCAACCCGGCCAGCATCCGCATCTGCACGCTGTTGAACAAATGGGAGCGCCGCGAGGTGGATATCCCCCTGAGCTATGTGGGTTTTGATATCCCCAATAAGTTCGTCTTCGGCTATGGGCTGGACCTGGACGAGTTGTTCCGCAATGTGCCGTTCATCGGTGTGGCCGATGTCGAAGCGGTGAAGCGGAGGGGTACGCTTGTCTGACCCCGCGGTCCCCCCCGCTAAACCCAGCCCGCGCCCTTTATCGTGGCCGCCTGAAGTCGAACGCCTGCGCGCTCTGCTCGCCGACGCTGGCGCGCCCGTGTACCTGGTCGGCGGGACGGTGCGCGACGCGCTGCTGGGCCGCCCGGTGAAGGACATCGACCTCGCCACGCCCGGCGACGGCCTCCAGATCGCGCGGCGCGCGGCGGACGACCTGGGCGGCGCGTTCTATCCCCTGGACGCCGAGCGCAGCGTCGGGCGCGTTGTGCTCGACCGCGCGGAGGGGCGTTTGCTCATCGATGTGGCGCGCTTCCGGGGTAAGACGCTTGAGGCGGACCTGCGTGCGCGCGACTTCACGGTCAACGCGATGGCGGTGGACCTGGCCGGCGACCCGGACGCGGTGTTCGATCCGTCCGGCGGGCTGGAGGACCTGCGCGCGCGGCGACTGCGCCTGTGCGCGCCGACGTCCATCGCCGACGACCCAACCCGCGCGCTGCGGGCGGTGCGACTGAGTATAGCGCTCGGCCTGCGCATGGAGCCGGAAACCCGCGAGGCGGTCCGCCGCGACGGGGCGCGACTGGTCGAAATCTCGGCGGAGCGGGTGCGCGACGAGTTCATGGCGATGCTCCAGGGGCCGAAGCCCGCCGCGGCGCTGCGCGCACTCGACGCGCTGGACCTCATGGACCTGATCGTGCCGGAAGTCGCCGCCATGCGTGGCCTGGAACAAAGCTCGCCGCACGCCTACACGCTCTGGGAGCACACCCTGCGCGTGGTCGAGCAGATGGACGCAGTGTTGAAGATCATCAGCGCGGAGCGGACGGACAACACCGCCGCGCAGGCGGCGCTGGGGATCGCCGTGATGCAGTTGGACCATTACCGCGCCGACTTGCAGGCGCACCTGGCGCAGCCCTGGCCCGACGGGCGCACGATGCGCGGCCTGCTTATGCTCGGCGCGCTGCTGCACGACATCGGCAAGCCGGGGACCAAAACCGTGCAGGACGAAGGCCGGACGCGCTTCTTTAACCACGACCGCATCGGCGCAGCGATGGCCGAAGCGCGCTGCCAGGCGCTCCGCCTGAGCCGGCACGAGGTCCGCCGCGTGGCGAGCGTAGTGCACTATCACATGCGCCCGATGATGCTGGCGAACGAGCCGAAGATCAGCGGCAAGGCGGTCTATCGCTTCTTCCGCGACGCGCAAGACGGCGTGGGCGTGGACGTGTGCCTGCTGGCGCTGGCCGACTACCTGGGCACGGTGGGGGTGAACCTGAACCTTGAGGATTGGTCGCACTACATCGAAGTCGTGGCGATGCTGCTGGGCGCGTACTTTCAGCGCCGCCGCCAGGTGGTGGAGCCGCCCCCCCTGCTTACGGGCCACGATATTCAGGCGGCATTGGGGCTTCCGGCGGGGCCGCGCGTCGGCCAACTGCTGGAAGCGCTGCGCGAGGCGCAGGCGTCGGGCGAGGTCGGCACGCGCGAAGAGGCGCTGGCGTTTATCAGGGCCAGCCTGTAAGGGCATAGCAGCGCTAGGTTCCCGCGTTATGTCAATCCTTATTTCCAACCGGCAAATCGACCCACCACCCGGCAGGGTTGCCCGCCGCGTCGAGCACGTCCACGCCCCGCGTGGAGCCATCCTCTAAGAAGTCATACATGCCAATCCGCCACGTCCCGCCTTCCGGGATGGCGACGCCCGCGCCCAGGTCAAAGCGTGTGACGATCACGTCGCCTTCGCGCCAGGGGCCGCGCCACGCGGGCACGTCGGCCTGGGCGACCCGGTTGCCGTCGCCGTCCAGCAAGTGCACGAACAGGGTGTAAGCAGGTGGCTGGACGGGGGGCTTAAGCCCCCTGTCCGGTTCGGATTGAGAAACCTGCCACGTCAGCCAGAAGCGCGTGTCGGCAAAGCGCCACGTTCGCAGCGACACGCCATTCGCAAGCAGCGCCTCAACCGGTTCGCCGGGCCACATCCCCGGTTGCGCGCGCAACGGCGTGAGGCGATAAGCCCCCTCCGACGGCTCGCGGAGCGGGGCCTCGGCGGCAGGGGGCGGGTAGCGCGCGGCGGCGGCGTCTGGCGACAGGGCTGGGGTCAGCAGGGCAAGCGCAGGCTCGGCGGGATAGACCAGCGTCGCGCGCCCATCAACCAGCCGTACACCCGGCGCATGATCGTAAAGCAGGGAGCGCCACACGGCGGGGTCTTGCCCTGCATGGGGATCGTCGTTCTCGCTGACGAGCAGAATTTCGTCGTCCTCGGCCATTGCACGCGCGGCGTCGCGCACATCCAGCAGGTAATGCAGCGGCGTCCCGAACCCGCCGGGCGTATGGTGCGTATCCAGAAAAGCGAGGAGCGCCAGCGTCACGTAGGCCTGCGCCGCCGCAATGACGACCACGAGCGCCGTGAATACAGCTTTAGCGGCCCGCGCGCTGCCCCATCGAGGGACAACACCGACCAGCGCCTTGCATCCCGCCGCCAGCGCGATGCACGCCGCCGGGATAAGCGGGATCATATAGTGCGGGTAGCTCGGCGTCCACGTGACGGTGAAGGTGAGGATTGGCAGGAACACCCACAGGCCGAGGATCAGACGGGGGTAGCTTCCCGGAAGCTGCCGAGCTTCCGGGAAGCTTTGGGGGCGCAGACCGCTGACGATCAGCCACAGCGCCGCGAGCAACGCCGCCCACCCGACCAGCGCCAGGAGCGGCCAGACATTCGGCGCGGAGGCGAGATAGACTCCAAAGGCGTCCGGCCCGGCGAGCGCGTGTATTTCGGTACCAGCAGTAATCAAATGCGCGTGATCCAGCGCTTCGGCACTGAGCGTGAGCGCCCGCCCGCCGCTCAGGTTCCCGATCCGTTCCAGCCAGCCGCCTTGTAACGCTGCCAGCGCGAACGGGACCAGCGTCAGCGCAGCCAGCACCACGCCAAGCCAGAAGCGTCTGTCAAGCCGCCTGCGCCCGATGGCGAGCATCACCAACGTCAGCGGGATCAGGCTCACCGCGCTGTAGTGGATTTGCACGGTGAGAACCAGCAGGACGAGATGTGCAATCTGGCGCTTCCAGGGGCCTTGCGCCTCCTCAACAAACCCCGCCAGGCCCGTTATCACTGTCAGCAGCACAAACGGCGGCAGCAAATCCTGCGCCCAAATCTTGCGCGAGTAGATCACACCCCAGGGGCTTGCCGCGTAGAGCAGCGCTGCGAGCAACCCCACCCACGCGCCGAAGGTTCGCCGCGCGAGCCACCAGGTCAACCCCACTGCGATCACGTTCAGCAGGCCGACGAACATCGTCGCCAGGATCGGGTCAGGCGAGAGGAAATAGGGCAGGGCGAAGAGGTACACGCTGATCGGCGGGTTGGGCAGCCCCACCGACGACGTGATCCCGTGCAGCGGCAGCGACTTGCCGCGCGCCATCTCCAGCGCCAGCAGGCTGAGCCTGGCCTCATCAAGCTTGAACTCGCTGACGCCGGGCCACCCCATGCGCAGAATCGCCGCGAGCAGCAGGATGAGCAGCAGAAGGATTTGCTCAGTCCGCCGGCTCATCGGGAGCCTCTTCGGCTGGCTGAGGTTCGACGTCCGCTTGAATGGGGGCCGGTCGCCGCGCCCTGACCCCAAGCGCGACGGCGCCGGCGAGGACAATCCCAACCGTGACGGCGGAAACCGCCGCGCCGGCGGCAACCGAATCGGGCGCGAAGACCAGCTCAATCGTGTGCGCGCCCGGCTCGCCGAAGTACACGGCGCGGAACGCGGTGTTGGCGCGGTAGACCATCGCCGGCGCGCCATCCACCGCCGCGCGCCAGCCGGGGTAGTAGGTCTCGCTGAGGACCAGGTACGCCGGGCCGTCGGCGTTGACCTGGTAGACCAGCCGGTTCGTCTCGTAGGCGACATGCTCCACGCTGAACGCCGCGCCCTCCGGCAGAGGATAGTCCAACGGCGGCCCGCCCTCTACGTAAACCAGCGCGGCGGGGTCCCAGTCGGGCGCGTGGATCGCGTCCCACGCCTCTTCCGGTCGCGCGATGGCGACCGCGCGCGGGACGACATGCGCCAGCGGCAGCGCGCGCCGGTTCTCGTAGACGGTCAGCGCGGGATCATTGTCGAAGGCGGGAGCGAAGTCGCGTGTGTAAGGCTCGTCGGCGGGTGGGTCCCCTTTGGCGCGGATCACGTAGCGCGCGCCGAGGAAGTTATACGGCGGCGTGCCGCGCTGGCCCACGCTCCAGTAAAAGGCTTCGTAGGCAGCCAGAGCGAGCGGGTTGTGGACCCCGTAGATGTCGTACAGCCCGTGAAAAGCGGCGGAGTCGGGCTGCCAACCGGGCGCAGCCCCTTCGACGCGGAAGACGCCGGGCTGCGCGCGGAGCCACGCGACGACGGCGGGGTGATCGTAGCCGGCGTAGGGGTCGCCCGCATCGACCTCGATCCCCGCGCCGTTGATGATGAGTTCGGCGGCAAGCAGCGCGACGACGATGTAGCCAGCAAACGGGCGGATACGCTCAACCCATGTAGCTCCCAGGGAGCTTTGAAGCTCCCTGGGAGCTTCTGCGCTGTCCTCCGTTTCAGGAGGCGTCGTATCCCCGCCGCCCTCACGCTCTGGCGCATTCTCCCTTTGGGAAGAGAGGGGCAGCGCGCGCAACCCCACCGCCGCCAGCCCTGCGAGCGCGAAATCAAACAGCAGGACGAAGCGCGCCGGCGCGCGGAGGGTGTTCATGAGTGGCAACTCGTACACCAGCCGGTGCAGCAGCGCGTACTGGCCCAGCGCCATGAGCAACGCGAGCACCCCAAAGACGATCCAGAAGCGTGTGAGCGGCTGCTCGCGCGCCCGCCACGCGCCATAGAGCGCCAACAGCAGCGCAATCGCGCCGGCGTAGCCGACCTCCACGCGGTCCCAGTCGCCGGTGAAGGCGTCGGGGCCGCGACCGTAAACCCAGGGCGCGACCAGGCCGATCAACGCCTGCGGCGGCAGGCTGAAGCGCGCCGCGTCCTCGTAGCCCATCGGCGCGCGCAGCGAGTAGGACGTCAGTTCGGCGGCGGGCAGCAGCGCCACCGCCGCGATCCCTGCGCCGACCAGTCCGGTCAGCGCCGTGAGCGCGATCACCTCACCGCGCGCGCGCCAGCCTTCGCGCCAGCGGACGGCAAGCGCGTAGACGCCGACCGCGCCGACGGCCAGCGCCAGGAAGAGAGTCATCTGCGCGTGGCCGGCGAGCGTC
>DAOTXU010000382.1:0-4102 GCA_034435135.1 Anaerolineae bacterium | reverse complement strand
CGCGAGGCGTTGCGCTACGCCAACGCTGCCGGCGCGCTCACCGCGACGAAGGAGGGCGTGATCCCGGCCTTGCCTACCGCCGCCGAGGTGGAGGTGTTTCTCCAAAAACATTGAAGTGATTCAAGCTTTTGAGACAACGACCGCGGTGCGTGTGGCGCTGGTCGTGTTGGCGGGCACCTCACCACCCGTCCCCCTCTCCCGGCTATGCCGGACTATAGCCGCACGCGGAGAGGGGGTGTCGAGCCGCAGGCGAGACGGGGGTGAGGTAGAGAAAGGCCTTAGCACGGCCAGCTGTTGGCGTAAGTTTGAATCAGTTCATTCTCAGTAGGGGCGAACCGCCGGTTCGCCCCTGCGGAAACTCGGCATCCTCGAATCGTAACGTGAGGGGATGTGAAGCTCAACGCGGCCAGTGCTGTGGTAAAATGGCGCCGTCAGCAGGACACGCTCTATCCAACGAGGAGGAAACGATGCGTATCGGAGTGTTTACCGCGCTCTTTAACAAGCTCTCTTTTGAGCAGGCGCTTGACAAGGCCAGAGCCGCCGGCGTGGCCGCCGTCGAAATCGGGGCGGGCTGCTACCCCGGCAAGCCCCACTGCCCGGTGGATGAACTGCTCGCCAGCGAGGACAAGCGCAAGCAGTACATGGACGCGATCACCGCGCGCGGCCTCATCCTGAGCGCGCTCAGCGTGCACGGCAACCCGATCCACCCCAACCCGCAGGTCGCCCGGAGCGACAGCGAGGCGCTGCGCAAGGCGATTCAGCTGGCGCAGCTGCTGGGTGTGCCGGTGGTCAACGCCTTCAGCGGCCTGCCGGCGGGCGCGCCGGGCGACACGCAGCCCAACTGGGTCACCTGCCCCTGGCCGCCGGACTTCCTCGACATGCTCGCCTACCAGTGGGACAAGGTCGCCATCCCCTATTGGAAAGACGCGGGCAAGTTCGCCGAGGATCACGGTGTCAAAATCGCGTTCGAGATGCACCCCGGCATGTTGGTCTACAATGTGGACACGCTGCTGCGCCTGCGCGACGCCGCCGGGCCGATGCTGGGCAGCAACTTCGACCCCAGCCACCTGTGGTGGAACGGCGTCGATCCGGTGGCGGCGATCCGCGCGCTGGGCGACGCGATCTTCCACGTGCACGGCAAGGACGTTTACGTGGACCCGCTCAACGTGATGGTCAACGGCTGCAATGACCACAAGCCCTACGATAAGATTTCGGCCCGCTCGTGGACGTTCCGCACCATCGGCTACGGGCACGGCGTCAAGGAGTGGAAGGACATCGTCAGCGCCTTCCGCACCATCGGCTACGATTACGTGATCTCCATCGAACACGAGGACGCCTTGATGTCGCCCGACGAGGGGCTGGCGAAAGCCATCGCCACGCTCAAAGAGGCGTGCATCTTCGAAGCGCCCGGCGAGATGTTCTGGGCGTAAGTGGTATCGACCCTCATCCCCTGGCCCGCGCCATCAAAGGGGTCGGGGGCGGACAGGGTTAAGGTGCAACTGAAGATTCTCAGAGGGCGCGGCGCGCCGCGCCCCTGCGGGGAATGACCACACGAGGAGGGATTCATGAACGAAGAAGGGTTCACCCCTGTGTCGGCGTCGATTGACGCGCCGGAGATCGGCGTGGGGATGCTGGGCTATGCCTTCATGGGTCGCGCGCACAGCAACGCCTTCAAGAAGGTGTCCTACATGATCTACCCGCCGCCGGCCATCCCCAGGCTGATCGCTGTCTGCGGGCGCAACGCGCAGGCCACGCGCGACATGGCGCGGCGCTTCGGCTATGCGGGTTACTACACCGACTGGCGCAAGATGCTTGAAGACGACCGCATCAAACTCTTCGACAACGGCGGCCCCAACGACGTGCATCTTGAGCCGAACCTCCTCGCCGCGGCGAGGAGAGTCCACATCCTGTCCGAGAAGCCGCTGGGCCGCACCGCCGAAGAGGCCAAAGCCATGCTCGACGCGGCGAAAAAGGCCGGCGTCAAGCACATGGTGGCGCACAACTACCGCTTTGTGCCGGCGCTGCGTCTGGCGCGCGACCTGATCGCCGGCGGCGCGCTGGGGCGGATTTACCACTACCGCGCCATGTACCTGCAAGACTGGCTCATGCCCCACTTCAAGACCGCGCGCCTCTGGCGCATGGACAAGAGCGTCGCCGGCACGGGCGCTATCGGCGACCTGGCCTCGCACATCATCGACCTGGGCCGCTTCCTGATGGGCGCGGAGTTCAAGACCGTCAGCGCCGTGCAGCGGACTTTCATCGAAGAGCGCCCCATGCCTGATGGCAGCGGCCTCGGCAAGGTGGATGTGGACGACGCTTTCGCGGCGGTCGTCGAGTTCGACAACGGCGCGATGGGCACGCTCGAAGGCTCGCGGCTCGCCGCCGGGCGCAAGAACTACGAGGTGATCGAGGTCAACGGCGAGAAGGGCAGCATTCACTTCAACCTGGAACGTCTGAACGAGTTGAACGTGTTCTGGGCGGAGGAGGATCGCAAGGAGACGCTCGGTTTCCACAACGCGATCATCACCGAAAAGGAGCATCCCTGGCTGGCGCACTGGTGGCCGCCGGGGCACATCATCGGCTGGGAGCACACCTTCGTGCACGAGATCGCGCACTTCCTGGACTGCATCTTCAACGACAAGCCGGTCGCGCCCTACGCGGCGGACTTCGAGGACGGCTACCGGCAGGCCGTCGTCGCCGACGCCATTGTCGAGTCAGCCACAACCGGCAGGCAGATTGACTGCAAGTATTAGCACGGTCGATTGTGCTCTACGGGCAGGCCAGTGCGGGACGACACACGAAGCCCCAATCGGATCGGAAGGAGGCGTGCTGCGCCTCCTTCGCGTTAAGGTAAAAGAGCCGCCCCTCGCGGGAGGGGCGGCCGGGCGCGGTGGCCTTCTGCTCGTGTCGCACGATAGGGGGGGCGAACTTCCCTTCGGTCAGGTTCGCCCCCACGGGTGATCGGAGCATCAGTAATCGAAGTCGCCCCCACCGGGCGGCGTGGGCGGCGCCTTCTCTTTTTCGGGCGCATCGGTGACCAGCGCCTCGGTGGTGAGGATCATGGCAGCGATGGAGGCAGCGTTTTCGAGCGCGCCCCGCGTCACCTTCGCCGGGTCGATGATGCCGGCCTTCACCATGTCCACATACGCATTGGCGATCACGTCGTAGCCGATCTTGGAGTTGCTCTCTTCTTGCTGGCGGCGGCGGATTTCCGCCTGCACCACCGGGCCGTCCAGGCCGGCGTTGCGCAGAATGCCGCGCATCGGCTCTTCGAGCGCGCGGCGCACGATGCGCACGCCGGTCTGCTCGTCTTCGTGGTCCATCTTGACGTCGTCCAGCACGCTCATGGCGTTAATCAGCGCCACGCCGCCGCCGGGCACGATGCCTTCTTCGACCGCCGCGCGGGTTGCGCTTAGCGCATCCTCGACGCGGTGCTTCTTTTCCTTCAGTTCGACCTCGGTCGCCGCGCCCACGCGGATCACGGCCACGCCGCCGCTGAGCTTGGCAAGGCGCTCTTGCAGCTTCTCCCGGTCGTAGTCGGAGGTGCTGTTCTCGATCTCGACCTTGATCTCCTCAATACGGCCCTTGATGGCCTCTTCCGCCCCGTGGCCGCCCACGATGGTGGTATCGTCCTTGGTGCTGACGACCTTGTCGGCGCGGCCCAGGTCGGCGACCTGGACGGATTCGAGCTTGCGGCCCAGCTCTTCAGAAATCACCTGGCCGCCGGTCAGGATGGCGATGTCGCGCAACATGGCCTTGCGGCGGTCGCCAAAGCCTGGTGCCTTGACCGCGAGCACGTTGAGCATCCCGCGTAGCTTGTTGAGCACCAGGGTCGCCAGCGCTTCGCCGTCCACGTCCTCGGCGATGATGACCAGCTCGCGCTTGCCGATCTGCACCAGCTTCTCCAGAATGGGCACGATGTCCTGCGCCGCCGAAATCTTCTTTTCATAGACGAGGATATACGGTTCCTGGATCACGGCCTCCATCGTCTCCGGTGCGGTGATGAAGTAGGGGCTGATGTAGCCGCGATCAAACTGCATACCCTCGACGTACTCGGTCTCGAACTGCAGTCCCTTGGACTCCTCGACGGTGATGACGCCGT
>DAOTXU010000381.1:0-12362 GCA_034435135.1 Anaerolineae bacterium | reverse complement strand
GGACTGCCCGAAGGGCGAGGGGGTGAGGGAAGAGAATACAAAAGCCTTTTTCTCGAACATGAGTTCAGTGTCCGGTAGCTGACCGCCTATCACTTTCAAGCGAGAGGCCATAGACGAAATCCTGGATCGGGAGCGAGTGGTTTGTCGTGGGTGAGTTGATGGGTGAGCCAACGGAGGCCGAGTTGGAAAGGGCTGTAGCGCTCCGGTTCGTAGGCGCGATAGCTCAGCGACCTGGCGAGGCCAGTGGCGCGCAGGCGGCGAGCGACGGTGACGATCCACACGACCAACAGCGCGCCGGCCAGGAGCCGGCGCGAAAAGCGATCCTCATGCGGCAACTGCGACGCTTCCATGTTGAAGCCGCGCCCCTTGACATCGGAGCACAGCTCTTCGCCGCCGAAGCGACGTGCGCAGTGGCGCAGGAGGCGCGCCGAAGGGGGCAGATGGGTGGCGATCAGCCAGGGGGCGTCGCTGTCCGGGGCGCACGCCAGGGCGCAGTTGACCGGGCCGTAGCAGTTCGACTGCGTGAGGGTGACGCCAGTCAGGAAGACGCGCTGCCCCGGCGCGAGCGCCAGGGCGCGCAATGGCACCCACTGCCGGATGCCAGGCAAGAACACCCACTGGTCGCCCTTGACGCGCAGACAGTCCCACCGGGACGCCCCTGCGGGGCAGAAGTCCCAACCAGAGCACCGGATCGTGCGCAGGGTGTCCGGGGTGCCGAACTCGCGGTCGCCCAGCACGATCACTTGCTTGCGGTCCGGCGGCAGCAGCGCTGCCAGGTGCGCCAGGATCGTCTCCTTCTCCATGATCGGCGACAGCCTGATCGTGATTCCGCCTGAGCTGGCCGCCCTCGCCGTCGTGCTGGCAGTGCTGGTCGGCGTCGGCGCGGGTCTGTATCCCGCGCTGCGGGCCGCGCAACTCCCGCCCGTCACCGCGCTGAAGCAGGAGTGATGAAGAGGACAGCAGAATCAAGTCCGCCGTCCTCTCCCCATTCTGGTTCCTCGCTGCCTATGCCCCGGTCAAGCAGACGGTTCGCTTTGCGCGTCCGATTCCACGGCGTTGGCGGCGATCACCTGCCGGAACCACAGCGCGCCGTCTTTGGGGATGCGTTGCTGAGTGTCAAAATCAACCCAACGGGCGCGCTCATGCGGCTGAGTCATAAGCAAAAAGGGCGGACCGACGGGTCCACCCCTTCCAATGTCGCGTATCGACGGCGTGCTTTTACGCCTCGGCGGCCGGCGCTGCACCCGCGTCAACGTCTCCCGCTATCATCTCCGGCTGCATACCTGCAACCGAGGCGGCGGCGATGGCTTCGACCAACTCCTGCGGGGGCGGCCCCGCATCGATCGCCTCCCCAGCGCCCGGCGCGCCGGGCGGCGCGAAGGCGGTCGTCTCGGCGCTGACGAGCGCGGTCAGCTCGGCAGAGGGGCCGCCGGCGTCTATGGCCGCCCCGGCTGCCGCCTCAGGGGCCGTGACCTGCTGCACAACCGCTTGTTGTTCCCCGGTATCAATTGTGATGCGCATGACACTCTCCCTCATAGATTCAAAATGGCGTAGCGCGCTTCGATGTTCACCGGCACCGGTGTGAGGTTCCTGATGGTAATCCAGTAGGTGATATAGGTGCTTGAAGCCCGCTCGACGGCGACGCTCCACTCGATCTGGGGCGCGCCCACCCTGGGCGACGTCGACACGACGTACCAGACCACATGCCAGGTCGCCGGCCAGTTAAAGGTAAACCAGCGCTGCGTCGCGTTGGCCGGAATTGTCCCCGTGAATTGAACTCCCAATCGCATGACATCCTCCTAAATCAGTGGCATGATCTGGTTGACTCACCACCCCAGCACGCCGTAGCGCGCCTCGATGCTCACCGGGACCGGTGTGAGGTTGGTGATGCTGATCCAATACGTGATGTACTCGTCCGACGCGCGCTCCACCTGCACCTTCCACGTGATCTGCGGCGCGCCGGGTCGTGGGCTGGTTGGCACGACCGTCCATACGACGTGCCAGTGCGCCGGCCAGCGGTAGGTAAACCAGCGGTAGGTCTGGTTGCCTGGGATCGTGCCGGTGAACTGGACGCCCACCCAGGTCTGTTGCTGCAAGGCGAGAGGGATAAGCTGGCGCAGGTTGGGGCGGTTGCCGATCCGCTGGGTGCGTGGCCGCCCCGGCGCATCCTGTTGCGGCGAGCCGGTAGCGCGGAGCAACTCGCGCGCCCGCGCCGGGCTGAGCGGAATCCGCCCGCGCGCGCGCAGCGCGCCCTGAACGCATCCCAACGCCCCGACCACGATGGGCGAGGCGCTGGAGGTGCCGCTGAAGGTGTCGGTGTACCACAAGTCTTCGTTGCTGCCGCCTTGGAGCGTGCCATACCCGGCAGTCGTCACCTCGCGTCCCCAGCCCTGCGCGTCCACTCTGGCCCCCCAGTTTGAGAAATCCAGCCGTGAGCGGTCCGGGCCATGATTCCTGCCATGCGTGCCCGGCGGCGGCGCGCCCGCGCCCACCAACACCGCGCCCGAACTGGAGTTGGCCGGGTTGAACGGGTTGGTCCAGGAACTTGGGAACCCGGCAGGGCGCGTGTTGTACAGCGCGTCGTCCAGGTTCTCGGCCCCGTTGCCGGCGGCCTCCACGACAACCACGCCCTTAGAGACGGCGTAGCGGATGGCGTTGAAGTCGTCAGGCCACCACTCGATGGCGATATAACCGCGCTGGTCGTTTCTGCCCGCGAAGTTAAAGCGCGGGCCGGGCCGGTGCAGCTCGATAAGGATGATGTCGCCGGGTCGTAACAGGTCGGCGGCCTGGCGAATCGCCCCGGCGGAACCAGGGCCGCCGAAGATCGAGATCGCACGCGTGTTGGCGTCGGGGCAGATGCCCGTGACGCCGATGGCGTTGCGGTCGCCGCCGAACTCGCCGATCACTGCTGTGCCGTGGTTGCGCCACGCAATATCCGTAGACTGGGTGCCGCCGACCACGCCGCCCTGGTTCTGGGTCAGGTCCTCGTGGGTGAAACGCCAGGCGCCCTCGATGTCGATGATGCGGACATCGAACCCCCTGCCGCCGGATTGCGTCCAGGCGTAGCGCGCGTCGATCCCTCCGGGTGCGGCATCCAGGTAACCCTGGCGCGCCGTGAAATCAGGCGTCGCTGGCGGCTCATCTGTCAGCGGGACGGCTTCAGCGACGGGGAGAAACGGCGGCTCCGCCCCCGGCTTCACATAGGCCGCCTCAACCACATCCAGGTCACGGAGCGACGCCGCGAGCGCGTCCAGGCGTTCGTCGGGCGCATCGACCCGGTAGTAGGTCGAGAGGTCCGGCAACGCCTCGCCTGTCTCGGCGGCCAAAGACGCGACTTGCGCCTGCAACCGCTCCTCGGTCATCCCAAACAAGGGCCGGAGGCGCACCCCCTCTGCGGCGAGAACAGTCGCCAGGGAGCCGACATCTGCCCCTGTGGCCGACGCCACGCCGGCCATGGTCGCCCGCAACCCGGCCTCAGGCCGTGCTACGACGATCAGCTCGCGCTCAGTCGGCAAGGTCTGCGACGGGTAACGTTCGCCGCCGCCCGTTGATGACGGTTTCTTCCTCGGTGGCATAAAACAACCTCCCTAACTTTGCTTTTATCGGGATCAGACGGGAATCAAGGCAGCTCATCTGCCGGCTTTAGATATGCGGCTTCAACTGCCTCACTCGTTTGGAGCCGCGCGATCACCTGCGCAGCGTGCGCAGCATCGGCGACTTCTACCGTAAAGAACGGGATCAGATAGAGGTCTTCCGCGCCGGGGTGCATGGGCGTCAACATAACGCCGAGTTCACCCGCGAGTTGCATCAATTCGTGCGCCTCGGTCGTGGCGGCTGCCGTCCCATGCAGGCTGCGCGCCACGTCCACGGAAACCTGAACGGTAACCTGGATTGCTCTCACCCCCTTTCTCGGCGCGGGTTCCTGGCGCGCACGCCAGGGTCATATGTAGCGACGAAAGTGCATTACTGATATTGCTGGAAGATTTCGTTTTACCCTTGTATCTATTATATTTTAAATCCGGTAAGTCTTAATTGACGGATTCTATACGCTTACCCTACGTTGCCAACGTGCATCGTCGGGCATTTCGTGTATCATATCCTCAGAAGAGGTGGACAATGGCGCAACTCGACGGCCTGCCGCAAGAGTTGAACAGTCCCGACCCCAAGCAGCGCCAGGAGGCCGTCCGCACGCTGGCCCGCCTGCGTGCGGTTGAAGCCATCGACGTTTTGCAGCGGGTGGCCGAACACGACCCTGACGAGACGGTACGCGCGCTTGCCGCCGGGGCGGTTGACTTCCTCCAGCGCGAACATATCGAAGCGCCCCTGCGGAAACCCCACCGCCGGGCGACCGACGCGCCGGACCTTTCGGAAGGTGCGCTGCGGGACAAAGAGGAAGCGCTGCGCGCGCGCCAACTCGGCATCGCCGAGTACATCCTGATCGGCGTGCTCGTGATCCTCGGCGCGGTCGTGCTCATCATGCTGTTAGCGGGCGGCTTCAACGCGCTGCGTGCGCGCTTCGAGGCGAGTTTACCACTACGGAGCCGGGATGAGATCGTGGCGGAGATGCGCCAGGCCATCAGTGCCGCGCGGGAGGGGGCCGAACAACTGCGCCAGGTGCCAACGCTCATCGCGGGCAGCCCTGGCGGCCTCGCCTGCGAGAACCTGCCGGCCATCCCCGCCACTTACGGCCTGCCCGACCCCGAGCTGGACGCCTATCCCGAATTGGGGGTGGCAGAAAGCGCATTGTATGAGGCGCACATCGCGATCCATAATGTAGAAGCGCAGTGGCGGCGTCAGTGCCAGGACGGGCGCTTGATGGCAGCGCCGGCGCATGTCACCATCCAGGCCGAGACGTTTATCAACGCCGGCCTGGAAGCGCTCGCCGAGGTCGAGCTTGAATTAGACCGGTTGCCGCCGCTGACCTCGACCACGCCTACTGCCGTCTCGTATGTGGTATACTAGCCGCGAGCGTCAGCGGGTTGGCAAGGGCAGGCATGGCGCTGCCATGCCGATACAAACCCGTCAATAACGCGCAATGCCAGGGAACACCGCCTTCCTAGAAGAACTGAGCGACCAGGACTACGAGCGCTTCCGCGACCTGTTGTTGCGACGTAGCGGGCTGCATTTTCCGATGCCGAAGCGCCGTGACCTGGAAATCGGCCTGCGTCACGCGATGCGCGACGCGGATGCCCGCGACCTGGACGACTTCTACGAACGACTCTCCAGCGGCAAGACCACCGACCTGAACTGGGAAAACCTGATCCAGCACATTACCATCGGCGAGACGTACTTCTTCCGCAACGCGCCGCAGTATATTGCCCTGCGCGAACACATCCTGCCGGCGTTGATCGCTGAGCGACGCAAGAGCGGCCTGCACATGATCCGCATGTGGAGCGCGGGGTGCGCCACCGGCGAGGAGCCGTATTCGCTGGCGATTCTGCTCCGCCATCTGCTGCCCGACATCGAAAGCTGGAACATTATGATCCTGGGCACCGACCTCAACCGCGAGAGCCTGATGACGGCGCAACGCGGCGTCTACCGGTCGTGGTCCTTCCGCGCCGAGACGCCGGAAAGCATCAAGAACCTGTACTTTCAGCGGCGAGGCGACCGCTTTGAACTCAACCCGGACATCCGCAACATGGTCACGTTCGCCTATCTGAACCTGGTGCGCCCTACCTACCCCGGCGTGGAGACCCACACCGTCGGCCTGGACTTAATTATGTGCCGCAACGTCAGCATCTATTTCGACCGCGAGACCACCCGCGCCATGACCAACCGCTTCTACCAGGCCTTACTCGACGGCGGGTGGCTGATCCTGGGGCACTCAGAGACCTTGCCCGACGGGTTCGGCGAACACTTCCAGACCCATGCTTTTGCCAGTACAGTCGCCTACCAAAAAGCGCGGGCGCCCGCCCCGCGTCCGCCCATCTCAGGGGCGTCCCCGGGCCGCAGCGCGCCCGCTAAGGTCGCAGAGCCGGCCCCGTCCCCGGATCGCTTCCAACTGGCCCTGGCGCTGGTGGACTCCGCACACCCCAACCGGGCGCGCGAGCAACTGCTCTACCTGCTCAGCGACAACCCCCGCCACGCCGACGCCTGCTGGCTGATGGGCAAAATCCACGCCGACCAGGGGCAGTGGGAGGACGCCGAGAACTGGCTCAAACAGGCGGTGCGCATCGACCCGCTGATGGCGCAGGCGCACTATCTGATTGGCCTGATTCACGAGCAGCAGAGCCAGCCTGAACAGGCCGTTGCTGCATACAGGCGCGCGCTCTACGCCGACCGCCACTTCATCCTGGGGCATTTCAGCCTGGCGAACCTGTACTGGACAATGAAAATGTTCCGGGAAGCGCGCCGCCACTGGCTCAACGCCGCCGAACTGCTCTACCGCCATGCGCTCGACGACATCATCCCTTTCTCTGACGGCCTGACGGTGCGCCGTCTGCTGCCGGTGGTGCTGGCGCGCCTGGGCGGCGCGTTCGACAGGTAGGAGTGCAACACTGCATCCCTACCACACGGTTTTTTAAGAAGCTTCACGAGAATGATCGACGACGAAGAAAAGAACGAAAAACGGCTGGGGCCTCCCACGCTGTCACCCTCCGCGCACGACATGGGTACCATGCAGGTCCTCAGCTTCCGGCTGGGCGACCAGCTCTACGGGCTGGAGGTTGCGCACATTTACGAAGTGTCCCGTATGGTGGCGATCACCGCGCTACCCGACAGCCCGCCGGAGGTGCTAGGCGTGGTGGATTACCGGGGTCATGTCGTGCCGATTGTAGACCTGCGGATTCGCTTTGCTCTCCCGGTACCCGAATCCGAACTGACCGCGCCGATCATTTTCGCCTGGAGCGGCCGGCACGCGCTTGGCCTCGTGGTCAGCGAAGTGAGCGAAGTGCTCTCGCTGGAACCCAGAAACGTCATGTCGCCGGAGGAGTTCGGGCAGGCGGCCCACTACATCGCCGCCGTCGCGCGGCTGGAGGACGGCCTGTTGCTCATCGTCAACCCTGGCGCTCTGGTCACAGATGAAGTCGTTCAGCAGTCGCTCACTGTCTCCCCGTAACTGGAGTCGGTGCCACCGCGAAGTTCCCCGCGAGTATGAAACTCACGGGGAGCCGGTTTTCTTTTCTTTTTTGGCAATGCCTCGTTGGACAGCGGGCTTGGCACCCTGTCTGTCGTCGAAGCCGTCTCGCGTGACCCGCCGCAGCGGCGCGCCCGGCTTCCGCCAGAGCGCTACTCAACTTTCTTAAAGACGTACTCGACCACGCCCGCGCCAAGCGTCACGGTCAGATTGCCGTCATCGTCCTCTTCGAACTGAAACTCCGCGCCCAACCCGACGGTGACCGACAGGTAACCGACAACTTCCTCATCCTTCACGCGGGGCAGGAGTTCCAACTGAAACTCGCCCGCGTCCAGGGTGAGAACGCCGTCGTCGCTCAACGCGATGATGATCTCGCCGAGTGCGTCATTGGTGTAAACGCCAACGTAAGGCGCGACCGCTTCGGGGTCCACGCTATCGCGCATTTGCGCCTTTAGCTCGGCCAGTTGTTCCTCGCCCCGGTCAAGGGCAACCTGGATCAATTCGTCAAACTCCGGCTCCTGCGCGAAGAGCAGTTCGAGCAGGCGGAAACGGACAAGCTGGTTCAGGCTTGAGCCGGCCTGGTTCGTCAACACGCTGATGCCCAGGTCCACTTCAGGCAGGAACGCCAGGTCTGAGGTGAAGCCGAGGGTGTTGCCCCCATGATGGAGCATCCGCAGGCCGTGATAGTCGTCGATGATCCAACCCAGGCCGTAGCTCGCATCGGCGGTGATCGCGATTTGCGGCTCCCACGTCACCCCCAGGTTCTCGGCAGAGACCACCCGCACGCCATCGGAGGCGACTCCCGCATTCAGCTCGGTGATCAGGTATCGCCCCATGTCGAGCACGTTGGACCACAGCGCGCCCGCCGGGGCCACCGGCGTTACAAAGCTTTCAAAGCTCAGCGGGAGCGGAACCGTCTCGCCGTCGAGATCGGACGTGTGCGGCATCGCGTGGTCGGGGTTGGCCTTCGCTTCTCCAAGGGAGAACGTGGAATCGGTCATCCCAATAGGACCCAACACGCGCTCTTGCATTAACGCCACATACTCGGTGTAGAGATCGCCGTACTCCCCGCCAGCGGCCAGCGTTGCCACATAGCCGCCCGCTGCGACCATCTGGTTGCTGTACTGGAACGCCTCGCCGAAATCGGTGAAGAACTCGAAGTCCGCCAGCGACTCGACGATGCCTTCAGCGGTGAGGTCGTCCGCGTTGAAGATCAACTCCAGGTCGCGGCGCGGGACGCCAGTGCACGCGCATACCAGATTGCGCACCGTGATGGTCTGGGTGATGTCTGGATCGGCGACGGCGAACGTGGGCAGGATGTCGATCACGCGCGTGTCCCAACCCATGACGCCTTCATCGACGAGCGTCGCCATCAGCATGGTGGTCATGCTCTTGGTGGTCGAGCCAATCATCATCAGCGTTTCGGGCGTGACCGGCTCTTTCTCGCCAAGCGCGCGCACGCCAAAGCCGTTCGCATACACGATCTCGCCGCCCTGCACGATGGCGACCGCTGCGCCCGGCACGTCGAGCTGTTCCATCTTCTCGACGATGTACGCCTCAAGCGCGGCGATGATGTCATCGGTCAGCGGCAGCGGCTCCACGCCGGACAGATCGACCACCTCCAGCGCGGCGATGGTGAAGCCGCTGTCAATGATCTGCACCTGCGAAAGCCGTTGCTGAAAGGGGACAAGATCAGCCCGGAATAGCTCGATATAGATCGTGCCCGCGTGCACCCAGCCGCCGGCCAGGATAACGACATCTTCGTCGCCAGTGTCGTAAGTGACAGTAAACGCCTTCTCTGTGCCCGCCTTGTTCCCGGTGGCCGGCGCTTCGATAACTTCATCCGGTTCCAGGTCGAAATCCGGGTCCACGCGCGCCCAGGCCGCGCGCACCACCTCTTTGAGGTCGTCGCCCTGGATCGCCATCACGTAGACAACGATCCCATCGTCCGGGCTGCGCAGGACGCCGTAGCCTTCGCCCGGCTCAGCGGTCCAGTTGGTAGGGATAGGCACCGTGAACAGGCCGTCTGGGTCCCTGTAAACTTCACCCTCCTCGTCTTCAGCCGCCAGGGGAGCCAGGGCGTCAACGGCGGGGATGAAGACTGCCTGATGCAAGGTTTCGTAGTCGTCGGCCAGCGTTTGCAGGATCACCACATAGACGGCACCCTCGGTTTCGGTCAGGGCGATGTCAACCACGACGGTCCCGACGCCCGGCGCCTCAACCTCAACGTTGTACAGGTTCCAGGTGAAGGCGGCAGACTCATAAGTGCCGATGCTTTCTGGAAACTCCGTAAGGCCGAGCGAGGGGAGCAGGGCGGCGGCCAACTGCGCGGCGGTCGCGCCCGGCGCGGCCTGCTGAATCAGTGACGTCAGGTCCGTCGGCGAGCTACGGCGCTGGTAAACACCGGGGGCGGCTGCGGCCCAGCCTTCAGGAACGACGCCGCTGATCCCGAAAGCCTCGTCCGTGTAGGGCGTAAGTGTGATCGCGCCCTCCTGAGCCGACGTAGGCGCTGGCCACGGCAGAACCAGCGCCAGTACGAGTAGCATGGCGCTCCACCCCCAGCGACGAGCAGTCATGTTACCCATCCTTTCTGGCTTGAGACACGTTACACCATTGATGAGGGTTGCTATCCGGCAACCATTTGTAGCTTACCTCAACCTGAACAAAAAACCCCTATATCTGGGGGCGGTTCCTTCGCACAGACACCATGTCGCTTTCCCAATCTGGATGTTGTTGGTATGTTATACTGGGATTAGAGAACCCGCACGCGGCCCAAATGCGGGCCACAAGAGACTTCAGGGCCTTGCAGGAACCAGGAGGAGACGCAATGGAATACCGCAAACTCGGACGCACCGGCCTCAAGGTCAGCGAGTTTTGCCTGGGCACGATGACTTTCCGCTGGACCAGCACGGAGGAGGAATCGATCCAGGTGCTCAATCGCGCCTGGGAGGCCGGCGTCAACTTCCTCGACACCGCCGACGTCTACAGCGTTTGGGCGAAGGACAATCCCGGCGGTGTGGCGGAGACGATTATCGGCAAGTGGCTGAAGGGCAAGCCGCGTGACGAGATCGTGATCGCTACCAAAGTGCGCGGGCGGATGTGGCCGGGGCCGAACGGTGAAGGCCTGAGCCGCCAGCATATCATGCTCGCGGTCGAGCACAGCCTGCGCCGCCTGGGGGTCGAGGCGATTGATCTCTACCAGGTTCACTGGCCGGACGCCGACACGCCGCTGGAGGAGACGCTCCGCGCGCTGGACGATCTGGTGACCGCCGGCAAGGTGCGCTACCTTGGCGCGAGCAACTACCCGGCCTGGCTGCTGACAAAAGCGCTCTGGGTCAGCGACAGGCACGGCTTCGCGCGCTTCGACTCAATCCAGCCGCACTACCATCTGCTCAACCGCCGCGAGGTCGAGCCGGACCTGGCAGCGCTCTGCCTGGACCAGGGCATCGGCATGATCCCGTACAGCCCGCTGGCGGGTGGCTTCCTGACCGGCAAGTATTCGCGGGAGACCATCCCGGCAGGGTCGCGTTTCGCCGAAGACAAAGAGGCTGCCGCGCGCTACATGACCGAACAGAATTTCGCCGTCGTCGATGCGCTGCGCGCGATGGGCGAGGAACACGGCAAGACGGTAGCGCAAATGGCGCTCGGCTGGCTGTTGACGCTGCCGTTCATAACCGCGCCCATCATCGGCGCGAACAACGTGAAGCAGCTTGACGAATCGCTGGGGGCGGGAGGGCTGCGTCTGAGCGAAGAGGAGATGCAGCGCCTTGACGAACGCACTGGCGTGAAGCGGGAATGGCTGCCGGGATAAATCCGCTATGAAGGTTTAAGCAGTGGGCTGTCCCACCACGGCAGCGCCACCGAGTAGCGTGGTCGGAGTTTCTTGTAAGGGCACGGCACGCCGTGCCCTTCTGACTCAAAGCTCCACCCAGTCGAGCACCCGGCGGCGCTCGAAGCGGCACAGGCGCGTGAACCCCGCCTGAAGCGCCAGGTCGCGTGCCACCGTGAGGCAGAACCCCAGGTGTTCGGTGGTGTGCGCGTCTGAGCCGACCGTGAGCAACGCGCCGCCCATCTGCCGGTACCAGCGCAGCACCGGCAGACCGGGGAAGGTTTGTTGGAGGGCGCGTCGCATCCCAGAGGTGTTGATTTCGATAGCGATGCCCCCCTCGATACAGGCGCGCAGCACCGGGCGAATCAGGTCCTCGTATGGCTCAATGTCAAAGCGCCCGTAGAAGTCGAACCCCTGGCGGCGCACCACATCCAGGTGGCCGAGGATTTCAAAGCCGCCATACTTCACCATGCGCTCCATCTCGGTAAAGTAAAGCTCGGCGACGCGATCAACGGAGCGCTTGTTGAAGAAGCGGTTGTCAAAAACAACACCGTTGTTGACCCAGTGCAGCGACCCGATGACGAAGTCGTAAGGGTGAGCGTCCAGGATGGGCTTCACCTCGTCCATAAAGCGGTGCGGCTCGCCCACCTCAACGCCGGCGCGGATAGTCAGTTCAGGGAACTCGGCGCGTCGCGCTTCCAGGTCGGCCCAGAGGGCGTCAGGTTCATAATACCCGTGACAGAAGTCCATCGGGTGACGGTCAAAGTGATCGGTAAAGGCGATCTCTGGCATCCCCGTCGCCACAGCCTGACGGCACATGTCAGCCATGCTGGCCTTGCCGTCGCACGAATGAGTCGAGTGCATGTGATAATCATAAGGCAAAACAGCCATAAGGCGGCGCTTTCGTCACATCGTGTACTTTTGACCTTATTATAAACCTGGCGACTGACTTGCGCCTTGTGCAATGCTGACAAAAATGGTGTAAAAAAACGCCCGTCTGCGCGTGGCAGACGGGCGTCGCTTCATCGGGTGAGGGCTAGTAATGCTGGTGGCGCAGGTGTCGGCGCTGCTTGCTCTTGTGCCGGATCACAAAGCTGGTGCGGCGGGGGGTAACCAGTCCACCGTGAATCAGACCGGTCAAGCGCCAGTCGCGCCAGCGGCGGATGCGCTTGAGCGCAGGGGGCAGAGACCTTGCAAAGCGGCGGTACCGTATAGACCGCGCCTTACCCTCGGCAGCCGAGGCCAGACTGAAGCTGCGCCGGATGGGAGGTTTGTTGCTCATGCCGTTCTCCTTAAGAACTAACCCGCACATATTTACCGCTTACTTGTTGCTAATCAGAACATCGTAGAACGTCTAGCGAGCGAAAGACCAAGACATCGTGGAAAGGCATAAGGGCCGAATCCTCACGACATCATAGAACAGGTACGCTCACCTGGAGTTCTCCAAAGAGGGCAGGT
>DAOTXU010000380.1:0-1745 GCA_034435135.1 Anaerolineae bacterium | reverse complement strand
CGATAAGCTGCTTTTTCTTCGTCCACTCCCTCAGCCGGCGCCAGGACCAGGTGGCCCAGTTCATGCGCCAGGCTAAACCGCACCCGGTCACCGGGCCGATCGCGCTTGACCGCAATGACGGGCGCTTCCCCATCACCCTCCACCCGGAAAGTGCAGGCATCGAAGTGGTCGTCGCCGTCCACCAGGCCGACCTTGATCCCTTGATCCTCAAGCAATTCGGTCAGGTTCTCAATCGGGGCATTACCAAGCCCCCACTCCTTCCGCAAGTCCTGCGCAGCCTGCTCTACGTCCTCGAGGGTCTCGATCCGCCGCGGGAAGGTGTCGGGTAACCTGAAACCCTCCCGTTCGCCTGGCGGCAGGAGGGATTCGACCGCGAGATAGCGCTCCAGCCATTCCTGGATTTGCGCGATTACCGACTGCCGGGCTTTTGTACCCAGTTTGCGGCGCTTGCGAAAAACCGGTTTGATCTCCAGCGCGGGCGCGCGGCGCAAGAGAAACTCCGCGCGCACCCCCAACGCTTCAGCCAGGCGCGCGAGTACCTCGGAACCCGGCATGTCCATGTCGCGTTCATACTTGGAAATCGCCATTGCGCTGACGCCAACGCGCGCCGCCAGTTCTCGCTGTCCCATGCGCGCCATCTTGCGCGCCAGCTTGAGTCGCGCCCCAATGCCGTTCATCGCTGCACCTCACGTGAATGTGCGCCGTTCGGTTTACATTTTACCACGTTTTACGCGAATTGCAAATCGAACTGGTGTTCCGCTCGTGTCTGGGGTTTTCTGCGATTGGATGCGGGGAGCTTTTTGGGGAGCGGATTCGCGCACCGACACCATTTATCACATCGCGTTTGTCGAATGGGAGCATTTCATGACGGCAGTGCGTGCTTTTCGGTCTCCTCACTGCTTATTGGAGCATTCGATCAACATGATTAGCGCGTTGGTGATAGAACGGGCATTCCCACACGCTCGGTCCTTCTCAAGCCAGCCGCGCGCTTCCCACGCCGCCGCGAGCCGCTCCGCTGCCTTCTTCCCCCACCCGCGCATCTGGATGTCTGCCAGACTGAGATACCCCCCGTTCTCCTCCACCGCCCAGCGCACCAGCGCGCGCTCCTGCTCCGTCAGTCCCGCCAGCGGCGTCGCCGCCTCGCCCAGCAGCGGGCGGAAACGAGTTTCCGCTTCGTCGAAGAAGAACGTCTGCACCAGCTTCCGCTCCCGTTCCAGCCGGCTGATCGCCCGCCCCGGCGCGCGCAGCCGCTCCGCCCCGACGCACCCGATCATGCGCGCGTCGGCGGCGCTTTCCACCGCGAATGCGAGCGCGCGCGTCTGCCCCCGCACCGCGCCGACGGTGGCCTTGTCGAAGGCCTGCGCCGCCAGCGCCAGGTTGACGCCAAACTCGCGCCCGACGAAGGCAATCTCGTTCGCCAGTTTCGCCAGCGGCGAGCGCGGCCCGCCCGCCTCGGTCACGGTCACGGTGTACTCGTCCAGCACCACCAGCAGCCGGAGCAGCGGCTCCAGGCCATGTTTCGCCGCCAGCCGGTTGTACGCCTCCAGGCTCTCGCAGGTCTCTTTCACCTGCGCGTAGAGCGCGTTGCGGCGCGCGATCTCGGCGCTCGCCGCCGCCAGCACGTCGGCGTATTCGCGGGTATCGTGGGCCACCGGCGTCCCGTTCAACAGCGCCGGGTGTCCTTCCAGGCGTTTGAAGGTGGTGTGCTTGCGGCTCGCCAGGAGCAGCTTCGCGCCGCTCTGCAC
>DAOTXU010000379.1:0-18752 GCA_034435135.1 Anaerolineae bacterium | reverse complement strand
GGAGGCACCCCCGGGGGTGTGGCGCGCCAGCACGGGGCGCGCGGGCCGGCGGCTGCTGGCGCGTGGGCATCGCCTGGAGGTCGGCTCGCGCAGCGTGATCGGGCGGGTCACGCTCCTCAACGAACCGGTGTTGGCCGCCCACACCGACCCGGTTCACCGGCCCAACCCCCTGCTCCCTGACACACGCACCGAACTGGCGGTCCCGCTGCGGATCGGCGACCGGGTGATCGGCGCGCTGGATGTGCAAAGCGTCGAGGAGAATGCCTTCTTACCGGACGACATCACCAGCTTACAGGCGTTGGCAAATCAACTCGCCGTCGCGGTCGAGAACACGCTTTTGCTTGAGGAAACCCGCAGGCAACTGGCCGAAAAGCAACACTTGCTCGACCAGCTCCAGGCCCGGCTGTACGAGGTCGAGCGGCAGAACCGGCAGCTCACCGGGGAGACGTGGGCGCGTTACCTGGGCGCGCGCGGGGCCGACATGTTGGGTTTCGACTGGCGGGGCGGCCAACTGAACCAGGAGAGCGGGTGGTCGCCGGGGATGATCGCGGCGATGAGCGATCAGCGCGCCTCGCTGCGCCAGGCGGGCGACCGGCAGGTGCTGACCGTGCCCATTGTTGTTCGCGGGCGCGCACTGGGCGCAGTGGAGCTGGTGCGCATCGAATCGAACGCCTGGGATGAGGAAAGTGTGGAACTGGCTGAACAGGTTGTCAACCGCCTGGCGTTGTCGCTGGAGACCGCGCGTCTGACTGAGGACGCGCAGCGTTTGGCCGAGCGCGAACGGCTGGTGAGCGCCATGAGCGCCCAGTTGCAGGGCACGCAAGACATGGACGACGTGCTCACCCTGGCGGCGGTCGAGATCCGCCGCGCGCTGGGCGCACAGGCGACGACGGTGCGGCTCGGCGGGGCCAAGGGGATGGCCGCGCCCGAAGCGGATGCGTAAAGGGAAAAACGATGAGAACACAACCCTCATCAACCATCACAGGTATGGACCTGTCCTTTTGGCGGCAGTCTCGCTGGATTGCCACGCTGGGATCGGCGCTGCTGGTGATTGCGCCTTTGGCAGTCGCCTTCGCCGTCGTGCTGACTCGGATGCACATTCAGGCCAGAGAACAGGTCGTTCGCCAGCTCGAATCGGTCGCCACGCTGAAAAGCAACCAGGTTGGAAACTGGCTGGAAGACACGCGCGTTGCGCTGGATCTGCTTATCAGTAACCCGATTCGGCGGGCCGGCTTCAGCCTTTTCGTGGCCGAACCTGAAGAAGGGACGCGATTAGTCTATAACCGCACACTCCAAGACGCCGCCAACGCCCGCGTCGGATTTCGTGAGGTCTTTATGTTCGATGTCACGGGGCTTATCCAAGCCTCATCCGACGAGGCGCAGGTCGGCAACACGGTGATGGCCGAGCCTTACTTCAAACCCAGCTTGCAAGGGGATTATATCCAGACACCGTACTACGAACCGGACACCCGGCGACAGACGATGCTCGTCACCACGCCCCTGTATGACCTGAACGGAAAAACCTTTGGTGTGTTGGCGGCACGATTGGACATGGACGAACTCAGCGAGATCATGCTCGAAACCACCGGCCTGGGCATAACCGGCGAGACTTACTTGGTCAGCGCCGAGAACAACTACTTGGTCACGCCAAGTCGGTTTGAGGGCTATGAGCTTGACCGCGCCTATCATACTGAGGCCATCGATAGGGCGCTGAATGGGATGAACGGTTCTGGCAGTTACGAGAGCTATCGCACTCCTCCAACACATGTGATCGGCGTGCACCGCTGGCTGCCCGAACTTCAGGTCGCCTTGCTGGCGGAAATCGAAGAAGCGGAAGCCCTGGACACCGCCTATGCGACGTTTGCATTCAGCATCGGTGTGGCCGCGCTGGCAGCGCTGATCGCGGCGGGCGTCGGCTTTGCGGTGTCCTCATTTTCGACGCGCCCTCTTGTCGATCTGGCGCGGGTTGCGACGCAGGTCGCCGCAGGCGATCTGAACCAGCGTGTTCGTGTCAAGCAGCGGAATGAGGTCGGTCAGGTAGCGGTCGCCTTCAACTCTATGGCCGACCAGTTTACCAACCTGATCGACACGCTGGAGAAACGCATCACGGCGCGCACACGCGACCTGACCGCCATCAGCGAGATCGGGCGGATTGCGACCCAGATTCACGACCTCAATATCCTGCTGCCCCGGATTGTCGATCTGATTCGCAATCAGTTCACCTTCTACCACGTCCAGGTGTTTGTGATTGACGACTCCGGCGGGCACGCCGTGCTCAAAGCCAGCACCGGGGAGGTCGGCCAGGAGTTGTTGCGCCGGGGCCACAGCCTGCCCGTCGGCAGCGACAGCGTGATCGGTCAGGTAACCCTGAAGGGCGAGCCAGTCATCGCGCTCGACACCGAAGACGCCCACGTGATCCACCGACCCAACCCGCTGCTGCCGGATACGCGCTCGGAAATGGCCCTGCCGCTGCGCGTCGGCAACCGGGTCATCGGGGCGCTGGACGTGCAAAGCACCGAGCCGCGCGCCTTTGAAGCGTACCACACCAACCTGTTCCAGGGCATGGCCGATCAGATCGCCGTCGCCATCAACAATGCCGTCCTGCTACGCGAATCGGAGCTGCGCCTGCAAGAGATCGAGGCGCTCAACCGCCGGCTCATCGGCGAGACCTGGGAACGGCATGTGCAGAATTACCGCGGCCCCGCCCTGGCGCTCACCGCTGACCCCAGCGGCGTGCATCCCGCCGACGACCCAACCCCTGAACAAACCCACGCCATCCGCAGCGGCGAGCCGGTGGTGCGCCGCCACGATGCAATGGTCCACGTGGCGCTACCCATCCGTTACGGGGGCGCAGTCATCGGCGTATTGGAGTTCGTCATCGACTCGGATCGTTACAGCGACGAGAGGTTAAGCCTGGCGCAGATGCTCGCCGACCGGCTGGGAGTCAGCGCAGAGAGCGCGCGCCTCATGGAACGGACGCGCCGGCAGACGGTACGCGAGCAAACCATCAGCACAGTCAGCCTCTCGCTGCAAGGCCATGATAGCCTGGAGGCGGTGCTGCGCACCGCCGCCGCCGAGATGAGCAAGGCGCTGGGCGCGCGCCGCTCGGCGGTCCGGCTGAGCACGACAGCTCTATCCTCTGAGGACTTAGAAGCGATAGATACAACCCTGCGTGAGTGACCCGCATCCCCGCAGCGATTGTGATGGGAGACCGAGAATGCGCCATAGTCTTCGAACCCGAATAACGCTAAGCCTTATTACCCTCGCCGTTGGTCCCTTGCTGGTTATCGGCCTGGTATCGGTCATTGCGATCTTCCTCGGGCAACAGACGGGGGCACTGACCTTACAAAGTGAGGTCGTGCAGGGCGTCTCGGTCCAGGTGAGCGCGTTAATCCGTGACCGTGAGAACGAGTTGCGCCTGCTCCATGAAGTGGTGGGACTGCAACAGATGGATCGTGAAGCGCAAGCAGAACTTCTATCCTCATTGCTTAATTATGAAGAACTGTTCAACGAGGTCGCCTTGCTCGATAGCGGAGGGCAGGAGATATTGCGCTTCTCGCGGCCTGAGGCTGTCACCGACGACACACTACATGACCGGTCAAAGGCTGAGGAGTTTTTACAACCCGTCGCCAGTCGCACGGTGTACTACGGTCCGGTTGAGTTCGATGAGTTGACCGGCGAGCCAATCATGACGATTGCACTCCCGATGGAGAACCCGGACACCGCCCAGGTGGAGAATGTGCTCGTCGTCGATTTTCGCTTCAAAGCAATCTGGGAGCTGATCGGCGGGTTACCTTTGTCTGAAGGGGAAAGTGTCTACATCGTTGACCCTGAGGGGCGCGTCGTCGCCCATCAGGACCCATCGGTGGTGCTTCAGCGCACGCAGTTCAAGGTGCCAGAGCAAGACTCGCCGGGTTACACGGGCTTGAACGGCGAGGAGACAGTCGTGGCGGTGGATCGCATCCAGTTGGGTGACCAGACGCTGGTTGTAGTGGCGGAACTGGCGCAGTCTCAAGTCCTGGCACCCATGTGGCAGGCGGTCGGTATCCAAGCCGTCGTCATTTTGGTTGTTTTCATCATCGCAACCCCCATAGCATATGTAGCGGCGCGAACGTCAACCGACCCTCTTTGGAAACTCGCCCGCGCCGCCGAGGCCGTCGTCTCCGGTAACCTGGAGGTGGACCTGCCGGTGAAGAGCGAGGACGAATACGGCGTTCTGGTGCGCGCGTTCAACCGCATGACTGCGCAACTGCGCGACCTCGTCAGCAATCTGGAGCAGCGCGTCGGCGAGCGCACCCGTGAAATGGAAGTCATGGCCGACCTTGGGCGCACGATCACGAGCGTCCGTGACCTCGACACGCTTCTTCCATACACCGTCAATCTGATCCAGGAGCGAACCGAACATTACCACGTGCAAATCTTCCTGTTGGATGAAAATCAGCAATACGCGGTTCTGCGCGCCAGCACGGGCGAGGTCGGCGGGCGGCTGCTGGAAGCCGGACACCGCCTCGCCGTAGGCTCCAGCAGCGTCATCGGCCAGGTGACCAAGCGCGGCGAACCTGTGGTTGTCCAGGACACCGAGAGCGCCTATGCCGTCCACAAGCCGAACCCGTTGCTCCCCCATACACGCGCTGAGATGGCGCTGCCGTTGCGGGTTGAAGGGCGCGTGATCGGCGCGCTGGACGTGCAAAGCCTGGAGCCGAACGCCTTCAGCGACGACGACGTGCACCTGTTTCAGGCGTTGGCCGACCAGGTGGCGGTCGCTATCGACAACGCCCAGCTTTTCCAGGAGTCGGCGGCGAACCTGCGGCAGATCGAACAACTCACCCGTCAGTTGGTGACCGAAGCCTATGACGAAGCGCTCCGTCTGCGGCGCATGACGACCATCGGCTATAACGCCGCCGGCGGCTACATCCATGAGGACAACCAGAGGTCGCACACATTGACGCGCGCGCTGTCAGAACAGACCGCTATCGTTGAGGCCACACCGGGCGGGCGTTGCCTGGCGCTGCCGGTGATGTTGCGCGGAGTCACGATTGGCGCGGTCGAGTTCGAACTCAGCGACGAAACCTGGACCGAGGATACGCCCGTCCTGGCTCACGCGCTCGTGGAGCGCCTTGCGGACTCGCTCGAAACCACGCGCCTGTTCGAGCAGGCGCACCGGCTGGCCGCGCGCGAGCGCCAGGTGAACCAGGTCACGGCCCGGCTTCAGGGTGAGAGCGAACTGGACGAGATGATTACCGTCGCCGCCGACGAGATCCGGCGCGCGCTCCAGGCGCGGCGGGCGGCGGTTCGGCTCGAGATCGAGTAAGCGCCAGCAAGCGTTTTCATGCGAGGCGCGTCCCTCGCGCATCGGAGGCGGTTATGCCTGAGGAAACAGTCACCTCGCCAACCCAACACCTTGTGCAAGGGGCGGACCGGCTTGAGGCCGCCGACCAGCAACGTCGCGCCGCCGGGCTGATGTGGCTTATACGCATTGCAGTCGTTGCCATAGTCGTCACCATCGGCTCATATCTTGCCCTCTTCGCGCAAACCGGCGCCTGGCAGATATTGGTCAATATCGGCGGCCTTGCGCTGGGTCTGCTCGGCCTGGTCCCGACGTACCATTTCGCCCGTCGTAGAAGACTTGACCCTGCCGGGTACTGGGCGCTTTTCACTGTCTTGGTGATCTACGGCGCCGGCGAGTTGGTCTGGGACGACGCGACCGTGCACCTGACCATCAGCGCGCTGTTATTTCTCACCCTCACTGGCATGGTCGTCTTGCCGCGCCGGTGGGGCCTCTGGCTGGTCGCAGCCATCCTGTATGCGGGCTATGTGCTTCTGATCAACCAGGTTGAGCCGTTGCCACGCTACCCCATTCTCGATTCGGCGCCTATTGTCCAGGCCATCAACATCCCGCTGGCGCTGGTTGTCCTGTGGCAGGGCATCGGTCTTCTTAGGCGGGGCACGATCCGCGCCCGGTTGACCCTCGCATTCGTGGTGATCGTCCTGGTGCCGGTGGCAGCGATCTATGTGGTCACCAACCTGATCGACGAAGAAGTCGGGCGGCAACGTGTGTTCGACCAACTCGAGTCCGTGGCGACGCTCAAAGCGGCGGAAATTTCCAGGTGGCTCGAAACCCTGCAAAGTGATCTTGGCGCGATTATGAATAGAAGCGATGCAGCCCGCTACGCAGATGAGGTCTTAGTAGAAGCCAGTAGCGCCACTAGCGATCAGCTCTCGCAACAAAAGCTCGAGGAGATTCTCGTTGAAGCGGTGAGATTGACTGACCGCCTTGAAGAACTCTACCTTTTAAATCTCGATGGTCAAGTGGTTCTCTCCACCGATTCGGCGCAAGAGGGCCAGTTCTACGGCAACGAACCTTTCTTCAAAAGGGGGTTGGAAAACCCTTACATCCAGCCGCTTTCCTATTCGTTTTCCTTTGGGGGGATGACCCTTATCATCGCACGTCCGCAGGTTGACGCGGACGGCCAGACGGTCGGTGTCCTGGCCGGCCGTTTCCACCTTGCGCCGCTCGACGGCATCTTGCTAGAGCGGGCTGGACTGGGCGAAACCGGCGAGACCTATCTGGTTGACACGAGCGGCCTCCTCCTAACCGCGTCGCGCTTTGAAGGGTATACCCCTGGCGAGAGCTATCTGCGTACTGAGGGCATAAAGGCGGTCACCAAAAGCCGGACCGCAGGTTTTGGCGAGTACGAAGGTTACCGCGGCACACCTGTCGTAGGTGTGTACCGCTGGCTGCCGGAGTTACATGCTGCGTTGCTGGCAGAGCAAGACCAGGCGGAAGCTTTTGAAGTACTCGTCGCGCGAAGGGTCGCCAACATCACTCTGTCGCTGGCTGCTGTGGTCATCGCGATCGCCGCCTCGTTCTTCATCACTCGCGGCATCGCCAGCCCACTGGCCGACCTGGCTCACACTGCCGGGCAAATTGCGAGCGGCAATCTGGACATCGAGGCCAAAGTGAAGCGCCACGACGAGATCGGCGCGCTGGCGCAGGCGTTCAATGGCATGACCGCGCAGTTGCGCGACCTGGTCGCCACCCTTGAAATCCGCGTTGAGGAGCGCACCCGCGAGTTGGAGACGGTCGCCGAACTGGGCCGCGCCGTGACTGGCCTGCGCGACCTCAGGACCCTGCTCCCGCTTACCGTCGACTTTATCCAGCAACGCACCGGTTTTTATCATGTGCAGATTTTCCTTGTAGACCCAGAGGGCCAATACGCCGTCTTACGCGCCGGCACCGGCGAGGTGGGCGTGCGCCTGCTCGAAGCCGGGCACCGCCTCGCGGTCGGCTCCGACTCGGTCATCGGCCAGGTGGTCAAACGCGGCGAGCCGGTTATCGCCCTCGACACCGCCGACGCGCAGGTCGCGCACCGGCCCAACCCGTTCCTGCCGGACACGCGCTCGGAGATGGCGTTGCCGCTGCGGATCGAGCGGCGCGTCATCGGCGCGCTGGATGTGCAAAGCGAGCAGCCGAACGCCTTCGACGAGGACGACATGCGCGTGTTCCAACTCCTCGCCGACCAGCTTGCCGTCGCCATCGACAGCGCCATGCTGCTGCGCGAGTCCGAAGCGCGCCTGCGCGAGATCGACTCGCTCAACCGCCGGCTCGTGGGCGACGTCTGGGCCGATTACCTGCGCCGGCGGCGTGTCGAAGCGTTGGGCGCTGAGGCCAACGAGCGCGAGGTCGTCCCGCAGGCCGCGCTGACGCCAGGCATGGCCGAGGCAATCCGTAGCCGGCAGACGGTCTCTCTCCCGACCGACGGAGGCCAGGTCGTCGCGCTTCCCGTCGTTTTCCGCGATGTCGCGCTTGGCGCGCTGGAGTTCGAGGTCGAAGGCGACACAGTGGACGCCGAAACCCTCTCGTTGGCGCAAGCCCTGGCTGACCGATTGGCGCTGAGCCTGGACAACGTCCGCCTGACCGAACGGTCGCAGCGCATGGCGCAACGCGAACGCATCGTCAACGAGATTTCGGGCAAGCTGACCGGAAAAACCGATATGGCCGAGATTTTGCAAACTGCCGTGCGCGAACTGGGCCAGGCTTTGCGCGCGCCCGACACTGCCATCCAACTGATGCCGACGCCAGGCCATGACGGCGACCAGGGCAACGGCGCGGGGGCCTAGCCCCAGGCCGCCCCGATATTGCCAGGAGGCGTTAGATGCAACGCATCGCAAACTTTCTCAGGCGGTTCCGAATTGCCCGGCGAACGGTAACCCTGTTGGCCGTGCTTGCGGCGCTCGTGACGCTGCTGTCCGTCGCCTCAGGGTATGTCCTCAACGCGGCCCGTGCGCTTGTCGAGGAGGCGGCCGGCGAGCAAATGGCGGTTCAGCAGAAGCTCTTCGACATTTCCGTGGCGATTGGCAACGCACAGACGCAGTTGAACCAATTCGCGCAGGGGCTAGGAACGGAGGCTGCCGGTGAAATCATCACCGCGGTGGGAGCGGCGTTGCAGCAGGCGGAAGAAATCGGCAGTATGAGCGACGACGAACGGCTGGACGATTTAGCCTCGCGCGCCCGAAAATTCCGTGAGAGCGTGGACGCCCTGAATGCAACCATCGCCAGCGGTGGGGCCTTGTCAGCCGGCCACAAGGCCTTTATCAACGACGGTCTTTCGCGTCTGTCGGAGGAAGTGTCTCAACTCAGCGACACGCTCGCCGACGCATTGCGGCAGACCATGCAGGTGGAACTGGAGCGGTCACGCGCCCAGCAAATCGCGTTGTCGGTTGTCAGCGTTGGCGTCCTGGTGGCCTTCGTGGGAATCTCCTACGCGCTGATCCGAAGCCTCGCCCCGCCCATCCTGTCCATCCAGGTCGATGCCGAGGCCATCGCTGGCGGCGACCTTGACCGGCGCGTGACGGTGAGCGGGCGGGACGAGATCAGCGCGCTGGGCCGCGCCTTCAACCACATGGCCGAGCAGCTTGCCGGGTTGATCGCCTCGCTGGAAGTGCGCGTGGCCGAGCGCACCCGCGACCTGGAAACGGTGGCTGAGATCGGGCGCGAGGCGGCGGTGTTGCGCGATCTCGACGAGTTGCTCAACCACGCCATCAATCTGCTGTGCGACCGCTTCGGCTTCTACCACGCCCAGGTTTTCCTGATCGACGCCATAGGCGAATATGCCGTGCTGTGCGCCAGCACTGGCAAAGCCGGCCAGGCTTTGCTGGCGCGGGGGCACAAGCTCGCCGTCGGCTCCGACTCCGTGATCGGTCAGGTCACGGCGCACGGCCAGACCGTCGTCGCACTGGACACCGAGGATGCGCAGGTCGTGCACAAGCCCAACCCCCTGCTGCCGGACACCCGCTCGGAGATGGCCCTGCCGCTGCGCATAGGCGATCAAATCATCGGGGCGCTGGATGTGCAAAGTGTGGAACCGGACGCCTTCGACGAAAACGATGTGCAGGTCTTCCAGACCTTCGCTGACCAGCTTGCCATTGCGATCAGCAACGCGCGACTGATTCAAGAGACCCAGGCCAGAGTGCGCGAGATTGACCGCCTCAACCGCCAGCTTACGCGCCAGGCCTGGTCGGAATTTGCAGACACTGAGGGCAGGGCGCTCCTGGGCTATCGCTACGACCTGAACCGGGTCGTGCCCATCACGGACCGCGACGCGCGCGACGACGGCGACGGGTTCACCGTGCCGATCCGGTCGCGCGGTGAAGTGATCGGCGCGCTGCGCGCCGGCGGGTCGGCGCAGCCGTTCGGCGAGGACGAGCAGGCGATCATCGAGGCGGTGGCCGAGCGCGTAGGTCTGGCTGTCGAAAGCGCGCGCCTGTTCCGGCAGACCGAAACCGCGCTTGACGAGAGCCGCGCTCTTTACCAGGGCAGTGAGTTGCTCAACGCTTCAACGAACTTCGAGGAGATTTTGCTTTCCCTGATCCACAGCACCGCGCTGGGGCGCACCGAGCGGGCGAGTATGGGCTTGTTCAACCGGCCACAGGTGGGCGAGGACAAACCGGAGTGGCTGGACATCGTCGCTGTGTGGCGTCAGGACGGCGCATCCGACCCTCTGATGCATCGGCGCTATGCGTTGGACGAATTCCCGCTCCTCAATGTCCTGAATCGAGAGGAAATTGTCGTTATCGACGACCTCGAAACCAACCCTCGCTTCAACGATGCCATGCGCGACCTCGTCATGAGCGAAATGGGCATCCGCAGCCTGGTCGGCATCCCGTTCCTGATCGGCGATGAGTGGATCGGTTACGTGATGGGCCAGTCAAAGGAGCCGTTGAGCTTCTCCGAGGCGGAGCTGCGCCGGATGCGCACCCTGGCCGGCCAGCAGGCGGCGCTGGCGGTGCAAAGCCAGTTGCGCTTCCACCAAATCGAAGCCACCCTGTCCGAGACCGCCGTCCTTTACGATGCGAGCCAGGCGCTCAGCGCCGCCGCCAACGAGCAGGAGATCGTGGACGCCTTTGCCGGCTACGCGATGGAATCGGGCGCGCAGGCGGTGTCGCTCTTCTACCTGGAGACGGACGAGGCCGGCCAGCCGGAGTGGGCGCAACTGGTGGCGCGCCGCATTCTGGGCGACGTGCCTTCCCTTCCGCTGGGGACGCGCTTCCACCTTCCCAGCGTCTCGATTTACCAACAGGGCGTCTCTGACCCCGGCGGCCTGCTGGCCATCAACGACCTGGAAACCGACGCGGGCGTGGACGACTTTACCAGAGAGGTCATCCTCCAACTGGGCAACCGCGCGATGATTATCATGCCGCTCCGGGCGCGCGGGCGTTGGGTCGGCATGATCGCTGTCGGCTGGAAAGAACCCCGCACGTTCTCGGAGCGCGATTTACGCATCTTTCGGGCGTTGCGCGACCAGACCGCGATCACCATCGAAGGCCGGCGCCTGCTGTTGCAGACGCAAGATACGGCCCGCCGCGAGCAGGTCTTGCGCCAGATCACCGCCCGCGTGCGCGGCAGTCTTGACTCGGATGTCATCTTGCGCGCCGCCGTGCGTGAACTCGGCGTCGCCCTGGGGCGCCCCACGTTTATCCGCCTGGGCAGCGCCGAAGAACTGACACAGCAACCCAAGTCGCCCGCAAACGGCGGCGACGGCGCGAGCACATCGTCTCAGGGAGGCGAGTAGTTATGGAACAACTCGCAGCAACCATCCGTAAGCGTCTAGATAGACTGGCGCAGCAATACGACCGGCGTCTGTGCGCCATTGACGGCTTCGCGTCGCTGGGCGAGACGGACCGGCGCGACGCTGCGCGCCGGGAACTAGACGTGATCGCCGGCTGTCTGGAGGCCGGGGACGCCTCGTCCTTTCCAGAATATGTGTCCGCCCAGGCGGCGGCACGGACTCAGAACGGGTGCGACAACAAGGCGCTGATGCAGGCCCTCGACGCGCTCGAAGAGACGCTTATGCCGCTGGTGAGCAACGTCAAAGCAGCCCGGTTCCTGTGGCGCGCATTCTCTCAGGCGCGGACCGCGCTCTGCACTCAGGCCGTCGCGTCACCGCACACACCGGAGGAACAACAAGGCTTGCTCACCGAGCGCGAGCGCGTGCTCAACATCGTTGAGACCAGCCCGGACTTCATCGCAATGGCAACGGCCAACGGGCATGTGTTTTATGTCAACCCGGCGGGGCTGGCGATGACCGGATACACCCCCGAAGACCTGCAAGCCGGCATGGTCATTGCGGACTGGCAGCCGACCCTGCCGCGCGAAGCGCTGGAGACGGCTTCACGAGAAGGGACGTGGTCCGGCGAGGCCGAGTTTTACCACAAGGACGGTCGTGTCATCCTCACCTCGCAGGTGATTACCGCCGTTAAAGACGAGGCCGGGGACGTGCAGGCCTACACCACCATCTCCCGCGACATCACACAAGAGAAGAAGGCCGCCGAAAGGTTGCAACAACTGGCCCGCGCCGTAGAAGCGACGCACGACGCCGTCGTCATCACCGACATGCGCGGCGTTATCCAATTTGTCAACCCTGCGTTTGAACAGATCACCGGCTATAGCCGCGAGGAAGCTATCGGGCAGAATCCACGTATCCTTAAGAGCGGCTTTCAGTCCAAAGAGTTGTACGCCGAGATGTGGCGGACGATCAGCGCCGGCGAAGTCTGGGAAGGCGACATGACCAACCGACGCAAGGACGGCACCCTGTACCATGCGCGGCTGACGATCTCGCCGATACGCGGCGCTACGGGGGAGATTGAGCAGTTCGTCGCCATTCAACACGACGTTACCGCGCAGAAACAAACTGAGCAACGGGTCGCGGCCTTGCTGGAACGCCGCGCCGAGCAGGTTCAAACCGCCACCGAGGTGGCGCAGGAGATCGCCGCCGCGCCGGCGCTGGATGAACTCTTCCGCCGCGTGGTGACGCTCGTCAAGGAGCGTTTCGATTACTACCACGTGCAGATCTTCCGCTACGATCCTGACATAGACGCGGTGGTATTGGTGGCCGGCTACGGCGAAGTCGGCGCGAAGATGCTCGCCGCCGGCCACCGCTTGGCGATGGGGCACGGCGTTGTCGGGACTGCCGCCTCCTCTGGGAAGCCTGTCCTGGCCGCCAATGTCGCCCAAGATGCATACTGGGTGCCCAACCCCCATCTGCCCGACACCAAAGGCGAGCTGGCCGTACCCATCAAGCTCCGCGATGAAGTGTTGGGCATCCTTGACATCCAGAGCGACGCCGCCGGCGCGCTTACCGAGGAGGACCAGATATCCCTTGAGGGCCTCTGCGGCCAGATTGCCATCGCCATCGGCTCCACGCGCCTGCTGGAACAGGTCCAGCAGAATGCCGACCTGTTGCGCACCCTGATCGACAACATACCTGACTTCATCTACGTCAAAGACAGGGGTGCTCGCTTCACACTCCTCAACGCAGCGGCGCTGCGCGACCTGAACATGGCCTCCCAGGAGGGAATCATCGGTAAAACCGATTTTGACCTCTTCCCTGAAGAGCTGGCTGCCCAGTACTACGCCGTCGATCAGCGGGTCATGCAGTCCGGCGTATCGATTATTAACCGAGAAGAACCGTCGTACAACATGGTCACAGGCGAACGCCGCTGGTACTCCACGACCAAAGTGCCTGTGCGCGATCGCCAGGGCCAGGTGGTGGGTCTGGTCGGTCTCACCCGTGATATCACCGAACAGAAGCAGGTCGCGGCTCGGCTCACTGAAGAGCGCAACCTGCTGCGAACGGTAATTGACAACATCCCGGATCTCATCTACGCCAAAGATGTGGAAAGCCGGTTTACGCTTGCTAACAGAGGAATCTTGGAACAGTTTGGGGCGTCCACGGTCGATGAAGTTGTCGGGAAGACGGACTTCGACTTTCACCCAAAGGAGTTTGCGGAACAGTATTACGCCGATGAACAAGAGATCATCCACTCCGGTCGCCCGCTAATCAACCACGAGGAGGCGTCTGTAGACCGGGTGACGGGTGACATCACCTGGTACGCAAGCACTAAAGCCCCGCTGCGCGACGCGCATGGAAACATCGTCGGCCTGGTGGGCATCGGGCGCGACATCACCGAGTCGAAGCGCGCTGAGGCCAGGCGGGCTGAAGAGCGGAACCTGTTGCGCACCTTGATCGACAACCTGCCCGATAACATCTTCGTGAAGGACACCGAAGGCCGGGTCATCCTCGACAACCCGGCGCATCGACGGCTGCTAGGAGTGACCACACAGGACGAGAGCGTCGGGAAGACCGATTTTGACTTCTTCCCGGCGGACATGGCGGCGCAATACTTCGCCGACGAACAGGCGATTATGCGGTCACGTCAACCCCTGATTAACCGGGAAGAACCCACCGTAGACCCAGACGGCAACACGCGATGGCTGTCCACCACGAAAGCGCCCTTCTACGATAGCCAGGGCAACATCGCCGGCATTGTCGGCATCAACCACGACATCACCGACCAGAAGCAGACCGAGGTCCGGTTGGCCGAAGAGCGCAACTTGCTCCGCACCCTGATCGATACCCTACCCGACCTCGTTTACGTCAAGGACGCCCAATGCCGCTTCTTGCTGGTTAACGAAATCCACGCCCGGCGCCTGGGGGAAGACAGCGCAGAGGCCGTCATCGGGAAGACGGACTTCGACTACTACCCCCGTGAAATGGCGGAGGCGTTTTTCGCCGACGACCAACAGGTGATGCAATCCGGCGAACCGATCACGCGCGAGGAACCCGGCAAAGATCAGGATGGCAGGCCACGCTGGATGCTGACCACCAAAGTGCCGCTGCGGGATTCGCACGGCAGAGCCATCGGGCTGGTGGGCATTGGCCGTGACATCACCGAGCGCCGGAGCGCCGAGGCCGAAATGCAAGACCGCCTGGCCGAGATCAACGCCCTGTACCGCGCCATGAGCCGCGAGGGGTGGGAATCGTACCGTGAGGCGGCGGAGTTGACGACCGGATACCTCTTCGACCACGACGAGGTGCGCCCGGCGGCGGACCTGTGGGAGCCGGAGATCGCGCTGGCTGCGACCCGCGAGGCGCTCGTGTCCGCGACCAACGGCCAGGGCAAAGTCGTCGCGCCGCTGGCGGTGCGCGGCGGTGAGATCATCGGCGCGCTGGGCGTCTATGACGACCCGGAGCATCCGTTGTCGAAAGAAGACCTGGCGCTGGTCCAATCGGTCTCGGAGCAGGTCGCGCTGGCGCTCGACGCCGCCCGTCTCTTTGGCCAGACGCAAGCCACACTGCAAGAGACCGATGTGCTCTACAAGGCCAGCCAAGCCCTGGGCGCTGCCGAAAACGAACAAGCCCTGCTCGAAGCAGTCGCCCGCTACGGGCTGGACTCCGGCGCGGCTTCGGCTACCCTGTCGTATATCCACACCAGCGAGCGCGGCGAACCGGAATGGCTCGAACTCGCGGCGGCTTGCTTTGGCGAGGACGTCCCCAAGGGGGACACCCTCATTGGGACCCGTGTCCGCGTGACTGCCATGCCCGCCGCGTACCTGTGGGTCAGCGACCCTGCACACCCGCTCGTGTTCTCGGACGCCGCCGTCGATCCACGATTGCCAGAGGAGATGCGCGCTTCACTCACGCAGCAGGGCGCGCGCGCCGCCGTCATGCTACCCCTACAACCGGGCCGGCGTTGGGTTGGTCTCGTCTCACTGAACTGGTCCGAGCCACAAGCCTTCACCGAGCGCGACAAACGCATCTACCAGGCGTTGCTCGACCAGGCCGCAGTCGCCCTCGACAGCCGCCGTCTGCTGGCGGAGTCGACGCGGCGCGCAGAGGCGATGCGCTTCCTCTTCAATGTCACGCAGGCCGCGACCAGTTCCGCCGCCGATCTGGAGTCCTCCATGTACAGCGTCGCCGGCCTGCTGCGCGCCTTCCTGAACGATGCGCATACCGACATCCTGGTCCCTGACAAAGAGGAAGAGAACGCCCTGCGCCTGATGGCGTGCAGCCACTTCCTGAAGCCGGCCGGGACCTTGCACCCGCGCGAGATGACCACCGCTGTCGGATGGGTCGCCGAGACTCTGGAGCCGATCTTCATCGACGATGTCGAGGCTGCCGACCGGCGCTTCAGCGACCTGTTGCCGGAGACGCGCTCTGCGGTCGTATTGCCAATCGCCACCGGCGGGCAGCTCAACGGTATGATCCGCATCCAGAGCGAGCAGCCGAACGTTTTCAACGCGCACGTCGTGCAACTGTTGCAGACTCTGGCCGGCGCGCTGCACGCCATCATCCAGAACCAACGCCTGTTGCAGGAAGTCACCGCCGCCAACGAGCGCCTGCTCGAACTGGACAAGCTCAAAAGCCAGTTTCTCGCCAACATGAGCCACGAACTGCGCACGCCGCTCAACTCCATCATCGGTTTCAGCCGCGTGATGCTCAAGGGCATCGACGGCCCGCTCACCGACTTGCAGAAGCAAGACCTCGAAACCATTCACAGCAGCGGGCAACACCTGCTGGGGCTGATTAACAACATCCTTGACCAGAGCAAGATCGAAGCCGGCAAGATGGAACTCACCTGCGACTACTTCCAGATCGGCGATGTCATCAAGGGTGTGATGTCCACCGCCGTCGCCCTGGTCAAAGAGAAGCCCATTGAGCTGATCCAGCAGGTACCCGCCGATCTGCCGCCGGCGTGGGGCGACGAGTTCCGCACCCGCCAGGTGTTGCTCAACCTGGTGTCGAACGCGGGCAAGTTCACCGACCAGGGCAGTATCACCGTCTCGGTGGAGACGACGGTTATGGAAAACGGCGTCGAGATGATGCTCATCTCGGTGAAAGACACCGGCATCGGCATCGCCGAGAAAGATATGGTTAAGCTTTTCCAGGCCTTCCAGCAGGTGGACGCCTCGATGACGCGCAAGGTCGGCGGCACCGGCCTGGGGCTGCCCATCGCCAAGTCGCTCGTCGAGATGCAAGGCGGCCATATTTGGGTCAAGAGCGAGGTAGGGGTAGGCTCGGTCTTCTCCTTCAGCATTCCCCTGCAACCTCCGCCCGCCCAGGAGGAAGAGGCAGAAGAACCCGCCGAGCCTACTCCCTCCCTCGTTCTTGAAGCAGTTGAAGGAAAGCCCAAGAGGCCGCCGCGCATCGTGCTGGTGTTGGATGACGAGGCCGGGGTGATTAACCTGTACCGGCGCTACCTCGGCAACAGGGGGTACGCCGTCGTGGGCACGACCGACCCCGACGCCCTGGAAAGCATGATCGCCGAGCACCACCCGGATATGGTCCTGCTCGATGTGATTATGCCCAACCGCGACGGCTGGGAGGTGCTCAGGAGCCTGAAATCGGACCCCAAGACCTGCGACATCCCGGTGGTGGTGTGCACCATCGTGGACGAACCGGAGCGCGGCCTGGAGATGGGCGCGGCGGAATACCTGGTCAAGCCGTTCGTCGAGGACGACCTGGTCGCCGCCGTGCAACGGGTTGAGGAAAGCCTCGTCGAAGTGGAAGGCGAGCCGTCCGTAAGTGACAGCGCGTCGTAGAGAAACAACCGAGAGTAGAAAACGAATAACGTCGGATTGGGACAGGGGGCTTAAGCCCCCTGTCCAAGAGGTTGGCAAAAAGATGTAGGAGACTCCTGCATGAGTTTATCGTCATCGCGCAAAATCCACCTGCGCTGCACCTACTGTGGCTACCGGACGGTCTACGAGCGCCCATTGACGAGTTGCCCTAAGTGCGGCGAGACCATCATCGAAGCCGAGTACGACTGGCAGGCGCTCAAGGAGGCGAACTGGGCCGGACAGATTCAGAGTCGCCCCTTCCGGCTGTGGCGCTACCGCGAGTTGTTGCCTCTCTACGACGAGAACAACATCGTCACGATGGGCGAGGGCGGCACGCCGCTGCTCCACGCGGAGCGGCTGGGCATGATGCTGGGCCTCAAGCATCTTTACATCAAAGATGAGCGCCAGGGGCCGACGGGGTCGTTCAAAGACCGGCAGGCGTCGGTCGCCATCTCGGTCCTGAAGGAGTTAGGCATCGACGAAATGGTGGTGCCTTCCACCGGCAACGTCGCCATCGCGTATGCCGCCTACGCCGCGCGCGCGGACATCAAGCTGTGGACTTTCCTGACCAGCATGGTGCCGGGCGACAAGATGCGCGAGGTCGCCATCTACGGCGCAGAGGTCATCAAGGTCACCGGCACTTACGACGAGACCAAAGCGGTGGCGGCGCGCTTCGCGCGGAGCCGCAACCTGTATATCGACCGGGGCATTAAGAGCATCGCTGCCGTCGAGAGCATGACCACCATCGCCTACGAGATCGCCGAGCAACTCGCCGCCATGTCGGGCCTGCCCCCCGGCCCCGGCACGCCCTGGCGCGCGCCCGACTGGTACGTGCAGGGCGTGAGCGGCGGCATGGGGCCGATTGGCGTCGCCAAAGGCTTCCGCGAGTTGACCCGCCTGGGCCTGGTCGATAAAGTGCCCGCGCTGGCGGCGGTCCAGTCCGAAGGGTGCGCGCCGATGGTGCGCGCCTTCAAGGCCGGCCAGTCGGTCGCCACGCCGGTCGCCACGCCGCAGACGCTCATCGCCACGCTCGCCACCGGCGATCCGGGCCGGGCGTACCAGTTGCTTTGGGAGCAGATTCAGCAGCACGGCGGCATCATGGAAAGCGCCAGCGATGAGGAGGCCTTCGCCGCCACACGCGTGCTCGCGCGCATGGAGGGCCTCTCGGTGGAGCCGGCGACGGCGGTCACGTTCGCCGGGCTGTTCACGATGGTGCGCGCGGGCGCCTTTAAGCCCGACGACGTGATCGTGGTCAATTGCTCCGGGCACACCTTCCCGGTCGAGAAGCAAATCCTCGGCGACCAGTGGGCGCGCCAGGTGGACGCCAGCGCCGCAGGTGGGCGCGTGTCGTTGCCGGAGGAGGGCCTGCTCTCGGCGCTGGATCACATCAACACGTCGGTGCGGCAGATCGTGGTCATCGAAGACACGCCCGACGCCGCGCGGCTGATCGCGCGCATCTTGCAGGCGCGGGGCGGCTACCAGGTCCACCTTGCGCGCGACGGCGCTGAAGGTATCGCCATGGTGCGCGAACGTCGCCCCGACCTGGTGATTACCGACCTGATGATGCCCGATGTGGACGGCTTCCAGGTCATCGAGACGCTGAAGGCCGACGAAGAACTGCGGGGCATCCCGATCATCGTGCTCACGGCGAAGGAACTCACCCCGCGCGAACGCGACCGCATCAGCGGCCAGATCGCCAGCCTGCTGCAAAAAGGCTCGGCGATGGACGAGGAGTTGTTGCAGAGCATCGTGGACTCGCTGCGGTAGAGGCTGGATACCTGAGAATGTGTTTGAAAAGGTCGCCCTTGCTTCCCCTCACCCCTAAATCCCCTCTCCCACAAGGGGAGAGGGG
>DAOTXU010000378.1:0-12037 GCA_034435135.1 Anaerolineae bacterium | reverse complement strand
CCCCTCTCCCGGCTACGCCGGACTATAGCCGCAAGCGGAGAGGGGGTGTCGAGCCGCAGGCGAGACGGGGGTGAGGTAGAGAAAGGCCTTAGCACGGCTAGCTGTTGGCGTAAGTTTGAATCAGTTCAGGAGTAATATAAAAATCGCGCGCGCCGTCGCCAAAGGAAGTAATATTGCGGCTCGTCTCAGCGAGCGCTGTTGCGGTTGACACTTCCTGCGACGGCGTCGCGCGTGTAGGGCAGGTGGGATTCGAACCCACACGAGGTCTCCCTCAGCGGATTTTAAGTCCGCGGCGTCTGCCGTTTCGCCACTGCCCCGTGCAGTAGTCATTATACATCAAGCGTGGGCATAATTGAAAGCAAGATCAGATAACCACCGACACGGAGGCCATAGAGACGCTCTGAATCTCCATCCCCGTGTCTCCGTGGTGCGATGAGGATTGGAGACATGGCAGACGACGTTCAGGCTTACCAGATCAACCCCATCGACGATGTAGCGATTTTGCTGGAAGACGGGCGCGCCGGGGCGGCGGCGCGGGTGCGCGATGGGGCTACGCAAGCCCTCCTGGCCGACATCGCGCGCGGGCACAAGGTGGCGCTTCGGCCCATTCGAGCGGGCGAACCGGTGCGCCGCTACGGGCAGGTGATCGGCTTCGCCACGCAGGACATCGCGCCGGGCGCGCACGTACACACGCACAACCTCAGCCTCGGCGCGGTGGAGAAGGACTACGCCTTCGGCGTCGATGCGCGCCCGGTCACGCCCGCCGGGTCGCCGCGCACGTTCATGGGCTACGTGCGCCCCGACGGGCGGGTCGGCACGCGCAACACGGTGCTCGTGATCGCCACCGTGAACTGCGCCGCGTCGGTGGTGCGGAAGATCGCGGCGAAGTTCGATGATGATGTGCTGGCTGAGTACCCCAACGTGGACGCGGTCGCCCCAATCGTGCACTGGACCGGCTGCGGCACGGGCGTCGGCGAGGAGCTGGCGACCCTGCGGCGAGCGCTCGGCGGCTTCGCGCGGCACCCGAACGTCGCCGGGTACGTGCTGGTCGGGCTGGGTTGCGAGGTCAACCAGATGGCCGGCCTGGTCGATAGCTTTGGGTTGATGATGCCCGGCGAGCCTATCATGCCGCGCATCTTGATCCAGGAGGTCGGCGGCGTGGGGCCGGCGGTCAAGGCCGGCGTCGCGGCGGTGCGGGAGCTACTGGCGCGCGCGAACAAGTGCAAACGCACGGAACAGCCTATCTCCAAACTCACGGTCGCGCTGGAATGCGGCGGCAGCGACGCTTACTCCGGCCTCACGGCGAACCCGGCGTTGGGCGTCGCCGTCGATACGCTCGTCGCGCACGGCGGGACCGCGATCCTCGCCGAGACGCCGGAGGTTTACGGGGCCGAGCACCTGTTGACGCGGCGCGCGATCTCGGCAGAGATCGGGCGCGCGCTGGTCGAGCGGATACGTTGGTGGGAGGACTACGCCGCGCGGAACGATGTCACCCTGGATAACAACCCCTCGCCGGGCAACAAGGCCGGCGGGTTGACCACGATCTACGAGAAGTCGCTTGGCGCGGTGAGCAAGGGCGGGGGCACGCCGCTGATGGCGGTCTACCGCTACGCCGAGCGCGTCACGGCGCGCGGGCTGTGCTTCATGGACACGCCCGGCTACGACCCGGTCTCGGTGACGGGGATGGTGGCCGGCGGCGCGAACCTGATCTGCTTCACGACCGGGCGCGGGTCGGTGTTCGGCATCCAGCCGGCGCCGACGGTGAAGATCGCCACCAACACGCCGCTCTACGAGCGCATGTGGGGCGACATGGACATCGACGCCGGGCGCGCGCTGTCGGGGCTGTCGATGGCGCAGGTGGGCGCGGAGATTTTCGAGAAGATGCTGGCGGTGGCCTCTGGCGAGCGCACCAAGGGCGAGCTGGCCGGCGTGGGGGAGGACGAGTTCGCGCCCTGGGTGCCGGGCGCGACGCTGTGAGTGAGTTCAGGAGGGCTTCACTTGCGCCGCTTTTCTGGCGTTATCCGTTCAAGTATCGCCTGGGGATCACGGAAGTAGGTCTGAATGAATTCTTGAGCCTCTTCTATGTCCGTGAACTCCTCATAGATCGTGTTGCCAGTGTCGATCTGAAGCGAGATCTCGAATTTCTTAACCGTTGGATTGGCGGGCAATGGGGCCAACAGCTCATCGATTGCGTTTTTCACCAGGTCGCCTCCGGTGAGTGGTTTCCCCTCTGCGTCCTTTATCCGTTCACACTCAAGCCAACTGGCCGCGATTTCTTCAAGTTGTCCTGTTTCTTTCAAATGATCTATCAGTTCAAGAAGGGTTTCGGGCTGAATATAACTTTTGCGCATAATCGCCAGGTCGAGTTGGAAACTGGCCTTTCCCAGGTAATCATTCAGAGGTCCTTGTAAGGTATTGTAGATTTGCTCATCCGTAGCAACGAGGACCATCTTAACACCGCCCTCTGACATGAGCATGACGCCCACACCTTCGGTCCAGTAGCCTGCCAAAATCGCAGCCGCCCCGCGAATCGTCGCGTGTTTCTTGCGAACCTCGCGTAATTGAAGAATCCAGGCCCCTTTGTCGTTGTGATGCCGGGCATCTTTGAGCCATTTCGTTTCTAACAAAGCAACAGGATCGGTGGAATCTTTGAGAGCGATGACGTTATCCATCTGGCGCTTGAGGCCGCCAACCATTTCCAGGGTGACCACCTTTCTACCCTCTCCAGGACTCAACAGTTCATAATCGCTATGCTTCTCGGCAATATAGCTCTCTACAAACGCAATAACCGCGTTTTGGAAATACTCGCCAATAATCTGACCGAACTTGCTTGCCGGGCTTTTTACAGGCATCGCTCGCTGCCCTCTCATTTCTTGAGAATGACGATCCCTTCGCGTAGTTTTACGCTGTGTCTCTGAGGATTATCTTTCCATTTGCCGCCACGCTTGCGGAACTCGTGATAGTGGAAGTCGCTAAACCCCAGACCAAGCCCAAGTTCACCAATTAAGTGGTCAGTCTGAATATGAACACCATAAGGAGCAGAGTCGCCAAGTACGAGACAGAAGTGACCTCCCGGCTTGAGAATGCGATAGGTCTCTCTTAAAACCTTCAAAATGCCGTTAAAGTACAAGGCAGTCATCAAGTCATAGTCTTTCCTGCCGCCCTTTTCAAGTCTAAGCATTGCCAACCGACGAACAGCATCCTGAATGGTCTCATACACCTGAGGCGCAACATCGCCGATTTCCAGGCTGAGAGCAGCCTCTACATCGTGCTCGCTGCGCGTGATCTGCGTGGTGGCAGCAACCATCAGTTTGTCGCGGTAGAGTCGGGTAATATCTGCCCACGACCGCGCCAGGTCCCAGAAATAGGTCTCCAACCGCGTTCGATCTGCGTAGTCATAGTTATTCAGGTAAGGAGGGGATGTTAAAGCCAGCTTGACTTCATTATCGGGCAAGTCCTGTTTTTCGCGCGCATCACCCAAGACATTGCAGATTTCGCAAGGGAGCGCTTTGCCCGCCACCGTTCTCAGGTCTTCATACATCTGCCACACCGTATTCTGGAACACGTTACGAGCGTCTTTTGGCGGCTTTTGCCCGTCGTTTTTGCGCGGCGAAATGTACGGCCAGCCGGTGCCGGCTACCGATGCTCCGCGCAGGGTTTCTGTCAGTGCAAGTTTAAGGAAATCACGAACATGAAGGTCCTCAACTTTTAGAATAAGTTCCCGCAATATATACAAAGCCTTTAAATCCAGAGGGTGATAGCACTTGTAGACCAGTTTTGGAAAAACGCTGTTTACGTCAACCTCTTCTATCTGTTGTTCGACGGCGGTTTTCGCCTGAAGGAGAAATTCCTGAAGTTTCTTCCCCAACAAACTGAAGTCAAACTCCCAGTAAAGCTTAACGCTGGCTACCCAATGAACAAACGAGTGAGCCTCTACTCCGTAGGCATTTATGCCTTGTTGTTTCGCGCAAACTAGAGTAGTGCCTGTGCCCGAAAACGGGTCGTAAACCCAGTCGGCGGGTGTGACGCCGAACAAATCAAGGCTTTCGTGAACAAACTTGTAAGAATAGCCTGCCGGGTATCGAAACCAGCGATGAATTGGGGCGCGCAAGCTATCCTTAAAGGTGCCTAGTTCCCGACCAGAGTAACCCTCGGTGTCCGCTTGTTCGACGCTATCGTCATGGTCCGATACGGTGTGATCCAGTGCAAGGAAAGAAAGCTGCCTGAATTCTTTCAAGGTTTGCCTCCCGCGGATTGCCATTGGTGGGCAGAGTATAATACATTCCTAAGGTTTTAGCCCGGCGTTTCGCCGCCTCCCCACCCGTTAACGCACCCGCCCGCGCAGTCCATACGGCGCGGCAGGACCTCGACCTGACCCGGCTGAACCTGGATGGCGCTCACGCCATCGCCAAGAGCGGCGGCAAGAGTGTCGCGTATCAGCTGTAAATGAAGCGCTTTCTTGAGTCAATCCCCATCACGAAACCGCGCATATCAGTGTTATAATCGAATCAAACCTGTCGAGAGGGAACGCCACCCATGCGCGCCAGACTGGCTGCTCTGATCCTGATTCTCGCGCTCGCTCTTCTCACCGCGCCGACCCCGACCCGCGCCGCCGGGGAGTTCGTGCTGCTCCTCGACGCCGACGGCCCGGTCGCGCCGGTGATGCACGGCTACATCGAGCGCGGCATCCAGTACGCCGAAGAGAACGCCGCCGAGGCGATCCTCGTCCGGCTCAACACGCCCGGCGGCAGCGTCACTGTCACCGAGGCCATCGTGCAGATGATCCGCGCCACGCGCGTGCCAGTAATCGTGTATGTAGCCCCGGCGGGCGCGATGGCGGCCTCGGCGGGCACGCTCATCACGCTGGCCGGGCACGCGGCGGCGATGGCGCCGGAGACCGTCATCGGCGCGGCCAGCCCGATCGACATGAGCGGCTCCGACCTGGACGACACCTCCGAGGCGAAGGCGAAGGAAGTGCTCGCCGCCACTGCGCGCGCCCTGGCCGAGCGGCGCGGCGCGCAGGCGCAGGAGTTGGCCGCGGCCACCGTCAACGAGGCGCGCGCCGTCAGCGCGAGCGAGGCGCTGGATGCCGGGCTGGTGGATTTCATCGCCGAGGACGTGGATGACCTGCTCGCGCAACTGGACGGCTACACGGTGGAGGCGCTGGGCCAGGAGGTCACGCTGCGCACCGCCGGCCTGGCGGTCGAGACCCTGCCGCTGACCCCGCTGGAGCAGGTGCTGCGCATCCTCACCGACCCCACGCTCGTGTTCACGCTGTTGAGCCTGGGCCTGACGCTCCTGGTGGTCGAGTTCAGTTCGCCGGGCGGTTGGGTGGCCGGGACGCTGGGCTTTGCGTGCGTGGTGTTCGCGCTCTACGGGTTGGGCGTGCTGCCGATTAACTGGCTGGGGATCGCGTTCATTGTGCTGGCGGTGGTGCTCTTCATTATGGAGGCGCAGAACCCCGCCACGACCGGCATCCTGGCGGTCAGCGGCGGGGTGTGCCTGGTCATCGGCGCGGTGATCCTGTTCAGCCGGCCCGAACTTACACCCTTTGGCGAGCTATCGCTGCCGGTGGTGATCGCGCAGGCGGCGATTCTGACCGGCATCTTCCTGTTCTTCATCTCGCGCGGGCTGGCCGAGCGGCGCAACCCGCCGCTCACCGGCGCAGAGGCGCTGATCGGGCAGATCGCCGAGGCGCGCACCGACCTCGACCCGCAGGGCACCGTCTTTGTCGAAGGCGAACGCTGGGCGGCGACGAGCGCAGGGGGCAAAGTGAGCGCCGGGGGGAAGGTGCGTATCACCGCCGTCGATAAACTCACCCTCACCGTTGAGCCGGTCGAGCCGGAAAAAAGCCGCGAGAACTAAAGGCGAGGCCTATCTCCGGCGTGGAGTGCAGCGCGCGCCTGTCGTAGAGCGCCGCCGAGGGCTGTTCCTGGCGCTCCTGTGCCAGGCGCAAGAGGGCACGCTGCTCATGCGCGAGGGCTTCCCAAGGCGGCAGATCGTTGGGCATCATGTGAGCATCCCATGAGCATCGAGACCGCGCTTGAACGCCTGTGGGCCGCCCCCGATTTCACGAGCAACGCCGTCGCCTGGGAACGCCGGCCCGCGCGCCCGGCGCGCTATGCGCCTTTCCCGGCGGCGCTCGACGGCGCGCTGATCGACGCGCTGCGCGCACTTCACAGCGCGCCGCTGTACACGCACCAGGCCGCCGCCGTCGAAGCTGCGCTGCGCGGCGAGAACGTCGTCGTGGTCACGGGCGCCGCCTCCGGCAAGACTCTCTGCTACAACCTGCCCGTGCTCCAATCGTGCCTGCACGACCCGCAAGCGCGCGCCCTGTACCTCTTTCCGACCAAAGCGCTTGCGCAAGACCAGGCCGCCGCGCTCGCCGAGCTGGCCCGCGCGCTCGATGCCGACCTTTCTGTCCGCACCTACGACGGCGACACGCCCTCGCTGCTGCGGGCGTCCATCCGCAAAGAAGGGGGGATCATCCTCAGCAACCCTGACATGCTGCACCAGGGCATCCTGCCGCATCACACGCGCTGGGCGGGTTTTTTCGAGAACCTGCGCTACGTGGTGCTCGACGAGATGCACACCTACCGGGGCGTGTTCGGCAGCCACATGGCGAACGTGCTGCGCCGGTTGCGGCGTATCTGCCGCTTCTACGGGAGCGACCCGCGCTTCATCTGCGCGTCGGCGACCATCGCCAACCCGCGCGAACTCGCCGAGGCGCTGCTCGAAGCGCCGGTGACGCTCGTAGACGACGACGGCGCGCCCCAGGGCGAGAAACACATCATCATCTACAACCCGCCCGTCGTGGACGCAGCAATGGGCATCCGCCGCAGCTACACCCGCGAAGCCGAGCGGCTGGCGGGCCTGTTCCTGAGCGAAGACGTGCAGACTGTGATCTTTGCGCGCACGCGCCTGACGACAGAACTCATGCTCGGCTACCTGCGCGACCGCCTGGCCGCCGACGACCGCGATCCAACGAGCGTGCGCGGCTATCGCGGCGGCTACTTACCCGGCGAGCGCCGCGCCATCGAGGCCGGGCTGCGCGACGGCACGGTGCGCGGCGTGGTGGCGACCAACGCGCTCGAACTCGGCGTGGACATCGGCCAGCTCAGCGCGGCGGTGATCGCCGGCTACCCCGGCACCATCGCCAGCACGTGGCAGCAGGCCGGGCGCGCGGGGCGGCGCACAGGGATGAGCGCCGCCATTCTGGTGTGTTCAGCCAACGCGCTGGACCAGTACATCGCGCAGCACCCGCGCTACCTGTTCGAGCGCTCGCCGGAGCACGGGCTGATTAACCCCGACAACCTGGTGATCCTGGTCAACCACCTGCGTTGCGCCGCCTACGAGTTGCCCTTCGTGCGCGGCGAGTCGTTCGGCGCGCTGGGCGACGTGACCGAACTGCTCGAAGCGATGGCGGCGGAGGGCGAACTGCACGCGGCGGGCGAGGCGTTCCGCTGGATCGACAACGCCTACCCCGCAGACAGCGTGAGCTTGCGCACCGGGACCGGGCACAACATCGTGATCCAGGACATCACCGACGCGGAGCCGCGCGCCATCGGCCAGATCGACCGCGAGACCGCGCCGCTGCTGGTCTACGAGGGCGCGATTTACCTGCACGAGGGCGAGCAATACCTGATCGAGTCGCTGGACTGGGCCAACGGTCTGGCGCTGGCGCGCCGCGTGGAGGTGGATTACTACACGCGCGCGCGGTCCACAACGGACGTGACCGTGCTGGAAGAGTACACGAGCGCGGTGATCGGCGACACGGTGAAGGCGCACGGCGCGGTGCGCGTGACCTGGCGCGCGACCGGCTATCGCGTCATCAAGCGCTACACGAGCGAGACGCTGAGTCAGGGCGACATCGACCTGCCGGAGCAGCAGTTTGAGACGACCGCGTACTGGCTCTACCTCACGCCCGACCTGACCGCGCAGTTGGTGGACGCGGGCGTGATTCTCCAGCCCAACGACTACGGCCCCAACTGGCCGCAGCAGCGCGACGCCGCCCGCGCCCGCGACGGCTACCGCTGCCAGCGCTGCGGCGTCTCCGAGGCGGAGGCGGGCCGGCAGCACGACGTGCACCACCTGCGCGCCTTCCGCGAGTTCGGCTACGTGCGCGGCGCGAACGAGCACTACCGCGAAGCCAACCGGCTCGAAAACCTGGTCACGCTGTGCCGGAACTGCCACCGCGCGGTGGAGGGCGCGCAGCGCACGCGCTCGGCGCTGAGCGGGCTGGGGAACGTGCTGCTTAACCTGAGCACGCTGCACCTGATGTGCGCGCCCGAAGACCTGGGCGTGGTCGTGGAACAGCGCGCGGCGTTCACCAAAGCGCCGACGATCACGCTCTACGACAACCTGCCGGGCGGGCTGGGTTCCAGCGAGAAGCTGTTTGAGTTACACGCGGGGTTGCTCGCGGACGCGCTCGACACGGTGCGCGCGTGCCCCTGCGTGGAGGGCTGCCCGGCCTGCGTCGGGCCGCCGGGCGAGGTGGGCGCGGAGACGAAGCGACTGACGGAGACGCTGCTCGTGGCGATGGTAGAAGGCGATGAGAGTGTCAGCAGCGCTGAACAGCCTTCACCTTAAAGTGGGCTTATGCAATGTCTGGAATCTACAGTCACGGCATTGGCTGTGCTGCTGGCGCTTCGAGGAATATATAATCCACGCTGAAGTTCCATAACTCCTTAACCCGGATCATGTCAACCCGTTCGGTTTTGGAGAGTTCGTAGAGCACAGCGCCGGTGATCTCGCCGCCATTGTATATTTCTCCGTCAAACTTCACCTCATCGGGAATAACCTGCCACATTTGTTCGTATACCCTGCCACTGCTCCCGATAACGTCATAGGACAGGTCCCAGGATACATTCACGTCACTTCTATCTGTTTCAGTGCAATGATGAGTGGTGCGCCGCAGACACGGCATTTGCCTCGGCGGTGTTGAGTCATACCTCACCTCCGGTGTTATACAAACGCCGTTATCAGTGTAGGGTATGATTTGAGTGGACGCGACTCTATGAAGATCAGAGCAGCGCCGGCGCATCCACCTTCCCGTTGGCGATCAGCCACGCCACCGCCTCGCGCACGCCCTGAAGCGAGCTATAGCGCGGCGCGTAACCCAACAGCCGCCGCGCCTTCTCGATGCTGGCGCACGGGCTGTGCGCAACGTGGTCGTAGGTGGCCCTGGCGTCCTCTTCGGAGACCGTTTTCTTCCACTCGTCCCAGGGCAGGTACTTGAGATTTGCCTCGCGCCCGAACCAGCCCGCGACCGCCTCGGCGTAGCCGCGCAGCGTCACCGCCGCCGGCGAGACGGCGTGGAAGCTCTCGCCCACCGACTGGCTCCAGCTCGTCATCGCCAGCTCAAATAGCTGCGCCACGTCGTCGGCGTGGACGTGGTGCACGGTCGCCAGGCCCATGTCAGGCAGGATCAACTCCTCGCCCTTTGCCAGCTTCTCAAAGACTTTCACGTTGAAATGCCCGGCGGGGTTGAGCGGCGCCCACCCCGGCCCGACGATGTGCCCCGGATGCAGCGCCGTCGCCGGGAAGCCGTTCCGCCGCGCTTCATCTAGCAGGTACGCCTCAATCGCCGCCTTCTGGACGCCGTACTCGCCGAACGGCTTGCGCGGCATATCTTCGGTCGTGGGGACGACCTCGCTATGCCCGTAAATCCAGATCGTGCCGCAGTGCAGGAAGTGGCGCACGCCACCGCGCAATGCCTCGACCAGCGCCCGCGCGCTTTCGAGCGTGAAACAGATCAGGTCGATCACCACGTCCGCCCCCAGCGCGCGGATCATCGGCCCGAACGAGCCGGTTTGTTCTTCGCGCTCGCGGTCGATCTCAATCATCTGCACGCGCGCCCACTCCGGTCCCGCATGGTAGGGCTGGCGCTGGTTCCGGCTGACGACGATGACTTCGTGCCCCTTGAGCAGCAAACGCGGGACCAGGTACGTGCCGATGTGCCCCGTGCCGCCGATGATGACGATGCGCATGGTTTCTCCTCACTGTCTGTGATGTGTTGGCGATCTCTCCCCATCTTACCACGCGCAGGCTGCCCGCGCCCATCGATCAAAGCAGGCGATGGGGTCGCTCACGCAGCTCCTGGATGATGCGCCGGTCGGCTGCGGCGAAGGCGTAAGCGTCTATCTCGTCGAGCGTCACCCATGCGAAGTCGGCCACGCCGCGCGCCGCCGGCTCGCCGCCCACGTGCCGGCACTCGTAGGCGTGCAGCGTGATGCGAAAGTGCGTGAAGCCGTGCTTCACCTGCACCAGCAGTTCACCTACTTCGACCGCGATGCCCAACTCCTCGCCGAGTTCGCGCGCCAGCGCCCCCGGCAGGGTCTCGCCCGGCTCCTGCTTGCCGCCGGGGAACTCCCACAGCCCGCCGAGCAGCCCGTCGGGTGGGCGTTGCGCGATGAGGACGCGGCCTGCGTTGGCGTCTTTGCCGTAGATCACGCCAGCCGCCACGTCGTAATGGGGAGCGGCAGCCTTGCGCCGCCGGACCGGGCGCTCCCCTTGCACGCCCGCCGCATACGCGGCGCAGCCCGCCTGCACCGGGCACGCCTCACAGCGCGGGCGGCGCGGCTTGCAGATCACGCGCCCCAGTTCCATCAAGGCCTGGTTGTAGTCCCCTGCCTGGCCCGGCGGGACGAGCGACTCCGCCAGCGCCCACAGACGGGCGCGCGTCGCGGGTTCGCTCACGTCGTCGGCGATGTCGTACAGCCGCGCCAGCACGCGGATCACGTTGCCGTCAAGCACGGCGGCGTCCTCGCCGAACGCGATGCTGGCGATTGCGGCGGCGGTATAGCGCCCGACGCCGGGGAGCTTCTGCAACGCCTCGGCAGAACGCGGCAGTTGGCCGCCGTGTTCGTCCACCACGATCTGCGCGGCGCGGTGCAGGTTACGCGCCCGGTTGTAGTAACCCAGCTCCTCCCACGCCTTGAGCACAGCGTCGCGCGGGGCGGCGGCCAGCGCCGCGACGGTGGGGAAGCGCGCCAGGAAGCGCGCGTAGTAGCCTGCGACGGCGACGACCTGCGTCTGCTGAAGCATGATCTCGGAGAGCCAGACGGCGTAGGGGTCGCGGGTGCGCCGCCAGGGGAGGTCGGCGGCATGGGCGCGGAACCAGTTCAGCAGGTCAGCGACGAAGGGCGACATGAGGGGTTGCTGATCCACCCCTACCAGGCGATTGGAAACCGGTAGGATACTCGCAGACGGGCGATGGTGGTGCGCCGGAGCCGTCTAGAACTCGATGTACTTCTTCCAGGCTTCCGGTCCGCTGCCGACCGAGATCACCAGGTAGCTGGTGCGCGGTATCTTCGGCTCCCAACGCATCTTCATGCCCACCTCGGAGGGCATCCGGTTGCCTTTGCGGTGGTTGCACGAATAGCACGCGCACACGGTGTTGGTCCAGCCGTCCACGCCGTCGCGCGACTTGGGCAGGATGTGATCGACAGTGAAGTCCTGCTTGCGGAGCATCTTACCGTGTTGCAGGTCGCCGGGTTGCACGCCGCAATACACGCACGTGAAATTATCGCGCATGAGCACGCCGCGCCGGCTCCAGCGCGCGCCCCGCCGGGGCACGTTGATGTATGAGCGCAGCGCGATCACCGACGGCACCGGAAAGGTGCTCCGCACCGTCCGGAGCACCCGCCCGCTCTCCTCGACGACAACGGCCTTGTCGGCCAGCACCAGGTTGATGGCTCGCGGCACCGATACGATGTCAATCGGCTCCCACGTACTGCCGTTGAGTAGAAGAACGTTGCCGTACAAAACGCCCTCCTGTGGACGTTCACGCCCCCTGTGGGCCTCGAACCCACGCGCCGGCCCGTCGCCGGGGGTAATGTAAAAACTTCCGGGGGTCGAACCCGCAGCCGGGACATCCCGGCTTTTCCTTAGTCTATAGCTTACCCCTTTTCGCCCATTTGCGCTAGTCGGACAAAGGTCTAGCTACCGGACATCGGACAGTTGTTCGATGGTTTTACCTCACCCCGGCTTCGCCGGACTATAGCCCCCGTCCCCCTCTCCGCACGCGGAGAGGGGG
>DAOTXU010000377.1:0-10705 GCA_034435135.1 Anaerolineae bacterium | reverse complement strand
CCCCTCTCCCGGCTACGCCGGACTATAGCCGCACGCGGAGAGGGGGTGTCGAGCCGCAGGCGAGACGGGGGTGAGGTAGAGAAAGGCTTTAGCACGGCCACCGGTTGGCGTAAGTTTGAATCAGTTCCCTATCAAGCACGGCTGCCACTGCTCAGTTTAGGGCATCTTTCATGGGGAGTATGATGACCAGAGTAAAGAACTATGCGCGTACCAGCGACGTGCTGGAACTGCCGTCTTTGATTGAAGTCCAGCTCAACTCGTTCGAATGGTTCAAGCGCGAAGGTCTCAGGGAGCTGTTCGACGAGATCAGCCCTATCGAAAGCTTCAACGGCAACCTCAAGCTCTATTTCCCCGGCAACAGCCCCGAAGCGCAACAGTTCGGCCTCGACTATTGGTTCGAGGAACCGAAGTACGACGAAGAAACCTGCCTGGAACGCGATATGACCTTCGCCGCGCCGATGTATGTGCGCGTGGCCCTGGTCAACCGGGAGGCCGGCGAGGAGGTCATCACCTCCGAGATCTTCCTGGGCGACTTCCCGCTGATGACCGAGAACGGCACGTTCATCATCAATGGCACCGAGCGCGTCGTCGTCAGCCAGTTGATCCGCTCGCCCGGCGTCTATTTCGACGCCGAGGAGGACCGCGTCACCGGGCGCTTGCTCGCCACCGCCAAGCTCGTGCCGGATCGCGGCGCGTGGATGGAGTTCGAGACCCGCAAGTCCGACTACATCACCATCAAGTTCAACCGCAAGCGCACGGTCCCCGTGACCGTGCTGTTGCGGGCGCTGGCCGCTGTCAACGACAGTTGGGGAGGCGAAAAGCCTATCCAAGAAGGCACCTCCGAGGAACTGATCGCCCTGTACGCCGAGGTGGACAACGACCCTGACCACCCTTATATCGAATCCACCCTCAAGCAGGAGCCGGACTGGACCGTATTGACGCGCGGCGACATGACCATCGCCGAGGTCGCGCTGCTGGAATTCTACAAGCGGATGCGCCCTGGCGACCCGCCCACCCTCGACAACGCCCGTGAATACCTGGAGCAGCAACTCTTCGATCAGCGGCGCTACGACCTGGAGCGCGTCGGGCGCTATAAGCTCAACCAGCGCCTGCGCATCGACGACAAAATCCCGCGCACCCACCGCACCGTCACCAGCTTCGACCTGGTGAAGCTGGTTGAGCGCATGATCCAGATTAACAACGGGGTGGCCGACCCCGACGACATCGACCACCTGGGCAACCGCCGCGTTAAGACCGTCGGCGAACTGATCCAGAACAAGCTGCGCGTCGGCCTGCGCCGCACCGAGCGCGTGGTGCGCGAGCGCATGTCCATCCGCGAGAGTGCCGAGCTAACCCCCATCAACCTCGTCAACATCCGCCCCATCGTCGCCGCCATCCGCGAGTTCTTCGGGTCCAGCCAGCTCTCGCAGTTCATGGACCAGACCAACCCGCTCGCCGAACTGACCCACAAGCGCACGCTCTCGGCGTTGGGACCGGGCGGCCTGCGGCGCGAGCGCGCCGGCTTTGATGTGCGCGACGTGCACCACAGCCACTATGGCCGCATCTGCCCCATCGAGACGCCGGAAGGCCCCAACATCGGCCTGATCGGGCGTCTGGCTTCCTATGGGCGCGTCAACGAATACGGCTTCATCGAGACGCCGTATCGCAAGGTGCTGCGCTCGCTCCCGCCGGACGACGAGCGCCTGCTGGGCCGCCGCCTGCGCGAGGATGTGACGCACCCCGCCACCGGCGAGGTCATCGCCAGGGCCGACACGCCCATCGACCGTGAACTGGCCCGCAAGTTGCTGGACGCGGGCGTCGAGAAGATACCGGTGCCGCCCTTCGTCTCGCCGGAGATCGCGTATCTCTCCGCCGACGAAGAGGACCGCTACACCATCGCCCAGGCCAACGCGCCGTTGGATGAACTGGACCAGTTTGCCGAAGAGCGCATCTCGGCGCGTTTCAGCCAGCGCTTCCTGTTTGTGCCGGCGCAGCGCATCGACTATATGGATGTCGCGCCCCGGCAGATCGTCGGCATTTCGGCGGCGCTGATCCCGTTCCTCGAACACGACGACGCCAACCGCGCGCTGATGGGATCCAACATGCAACGTCAGGCGGTCCCGCTCCTTCAGCCTGACATCCCGGTGGTCAGCACCGGCATGGAGGCGCAGGCTGCCCACGACTCCGGGCAGGTCATTGTCTCGGATGTGGATGGCGAGGTTTTGAGTGTGGAGGGTGACCAGGTCGTGGTGCGCGCTGACGGCGGCAGCGAGCGCGTGTACCGGCTGCGCAAGTTCAGCCGCTCGAACCAGTCTACGTGCATCGACCAGCGCCCGGTTGTCGTCAAGGGGCAGCGCATCAAGCGCGGCGACGTGATCGCCGACAGCTCCTCGACCGTCAACGGCAACCTGGCGCTTGGTCACGACGTGTTGTGCGTCTTCCTCTCATGGGAAGGCGGCAACTACGAGGACGCGCTGCTCATCAGCGAGGAACTGGTGCGCGAAGACAAGTTCACGTCGATCCACATCGAAAAGCACGAAGTCGAAGCGCGCGACACCAAGCTCGGCCCCGAAGAGATCACCTACGACATCCCTAACGTCGGCGACGACGCGCTCAAAGACCTGGACGAGCGCGGCATCGTGCGCATCGGCGCGGAGGTGGGGCCTAATGACATCCTGGTGGGCAAGATCACCCCGAAGGGCGAGAAGGAACTCTCGCCGGAGGAGAAGCTGCTCCGCGCCATCTTCGGCGAGAAAGCGCGCGAGGTGAAAGATAGCTCACTGCGCCTGCCGCACGGTGAGAAGGGCAAGGTCGTGGACGTGACCATCTTCACCCGCGAGGAGCACCGTGACCTGCCCGCCGGCGTGGACCAGATGGTGCGCGTCAGTGTGGCGCAACGGCGCAAGCTCACCCAGGGCGACAAGATGGCCGGCCGGCATGGCAACAAGGGCGTGATCTCCCAGGTGGTGCCGATCGAGGATATGCCTTTTCTTGAGGACGGCACTCCGGTCCAGATCATCCTCAACCCGACCGGTGTGCCGGGCCGCATGAATCTCGGCCAAGTGTTGGAGACGCACCTCGGCTGGGCGGCCAGCCGGCTGGGTTTCCGCGCCATCACCCCTGTGTTTGACGGCGCGACCGAGCTTGAAATCGAGGCCGAACTGGGCCGGGTCTGGTTGATCGACACGGCGTGGAAGGATATCACCGAGCGCGCGTGGGAATGGGTCAGAGCCAACAACTACGACCCCGAATCGATTGAGGACGACGCCGAACTGCGCACGTTGTACATCGACGAGTGGTTGGGCGCACGCCCGGAGTATGATCGGGACCAACTGGCGCTGGATCAGGTCTACGCGCGGCGCGCGGCGCTGCGCGAATGGCTGCGCGAGCAGGGCTATATGCCGGACGACGTACTCGACTTCGGCGAGGAAACCCTGCCGCTTGCCGAGCGTGAGCGCCGCGACCTAGCCGCGCGGCGGGTTGCCCTGCGCCTGTGGATCGCGCGCACCCTCGCGCAGGCCGACCTGGATATGGAGGTGGGCCAGGATCTCGACGACGAGGCGCTCAAGCGCCTGGCCGACACCGTGATGTTCACCACCGGCCGGCCCGTGCCGATCTATGGCAAGCAAATCCTCTACGACGGCAAAACCGGCGAACCCTTCGACCACCCGGTGACCGTCGGCGTGATTCACATGCTCAAGCTGGCACACCTGGTCGAGGACAAGGTGCACGCGCGTTCCACCGGCCCCTACAGCCTGGTGACGCAGCAGCCGCTCGGCGGCAAGGCGCAATTCGGCGGCCAGCGCTTCGGCGAAATGGAAGTATGGGCGCTGGAGGCCTACGGCGCGGCATACACCCTGCAAGAGATGCTCACGGTCAAGTCCGACGACGTGCAGGGCCGTGTCAAGACTTACGAGGCCATCGTCAAGGGCGAACCCATCGAGGAGCCGGGCGTCCCGGCCAGCTTCCGCGTGCTGGTTAAGGAGCTACAGAGCCTCGGCCTGGCGGTCGAAGCCATCGACGACAACGGCGAGGTGATCCGCTTCGGCAAGGACGAGGAGAAGGCCCGCGCGCCCAAGCTCGGCCTGGGTCTGCTCGGCCTCGGCAGCGATCGCGTGCGCGATTAACACACAAGCCCCGCAGTTTCGCACGGCGGGGCTTTTTGATTCCACTCGATGGTGTCTTGCCGGTCATATCAGCGAGGCTCGACCCCGATCAACATTGGCGCTTTCCCCTCAGCTTCCATAAGCTGAACCTCAAACCCCACTTCGTTCAGAAGATCAAGCCGCGTTTTCAGTGAACTGATTCAAACTTACGCCAACAGCTAGCCGTGCTAAGGCCTTTCTCTACCTCACCCCCATCTCGCCTGCGGCTCGACCCCCCCTCTCCGCTTGCGGCTATAGTCCGGCGTAGCCGGGAGAGGGGGACGGGGGGGGTGAGGTGTCCGCCAACACGACAAGCGCCACGCGCACCGCGGTCGTTGGCTCAAAAGCTTGAATCACTTCAGTGTGAAAACGACGCCCAGGTGGCGATCGGTTTGGCTCTCTAGCCGGCCTCCGCGCCGAATCAGGTACACGAAGGCCGATTCTTATGGGGTATCGGGGTGATCGTTCGAAGCCGCTTGCACGTTGACGCCTCCAGTTTGGGGGCTGTAGGCAACGCTAATCTACGCCGCCTCGCCGCCCGGCTTTTCCTCCAGCGATTCGCCACGCGCGGCGTGAGACGCCTGCCCGCGCCAGGAATCCACATCCCCGGCGCGGACGCCCGCCTCGCGCAGGATGCGCACAATATCCTCGCGGCGCGCCGACGCCAACGCTTTAAACGTCGTTATCCCGCCTGTAGCCAGCGCCGCCGCCGTCTTCGGCCCGATGCCTTTGATCTGCGTCAGGTCATCGGACGCGATACCCTCGCCAACCGCCGCCGGGAGAGGCGCTTCGGCGGTTTCGACCCTCTCGCGGGCGACCTCCTCGGCGGTCAGCCGCGCCGCCGACCAGTAAGCCGGCAGCGAGTCATCCATCAGCGGGGGTTTCGCCTCCGCCGCGTCGATCACCAACACGCCCAGCGCGAGCAAGCCCAGCACCGGACTCAACAGCGCGCCCAGCAGGGACAGCAGCCCCAGCAATTCCAGAGCGACGCCCCACTCGTGCAGCGGCAACGAACGGATGCTTAACGCCGACCACAGCGCGACAACCGACAGGCCCATCGCCAGCAAGCCGAGGATCAGCCAGCGGGCGCTGAGCGCAGCGCGTCCCTGGCTTCTGAGAATCAGCAGCGCGACGATCCACGCTAACGCCAGCAACCCCAACGCGAGCAACGCGGTACCAAGCGCGAGTGCAACCGTCGCCAGGGTAAACGTCATCGGCGTGTTGAGACTCCACACGACCCCGCCGACGAATATCACCAGCGCCAGGCAGACCATCAGCGCAGCGATAAGCGTTTGCGCGCGCGCGTTCATGACCACGTACCAGCTACCACCCGTGAAGACCGGTCCCCGAATTCATCGGTCGCGCCCACATTCTACCGGAAAAAGCAGGGGGGCACGGCGTGCCGTGCCCCTACGAGAGACATCTCTCAGGCCTAAAAACGCGCTTTAGCCCTTGTGGTAGTAGACGTTCCAGCCCAGGTACTTGCTCATCGCCTCGTATACCGGCTCGGCCACCAGCGATTGGTTCACCGCGGTGTGGTGCTCGTAGCCGTTCGCGCAGATGTAGCTCAGCAACTTCTGGAAGTTGGGGACCTCCACCACGCCGTAGCCCCCGAACGTGTCGATGGGGTCGTTGGTGAACACGCCCTCGCCCACATAGGCCCAAATCTCGCCGCTGAACTCGTTGGTGGACACGCGGCAGTAGGTGAACGGTTCCGCCTTCACGCGCCCGTAGATCGTGCCGTAAGTGCGCTCGCGTCCCACCGTGCCGGCGATGATCTCCTGGTAGTTCATCACCGGGATGTCCGCGACGAACACGTCCTTAGGCAGGTTGGAGCAGTGGAACACTACGCCCTTGTTCGGGTCGTCGCCGTAGTTGTTATTCCAGTCCACGAGCGCGCTCGGCTTACCGGAGGCCAGCGCCATCGCGTACATGCCCACCGCGCCGGCGATGTCAGTCTCGCACGCGCTCGGCAGCAGGCTGTTGCTGAGCATACTCATCAGCGTGCAGGGCACGACGCCGAAGTACTCTTCCATTGAGGTCCAGCACTGCACCGCTGTCGCCACCAACTCGCCAGCTTCCATCCAGCGCTGCATCACCAGGCCGAAGCGCGCCATCTTGTTGAGCGACTCGCTGGGGATACCCCGCGTGGGGATATACGCCTCGATCTCGGCGCGCTTGGCTTTTACGGCGGGGTCGTCGTCGCTGAGCGCGTTGGCCCTGCCGTAAACCTCGGAGAGGTCGAGCGTCTCCACGCTGATGCCCGCGCGCTCCAGCATCTTCTCGCTGTAGCGCACGGTGTTGAACGCCGCCGGTCGCGCGCCCACCATCCCAAAGCGCGCGCCGCGCAGCCCCTTGACGACGCGGCATGTCGCCGCGAACTTGCGCAAGTCGGCGCGGAAGCTCTCGTGATCGGGATCGACGGTATGCAGCGCGGTCAGCGTGTAGGGGATGCCGTACTGGTACAGGTTGTTGCACGCCGACATCTTGCCGCAAAAGCTGTCGCGCCGGTTCTTGATGTCCATCTTCTTGGGGTCGTCCGGGAAGGCGTGGATCAGCACCGGCACGTTCAGCCCCGAGAAGCGGATGGTGTTCGCCACCCCGCGCTCGTCGCCGAAGTTGGGCAGCGTCACCAGGATGCCGTCGATCTCGCCGGCGTGCTGCTTGAACAGGTCGGCGCACTTGTGCGCGTCCTTCAGGCTCTCCACCGAGCCGTACTCGGTGTCGTTCTCGCCGAGCGCGATAACTTTGAAGCCCTCTTCTTGCAAGACGCGCAACACCTGCTCACGGCCCGTCTTGCACAGGTGGCTGGGGAAGAACCCCCGGTTGCCGACAATCAAACCGAGCGTCGTTTGTTGCGTCATGGTGAAATCTCCTTGCGTCTATCTGCGAGCGGTCCGTAAGATCAATAGCAGGGGCACAGCAGCCCGCCCCTACAAGAATCAGTCAACGTCCTGCATCAGTCGATCAAACACGTCGGCCGGCAGCACATCCAGCCCTGGCGCAATCACATCAGCCGCGCAAAGCGCCCCCGCCGGGTGTGTAGTCGTCACGGCGATACAACGCATCCCGGCGGCGCGCGCCGCTGCAACCCCGGCGGGCGCATCTTCGACCACCACGCACCGCGCCGGGCCTACGCCGATCTCGCGCGCCGCGTTGAGGAACAGAGTCGGGTCGGGTTTGGAGGGGCCGTCGTGCCCGGAGCACACTGCGTCCAGGTAGCGGCGGATGTCCAGCGCATCGAGCACCACGTCGATGTTCGCCCATGGGGCGGAACTACCTAACGCCTGCCGCCAGCCGGCGCGCTGGAGCCGGGCGAGCCAGTCGCGCGCGCCGGGCATCGCCTTCGATTTGCGTCTCGCTTCCTCCCGATACAGTGTTTCCTTCCGCCCGGCAATTTCCTCCGCGAGCGCTGGCGTCCAGCGGTTTCCCAGCCAGAGTTTCGTCACGGCGCGGTTGTTCATCCCAAACGTGCTTGTGAACACCTGCCGGTTGAACGGGATCCCGTGCTCGCCCAACGCCTGCTGCCACGTGTGCAGGTGCGCATCATAGCTGTCGAGCAGCACGCCGTCCAGGTCCCAGATCACGCCGCGAAGATGGTTTGTTTCACTCAAAAAAAGCCTCGTTATCCTGACCGCAGTGAGTAGGGAGCACAGTATTCCCCTGGAAGGGACAGGTTGCTGTGCCCTACCCAGGATTTTACCGCAAACCTCGTTACTTCCTCGCCAATATCTCCGCGCGCATCGCCTTGAGGCGCTTCATCACGTTGTTCTGCCCGCGCCCGAAGTAGTCATGCAATGTGACGTACTCGGCGTAGAGCTTGTCGTAGACCGCCGTGTGCTCCGGGATCGGCGTATACATCTCGTCCTTGAGATGCGCCATGTGCTGCGCCGCCTCGACGATGGAGTCGTAGCCACCGGCGGCCTTGCCCGCCGCGACCGCGCCATGCATCGCCGAGCCGAGCGCCGGGGCCTGCGCGCTCGCCACCACCTTGAACGGGCGACCGGTCACGTCGGCGTAAATCTGCATCAGCAGTTTGTTCTTCTCCGGCAGGCCGCCCGCCGCGACGATCTCGTTGACCGCGACGCCGTTCTTCTCAAACGCCTCAATAATCATGCGCGTGCCGAACGCCGTCGCCTCGATCAGCGCGCGATAGATTTCCGGCGCGGTCGTCGCCAGCGTCGCGCCGACCAGCAGCCCGGTCAGGTCCACATCCACCAGCACGCTGCGGTTGCCGTTCCACCAGTCCAGCGCCAGCAGGCCGCTCTCGCCCGGCTTGAGTCTGGCCGCTTCTGCTTCAAGCAGCGCGTGCAGATCGACGCCGCGCTGCTTCGCCGCCTCGTGATACTCCGGCGGCACGGCGTGATCGACGAACCACGCGAAGATGTCGCCTACGCCGCTCTGCCCGGCCTCGAAGCCGTAGAAGCCGGGGATGATGCCGTCTTCGACCGCGCCGCACATCCCCTCGACCTCTTTGCGCTCCCTGCCAAGCACCATATGGCAGATGGAGGTGCCCATAATCATCACCATGCGCCCCGGTTCGGTGACCGTCGCCGCCGGCACCGTGACGTGTGCGTCCACGTTGGCGATGGCGACCGCCGTCCCCGGCTTAAGGCCGGTCCACTTTGCAGCCTCTTGGGTCAGGCCGCCGGCGCGCGCGCCCAGCGGGTGAATGTCGCGGCTCATCTTCGTGTCCACCACGTCGGCCCGGCGCGGGGCGAGCGCGGCGAAGTACTCCCGGCTGGGGAAGCCCTCCTTTTTCTGCCAGATGGCCTTGTAGCCGGCGGTGCACAGGTTGCGCGTCTCCTCCCCGGTGAGTTGCCAGACCACCCAATCCGCTCCCTCGATGAGCCGGTCGGCGGCCTCGTACACCTCCGGCGCTTCGTCGAGGATTTGCAACACCTTGCTGAAAAACCACTCCGAGCTGATCTTGCCGCCGTAGATGGGCAACCACTTCTCGCCGCGCGCCCGCGCCGTCTCGTTGATCTTGTCCGCTTCAGGCTGGGCGGCGTGGTGTTTCCATAGCTTGACCCAGGCGTGCGGGTTGTCCTTCCACTGCGGCAGCGCGCAGAGCGGCGTCCCGTCCTTGAGGGTGGGCATCATCGTGCACGCGGTGAAGTCGATCCCCACGCCGATGACGTCCGCCGGATCGACGCCGCTCTGCCGGAGCACCGCCGGGATGGTGTGCCTGAACGTCTCGATGTAGTCCATCGGGTTCTGGAGCGCCCAGTCAGGCGGCAGCTTGATGTTGGTGCGGGGCAACCTGTCGTCGATCACACCGTCAGAATAGGCAAAGACTGACGTGGCGACCTCCGCGCCATCCGACACGTCCACCAGCACCGCGCGCCCACTCTCGGTGCCGAAATCGACGCCGATTGCGTACTTTTTCTCTCCCATGTCGCTCTCCTTTTCTGTATGGCGAGAGCACGGCACGCCGTGCCCTTACACAGGACAACGTTATTGATGTAGGGACACGGTGTGCCGTGTCCGCCGAGTAATGGTTTCACACACGAGCCATAACCGCTAGATCAATACTACGCCGGACCGCGCTGGCGCAGTGATTTGGATTCCGCTTTCGGCAAAGGTCAGGGCCGACGGTTCCCCGAACGCGACCGCGTGCAAGCCCCTGGCGGGCGGAGTAACGATAGCCGCTTCCCGACCTGCATTCAAAACAATCACCGCCTGCGCATCATCGAGCGCGCGCCGATAGACAATCACGCTCCCCTGCGCGTAGAGTACTTCAAATGTGCCCCGCCGTAGCACCGGATGCGCGCGCCGCAGCGCGATGGCGGCTTTGATATAGTGCCACAAATCGCCCTTGAGCGCGTCGAGTCGGTCCCAGGGCATGGCGCAGCGGCACCCTGGATCGGGGCCGCCCTCCAGGGCCAACTCGTCGCCGTAGTAGAGGCACGGCGCGCCGGGCAGGGTCATCATACATAGGAACGCGAGCTTGAGCGCGGTCGCGTCGGCGCTGACCATGGTCAGCGTGCGCGGCGTGTCGTGGCTGCCGAGCATCGTCATCTGGGCGAGCACAATCTGCCAGTCGTAAATGGCGACCATGCGCTGGAGCGCCTTTCCAAAGGCGGCGGCGCTGAGCCTTTCAATTTTATAAGGGCCGTGATTGAGGCCGCTCAACGTCTCCGCGCCGAAGAAGCCGATCGCCGCCCGCGCGAAGAGGTAGTTCATCTGCGCGTCGAACTGATCCCCCTGTAGCCAGCGCTGCGCCTCGTCCCACAGCTCGCCGACGATGTACGCCTCCGGGTTGGCCGCCTTCACACGCCGCCGGAACTCCCGCCAGAAAGAGTCGTCGTCGATCTCGAAGGGCACATCCAGCCGCCAGCCGTCGATGCCGAAGCGCACCCAGCGCTCCGCGACGCCGAACAGGAACTCGCGGACGGCGGGTGTGTTCGTGTTGAACTTGGGCAGCGCGAACAGGTTCCACCACGCCCTGTAATTCGGCTTCTTCGCCTTTGGGTCGTAAGCGTTCACCGGCCACGACTCGACCGTAAACCAGTCCACATAGGGCGAGGCCGGGCCGCATTCGAGCAGGTGGTTAAACT
>DAOTXU010000376.1:0-19879 GCA_034435135.1 Anaerolineae bacterium | reverse complement strand
CCCCTCTCCCGTATGACGGGAGAGGGGGCAAAGATACCCCAAATCTGGGTTTATAATCCCCTCTCCCCTTGTGGGAGAGGGGATTTAGGGGTGAGGGGAAGCAAGGGCGACCTTTTCAAACACATTCTCAGCCCCCTGCCCAGGTCGCAAGCGGGGCGCTCTCACATGACCAAGCTAGCCTGTTAAGCTACCCTGAGCGCTGCATCCCGATTCCTCGTTACACCGCCGCCCAACGCTACGTCGCAAACCCAATACGTTAACCCCAGCGGCAAAATGGCGTCAACAAAACTCTTCTCGCCGGATTAGCACAACTTGTTGATCGCGGAAAGCAGCCCGGCAATGTATCCGGTCGCGTGAGCGTGTCCACGATGGTTCCACTCGGTATCGTCGATCATATGCGGGACGTGGTCATCGAGGATGAAGCCGGTAAAGCCGACCGCCTTGAGCGTGCACATCACTTCCACCGGATCGTAGTTGCCCTCGCCCAGAAAGCACTCCTGGAACGCATCCGCACCGCCCTGCACGTCGCGGAAATGCACGTAGAAGATTTTGCCGCGCTCTCCAAAATAACGAACGGCTTCGATCAGGCCCTTTCCACCCCCCATTTCCGAGAAGCACCCCAGGCAGAAGTCAATGCCGCTGTTGGGGCTGGGCACCGCTTCCATCGCGCGCCTGAACCCTTCGACATTGAAGAACAGCCGCGCGATCCCGCCTAACACTGGCACCGGGGGGTCATCCGGGTGCAGCGCCAGCTTGACGCCGGCTTCCTCAGCCACCGGGATGACCGCCTTCATGAAATAGATGTAGTTATCCCACATTTCGGCGGCGGTAACAGCGCGGTCCTTGACCTGTTCCAGCAGGTTCGAACCGAGAATCTGCTCGGCCCGACCGGCCTGCGACATCTCAAACGCCGTGACGAGCGCGCCACCACGCCCCGGCGTCGTGCGAGATGTGCGCCACACGCCGTTTGGCATCCAGTTGTATCCCAGGATGGGGATGCCGGCCTTGCCGAGGTTGCGGAGAGTCTTCTGGTAATTCTCGATCTTCTCGTCGCGGCCTGGCAGTCCCAACATAATCGTGTCGAGGAACTGAATCGGCACGTTTTCTAGCGCTTCGAGGCGCAGGCCATAGTCTTCAACCCGCCGCTTGAGCCAGATCAGGTCGGACAGCTGCCAGTAGCCCGCATCGGCAGGGAGAAGCGGCGTGTTCAACTGGACGCCGCTGACGCCAAGCTGCTTGGCAAACGTCAGCCGCTCGTGAGTCAGTTCGTTGAATTGGCCGATCGCCACGCGCATTTGCTCGGTCATTGGGGTTGCTCCTCTACATTCGCTAAGCGGTCCTGATGTTTCGACGCGAAGGACTTAAGCCTGCTTGAGGAATCTTACCTGCACCAGTAGAATAGACAAGCCTTGAGCGTAGGGCTTCCCGGTTCTCATATTGGCTCAACACCGCATACCATGCGCTCTTGCCCGGCGCCTGGCCGCGCGGAGACCCAGCGCGATCAGCAACGCGGTGCGCTGCGCCCGCCCCCAGATCGCCGCCTGGTGGGGATTATCAACCTGCACAGCATCGCGGCACATATTTCATGAGGACCGGAAAGCCCTCCCGAAAAGGTTTGACATTCTCGCGTTGACGTGCTAGATTGCAAGCGGTATCCTTATTGGTGAGGGGAAACCGGGGCTTACTTCTTCCCTGGCGAGAGTCCGCAACTCGTAAGAGCCGCACGCCAAACTGCATAACGACCCTGGCAACACAGCACGGCTGATGGGGTGCGACGGTTGCGTTTATGTATTTCAGGCCCCGGCCTGCGACAGACGAAGGGAGGTGCATCGCATTTTAGACAAGCATACCCATAGCGGGGCGGCTTGCCCCAAGTTCATTGCGCCATCTCACTTGCTTCGCTTGAAGGAGGAAAGGAAGACATGTCTCGCAACCGTTACTTCATGCTCATCGCCGGCATGGTGGTGTTGAGCGTCTTATTGACCGCTGGTGCGGTGTCGGGCCAGGAAGCGGAGAGCATCCTGGATCGCGTCATTGCGCGCGGCACGCTCATCTGCGGCGTGAACAACGTCCTGCCCGGCTTCGGCTACATCGACGCCGACACCGGCGAGGTCACCGGCTTTGACCCTGAATTCTGTCGCGCGATTGCCGCCGGCGTGCTCGGCGACGCGACCAAAGTCCAGTTCGTGCCGCTGACCGCGCAGGAGCGCCTCACGGCGGTGCAGACCGGCGCGGTGGACGTGCTGATCCGCAATACCACGCACACCCTGACCCGCGACACCGAGAACGGCATGGACTACGGCCCGACTACGTTCTATGACGGCCAGGGCATGATGGTCCGTATCGCCGATGGCTACGCCTCCATCGACGACATGGACGGCACGTCCATCTGCGTGCTCGCCGGCACCACCACCGAACTGAACCTGGCCGACCAGTTCGCCTTGCGCGGCCTGACCTACGAGCCGGTCGTCTATGACACGGGCGAAGCCACGCTGCGCGGCCTGGAGGAGGCGCGCTGCGACGGGCTGACCTCCGACAAGTCGCAGCTTGCCAGCCTGCGCTCCGCCGCCGCCGACCCATCGGTCTACACCATCCTGCCCGATGTCATGTCGAAGGAACCGCTGGGGCCGGTGTATCTCCAGGGCGACCCGAAGTGGGCCGACGTGGTGAACTGGATCACCTGGGGCACGATGCAGGCTGAGGAGTTCGGCATCACCTCGCAGAACATCCAGGACTTCATGAGTAGCGAGAACCCCGAAATCCGGCGCTTCCTGGGCCTGGAAGAGGAACTCGGCGCGAAGCTCGGCCTGAGCAACGACTTCATGGTCCAGGTCATCACGCAGGTCGGCAACTACGCCGAGATTTACGAGCGCAACCTTGCGCCCATTGGCCTGGAGGCGCGCGGCCTGAACGCCCTTTGGAAGGATGGCGGCGCGCTCTATCCGCCGGCCTGGCGCTAAACGCGACGTTATCCTTGATCGACAATAGGGGCGCGGCATCCCCTTAACGGGGACAGGCTGCCGTGCCCCTACATCTCACGTGGTGGCCGACCCCAATCATAGGCCCGAACAATGGAAGTACGAAAACCGTCCACCTTTGATGCATCGGTGCATCAACCGATCCCCCTGTGGCGAGACATCCGGGTCCTGGTCGTCGTCATACAGGTCGTTTTTGCGGTGGCGGTGGTGGCGGTGGGCGTCGCGCTGCTCAACAACATGCTCACCGCGCTCGCGAATGCGGGTATCCTGCCCAACGCCGACTTTCTTCGGCGCGTTGCCGGTTTTGAAATTCTGGAAGGGCCGGCGTTCACCCGCGAGAACTCGTTCGCTGACGCCTTCCGCGTAGGGCTGGTCAACACCCTGCGCGTCGTCAGCGTGGGGTTGGCGCTGGCGACTCTTCTGGGTGTGATCGTAGGCGTGGCGCGGCTATCGTCCAACTGGCTGGTGAAGAACATCGCCCTCGTTTATATTGAAATCTTGCAGAACACGCCGCTACTCGTGCAGTTGTTTTTCATTTACTTGGGTGTCTTTCTCGCGCTCCCGACCTTGCGCGACGGCCCGGTTGAGTTGCCCGGCCCGATCTACCTGAGCAACCGGGGCCTGGTGATGCCAGCGGTCATCTTCTCCGCGACCTTTTCCACCTGGTTTCTTTATGTGTTGCTGGGCGTAGTGGCCGCCGGGTTCGTGTGGTATACCCGCACACGAGAACAGGAACGCACCGGTCGGCCCACAAACCGGTTCGGCCCTGCGCTGCTGACCGCCCTCGTCTTCGCGGCCATCGGGTGGGTAGCCGTCGGCGCGCAACCGATCACGTTGACCCTACCCGCGCCGCAAACGCGCGAACTCCCCAGCGGCGAAACCGTCGTGAGCCGGATCGAAGGCGGCGAGACCCTCACGCCGGAGTACGCTGCGCTGCTGTTCGGCCTGGTCATCTACACGGCGGCCTTTATCGCCGAAGTGGTGCGCGCAGGCATCCAGGCGGTGCCCTACGGCCAGATTGAGGCGGCGCGCGCACAGGGCTTCTCGTACTTTCAGACGTTGCGGCTGATCGTGCTGCCCCAGGCGTTGCGCATCATCATCCCGCCGCTGGGCAACCAATACCTGAATCTGACCAAGAACTCCAGCCTGGCGATTGCCATCGGCTTCCCGGACCTGTTCAACGTGTCGAACACCATTGCGAACCAGTCGGGCCAGTCGGTGACCATGTTGCTGCTGATTATGATCAGCTACCTGACCATGAGCCTGACCATCTCCGCCGGCACCAACTTCATTAACCGGCGGATGCAGATCAAGGAGCGGTGAGGATGGCAGGCTACACCTACGTCGAAACCGCGCCGCCCGAAGCGCGCAAGCCGCCGGTCACGGAGGTGGGCGCGCTGGGCTGGATGCGCAAGAACTTGGTCGGCACGTGGTACGACACGCTCCTGACCATCGGCGCGGTTTCGCTGGTCATTTACGCCTCGGTGGGGCTGATTAACTGGGTCGTGGGCCTGGCCCGCTGGGAAGTGGTGATTAACAACCTGCGTCTGTTCGGCAGCGGGCGTTACCCGCCCGATCAGGTCGGGCGCGTGACCCTCGTCGCGCTGATCGTCGCCGCGCTGTCGGGGTTGAGTTGGGGGTTGTGGGGCCGCCTGTCGCGCCTGACCGCCATCGTCTGGGGGACCGGGCTGTTTATCCTGCTCCTCGCGCCCGTGATCGGGAGCCTGTTCCCCATCCCGCCGACTTACGCGCTGACGAGCGCGGCGGCTGCCGAGCCGCTGCCGCCGCTGGCCTTCGTGGGCGACGAGGGGCGGACGATCCGGCTCACGCTGGCGCCAACCACACAGACGGCGGAGACGCCCAAAGGGTTTATGGACCTTGCGTCGCGCACGGCATGGGGCGAATACACCCGCTCCGCGCTCGCGGAGGGGCAGCAAGACGACCTGACCGCGACGGTCTCGCTGTACAACCTGAACGCGCCCGACAGTCCCGTGACAGCGCTGACGGTCCGATCTGGCGGGGAGGCGCAAACCGTCGAGATTGCGCTGCCGGGGACGGCATGGTACGTGTTGCAGGCCGGGACTGAGGGCACATCAGGCGCGGCGTGGCTGACCATCGAGGGGTTGCCCCAGATGTCCGCGCAGCTCGGCGCGCAGGAGGGATATAAGCGGGTTTACGGCCCCCCGCCGGAGCAGTTTGACGGCAGGCGCGTGCGCGTCCTCGACAACGCCGCGCTGCGCTTCATCGGCGTGCGCAGCCTGGGCGACTTCCTGGCGCTCGTCGTCGGTCCCTTCGCGGCGGAGGCGGACGAGTTTGCTCTGGCGATGAGCGTCTGTGTGATCGTCGCCTACTGGAGCGGACAGGCGCTCGTGCGGGTCAACGCCAAGACCGCGCGGCGGCTGGCGGTGGCGCTGTGGGTGCTCTCGTTCCCGGCGGTGATGGTGATCCTGCGCGGGTTTGAAGGCTCAGAGGCGCTGCCCTTCGTCGGCACCGACCGTTGGGGCGGCTTGCTGCTGACCCTGACGCTGGCGGTGGTGGGCATCGTGGCCGCCTTCCCGATCGGGGTGCTGGCGGCGCTGGGCCGGCGCAGCAGTATGCCAGTGGTGCGCGTCCTTTGCATGTTATATATTGAATTCGTGCGCGGTGTGCCCCTGGTCACGGTGATCTGGGCGGCGAACGTGATGGTGCCGCTCGCCGAGCCGCGCTTGGCGAACGTGGACAGCGTGATCCGCGCGATGGTGGGCATGACGTTGTTCACCGGCGCGTATCTGGCCGAGAACGTGCGCGGCGGATTGCAGGGCATCCCGCGCGGGCAGGAAGAGGCCGCGCGCGCGCTCGGCATGAACACTTTTTTAGCGACGGTGCTCATCACGCTGCCGCAAGCCTTGCGCGCCGTGCTCCCGGCCATCGCCGGGTTGTTCATCTCGCTGTTCAAGGACACGTCGCTCGTGGTCATTATCGGCCTGCTGGAACTGCTCGGCATCACGCGCTCGGTGATCAGCCAGCCGGAGTACGTCGGCACGCAGCGCGAAGGGTTCGTGTTCATCGCCATCATCTACTTCGTGTTCAGCTACGCGATGTCCTCCACGAGCCGGCGGCTCGAAGCGAGCGGCAGCGGCGCGACGCGCAAACTGAAATGAGAAGGGATTGGCCAGCATGGGAGTAGACCCGGTAGCGCCGATTGACCCAGAGAAGCACATCATTATCGTGCGCAAGCTGAACAAGTGGTTCGGCGAGTTCCATGTGCTCAAGGATGTGTCAGTGGACGTGAAGCCGCAGGAGGTCGTGGTGATCTGCGGCCCGTCGGGGTCGGGCAAATCCACGTTCATTCGCACGATCAACCGCCTGGAAGACCATCAGGAAGGCACGATCATCGTAGATGGCATCGAGCTCACGCATGACATCCGCAACATCGCCAAGATTCGCAGCGAGATCGGCATGGTCTTTCAGCAGTTCAACCTGTTCCCGCACCTGACCGCGTTGCAGAACATCACCCTCGCGCCGCTTTGGGTGCGGCGCAAGACGCGCGACGAGGCGGAGGCCAAAGCCCGGCAATTGTTGGAGCGCGTGGGCATCCCCGAACAGGCCGACAAGTATCCGGGGCAGCTTTCCGGCGGGCAGCAGCAGCGGGTGGCGATTGCGCGCGCGCTGGCGATGGAGCCGAAGATCATGCTTTTCGACGAGCCGACCTCCGCGCTCGACCCGGAGATGATTAAAGAAGTCCTTGACGTGATGAAAGAACTGGCGCAGAGCGGCATGACCATGCTCGTCGTGACGCACGAGATGGGCTTCGCGCGCGAGGTGGCCGACCGCATTCTCTTCTTTGACTTCGGGCGCATCGTGGAGGCCGGCACGCCGGAGCACTTCTTCAACAACCCGCAGCACGAACGGACGAAGTTGTTCCTGTCGCAAATACTGTGATCAATACACCGCGCCCACTTTGAGGGAAGCGGGCGCGGTTCTATGTCGCCAACATGCGCACGTCGCCCACGCGCTTCGTCACGCCGATGGCGTCCAGGTGCTCCAGCAGGCCGATGGCGTACTTGCGCGTCGTGTTGAAACGGTCGCGCAGTTCCGCCGCCGTGATCTCCCCCTTCGCGCCCACGATCTCGCGCACCGCTGCGACCATCTCGTCGTACACGTCCGGCGTCAGCAGCACGTCCGGCTGGACCTGTTTCAGGCTTCCCTGCCCGATGAGTGCGCGCAGCACGTCCTCGCCCACCACGCCCACCGATTCTTTGTACGAGGGCGGCGTGTAACGGTTGGCTGCGAACTGCCCCAGCAGCCGGTCGATGGCCGCCTGCTGTGCCGCGCTGAAGCGCACCTCATGGCCAGGCAGGCGGGCGGTCGCGCCTTCGTCCAACAGGAGGCTCTCGCTCGCGGCCCGCGCTATCGCCTCGTTGAACGGGCGCGCCGCCAGCCCCAACCGGCTGCGCAGCGCCTCGCGGGGCATCCCCGGCAGCAGCGGCTCTTGCCGATGGAACGATGCCAGTTCGCTGCGCAGCCGTTCGGTCAAAGCGCGCCACGCCCCGGCGGAGACCAGCGTCTCCCCTAGCGCGAACACGCCCTCCTCGGCGAGCGCTTCGTCTATCGCCGCGCTCAGTTCGTCCGCGCCCAGCCCTGCGCGCGCGCCGAGCGTCGCCCGGTCCAGCGGGACGCCCGCCGCGTCGAGCGCCTGGCGCACTAACTGGCCCGGCGCGCCGCGCGCGAGCGTCTCCAGCCGTGCGATCACCTCCGGCTTGAAGCGCCGCCAGCGCCGGCCCGGCGCAGGGGCGATCACCACGCCGCCGCCGATGGTCTCGCCCGGCGAGGGATAGCGCAAGATGAAGCGGTCGCCGCGGACCAGGGGAATCTCCCGCGCAAGGCGCAGTTGCAGCCATCCCTCCTGGCCGGGTGCGAGTTCGGGCGCGTCGAGCAGGCGCGCGTGCGCCAGCGCCTCCGCCGCGCCGACGAAGAGCTTAACCTCGGCGTTATGCTTCAGCGGGCGGCTCGCGCCCGGCAGGTGGCGGAAGCGCACGTCGGCCAGCACCGTGCCGCGCAGCCAGCCGGGCATGGTGAGCAGGTCGCCGCGCTTCACCTGGTCTTTGCTCACGCCGCTCACGTTCACGGCCACACGGCTCCCCGGCTGCGCGCGTTCGATCTTCTCTTTGTGGGTCTGCAAGCCGCGCACGCGGCCCCGCATCCCGCCCGGCAGGAAAGCCACCTCCTGCCCCAGCGTCAGCGTCCCATCGGTGAGCGTGCCGGTCACCACCGTGCCGAACCCGCTGATGGTGAACACGCGGTCCACCCACAGGCGCGGGCGGCCCCGGTCAGGTCGGTTTGGGCGCTCGGTGAGCACACTTTGCAGCGCCGCAACCAGCGCGTCCAGGCCCTCGCCGGTGTGCGCCGAGACCGGGAGGATCGGCGCGTCGGCGAGCACGGTGCCGTCCATCACCTCCGAGACCTCGGCGGTCACCAATTCCAGCCACTCCGGGTCGTCGATCAGGTCGCGCTTGGTGAGGGCGATCACGCCGCCCTGCACCTCCAGCAGGTCGAGGATTGCCAGGTGTTCGCGCGTCTGCGGCATCACGCCCTCGTCGGCGGCGATGACGAACAGCGCCGCGTCGATGCCGCCCACGCCGGCGAGCATGTTCTCGATGAAGTCGCGGTGCCCCGGCACATCGACGATGCCCAGGCTTTCACCGTTCGGGAGCGTGAGCCAGGCGAAGCCCAGGTCGATGGTCATCTCGCGCTCCTGCTCCTCGCGGAGGCGGTCGGGGTTGATGCCCGTCAGCGCCTTGACGAGCGTGCTCTTGCCGTGATCGACGTGGCCGGCGGTGCCGATGACGTGCATGGTTGGTTTTGCCTCGGTATCTCTCGGTGACGAGCGGATTTTATCACAACACAACCTGGGTTGGGTTGTCCGAAGTCCTTCAACCTTAACCCAAGCAGGTCACTCTTTCATCCCCTGGGCTGCGTTTTTCCGCACGATCCCCGCCGTCGGCGGAAGGAGACCCAGGGGGAGGATTCGGCGACTTTGCGTCTGCGCTGAGTGAACCGATCAAATCCGGTTTTGCGATGATCTTCAATCCCATGTTATACTGAGCCTGCGATGAAAACCGTGTACGTCCCGTCCCCTAGCAGCCCTATCCAACGGCTTCCCCTGGGAGGAAGCTCCGGTTAGCGCTGCTCATTGCCAGGTTTTGCCGCCAGCGTTCGGAACCTCCCGGACGCTGGCTTTTTTATTGGGCTACATAAGGAGTGGACACCATGCGCATCACGCAGCTTTTTGGCCGCACCCTTCGTGAGGCTCCGGCGGACGCCGAGATGGTCAGCCACCGGCTCGCCCTGCGCGCGGGGCTGGTTCGACCCATCAGCGCCGGGATATACGTGCTGCTGCCTTTGGGATGGCGCGTCTTTCGGCGGCTGGAGGCGATCATGCGCGAGGAAATGGCTGCTATCGGCGCGCAGGAGATGTTGATGCCCGTCGTCCACCCCGCAGAACTGTGGCAGGCGACCGGGCGCTGGAATGCGTTCGGACCGGTCTTGCAGAAGCTCACGAACCGTGACGGGCGCGACCTCGCGCTCGCACCCACACACGAAGAGGTCGTCGCCTTCCTCGCGGCGCGCGAGATCGATTCGTACCGTCAGTTGCCGCAACTCGTGTTCCACATCCAGACCAAGTACCGCGACGAGACGCGCCCGCGCGGCGGCCTGGTCCGGCTGCGCGAGTTCACCATGAAGGATGCCTACAGCCTGGACGCCGACTTCGCCGGGCTGGACGCGGCCTACACGCGGGTTTACCGGGCTTATCTGAACATCTTCCGGCGCGTCGGTCTGCCGGCCATCCCGGTCGAGGCCGACACTGGCGCGATGGGCGGCTCGGTCTCGCATGAGTTCATCCTGCCGCACGAGCAGGGTGAGGACCGCTTTGTGCAGTGCGAGGGTTGCGGTTATGCGGCCAACGTCGAGGCGGCAGCGTTTACGCCGCCGCCCGGCGCCCAGGGCGAGCGCGCGCCGCTGGCGAAGGTCGCCACGCCGGGCTGCAAGACCATCGCAGACGTGGCCGCGTTCGTCGGCGTGGAAACGCGCCAGACGCTCAAGGCCGTCTTTTATATGCACACGCCGCTTGCGGGACCGGAGCAGTTCATCTTCGTCCTCGTCCGGGGCGACCTGGGGGTCAACGAGACCAAGCTGCTTAAGGCGCTGGGCGGCGGGGCGCTCCGCGCGGCTGAGGATGCCGACATTGTCGCAGCCGGGGCGGTGCCGGGGTATGCCTCGCCGGCGGGGCTGAAGGTGCGCGCGCCGGGCGGCGGCGACGGCGTGTTGGCGCTGGCGGATCGCTCTATCGAAATGGGCGTCAACTTCGTGGTCGGCGCGAACCACGAGGGCTACCACTACGTCAACGCCAATTACCCGCGCGACTTCACGGTGACGCAGATCGCCGACATCGGCGAGGCCGCCGACGGGTGCGCGTGCGCCCGCTGCGGCGGCATGTTGCACATACACCCCGCTATCGAACTGGGGCATTGCTTCAAGCTCGGCGCGCGCTACAGCGACGCCGCTGGCGTCACCTACCAAGACGCCGCCGGGAACGCGCACCCGGTAATCATGGGATCGTATGGCATCGGCCTGGAGCGCCTGATGGCGGCCATCATCGAGACGCACCACGACGCGCACGGCATCATCTGGCCGGCGGCGGTCGCGCCGTTCGAGGTTTACCTGCTCACATTGGGCAGGGGTGACGCGATTCACGCGCGGGGCGGAGCGCTGTATGATGAGCTTCGCGGCGCCGGCCTTGACGTGCTCCTCGACGACCGGCCCGAACGCGCCGGGGTCAAGTTCGCCGACGCCGACCTGATCGGCGCGCCGCTGCGCCTGACCCTGAGCGAGCGCACGCTGGACGCGGGAGAGGCGGAATACAAGCGGCGCGACGGCAGCGATCAGGGCCGCCTGCCGCTGGCAGGGCTGCCGGAGCGAGTCCGCGCGCTGTTAGCCGATGCGGCGCGTTAAACCGGGGTCAACTCAAGGCCTAACGCAGTCAGCGCCCGCCAGCGCTCGGTGATCTCCGCTTCCGACGCCGGGAGCAACGGCGACCTCACCGCGCCCAACGGGAGGCCCCGTTGGGTCAGGATTCCCTTGAACAGGGACAGGTCAGCGCCGTCGCGCAGAATCGCGCGCACGCGGTTGAGTTTCGCCTGCAAGGCTCTGGCGGTTTCCAGGTCGCCGCGCGCCGCCGCGCCGTAGAGGGCGACCACCAGCTCCGGCACGACGTTGGCGTTCCCGGAAACGCAGGCATCTACCCCCATGGCGAGGGCGCCCAGGAGCAGGCCGTCGTTGCCGCTTGCCGCGTTGAAAGCGCCGCCGCGCCATGACAGGCTGGCGGCCAGTATATCGAGGGAATCGCTGCTGTCCTTGAGGCCGGCGATATTGGGGAAACGCTCCACCAGCGCGGCAACCAGCGCCATCGAAAGGGCGGCGCCGGTGACGTGCGGGTTGTTGTAAAGATAGATTGGGAAGTCAGGCGCTTGCTCGGCCACCTGCGCATAGTGTCGGAAGATCGCTTCATCGGGATAGCGGTAGTAGTAAGGTGGGATGAGCGCCGCCGCCTGCGCGCCGATGTCGCGCGCGTGGCAGGTCAGTTCTACCGCCTCGCGCGTGGTGATCGCGCCCGTGTGGACGATGACGGGTGCGCGCCCGTCCGCCGCGCGCACGGCCGTCTCCGCAAGCCGGCGGCGTTCCTGCGCGGTCAGCAGCGGACCTTCGCCGGTTGTGCCGCCGGGGAACAGCCCCGCGACGCCGCGCGCGATGAGAAAATCGACCAGCCGTTTGACCGCTGGCGCGTCGACCTGGCCTTGCGCGTCGAACGGTGTAAGCAGCGGGACGATAACACCTTTAATCTTGGGGTTGTTCATGGTTGATGACCTTGCCAGCCCGCAGCCAGGACTCGGTAAAGCAAGCGTAGTGGATGTGTTCGCGCTTATACGTGTAGACGAGGTGGATGCGCGCATCGTCTGTCTCAAGGAGGGTCGGATACGAAAACTCCGCGCGTTCATCTTCCAGGGTCTGACGCCACCGCCAGCGCTCAGCGGCTTCGCTGAGCGCCACACACAGCGGCGTTCGCATCCGGTTGTGCGCGTTGAAGGCCAGCGCCAGGTTTCCGCTGCGCAGACGCAGCAGGTCGATGCCGGCGTTGGGGTTGGGAATGTCCGTCGGTTCAGGCAACGACCAGGTTTCCCCCTCATCGTGTGATTCCGAGCGCCAGATCACACCTCCCGCCCCACCTGTGCGCAGGTAGGCCAACAGGCGTCCATCGCTCAAGTGGACGGGGCAGGGCTGGATGTTCCCGCTCGGCGTGCGCATCGGCGCGGTCAGCCGCCAGGTGTTGCCGTTGTCGTCGGATAACATCATGCGCGACTGCCAGGTGTTCTCATCGTAAACCGGCAGAATAATCCGACCCGGCAAGACGAGCGGGCGGCTGCGGAACATCAGGCCCGGATAGTCGAGGAGGCGCGCCGCCTGGCCCCATGTCGCGCCCCAATTGGCTGAGCGCTGATAGTAGGGCTGCGCGTTTGCCCAGGTGCGGCCTGTGGTGATGACGAAGAACAGCCACAATTCCCCGTTCGGGTGGACCATAAAGACCGGCTGGCCCAGGGAATGGCCGGGCGCTTCGGCGATGACTTCAGGCGGAGTCCATGCGCCCTCGTCCGGGCCGCGACGCGCGGCGAGGATGGCGACATCGGGCGCAGTCTCATACGCGCCGCCGTACCAGGCTGTCAGCAGCGATCCGTCGGGCAACAGGGTCAAGGTGGCGCAGTGCGCCAGCGGACGGTCAGCAAGCTGCTGAAAAACGGGGCCTTTGGTGATCAGCATGATGACAAACGATACGGTTCGCGGTCCACAAAGCCACGCGAGTTCTTATTCCTGGCAGGAGTATATCCCATCGTTGTCTGCCCGTCGGAACTTCGTCCGGGGTGCATTTCTCATGGATGCTGCCGGCGCAGTCGAGAGCAGGCGTTTCCGAGCGACGCGACACACCCGGCATGAGATAGAAGTTGACGCCGCGCGCGTTTTCGGCTACTGTTGATCCACGATGGGCCGAAGCAAACCCGAAGTCCCCTACCGCAACCTGCTGTTGACCGGCCACCTCGGCGCGGGTAAGCGCTCCGCCGGGCGCGCCATCGCTGGGCGGCTGGAGGCGTCGCTCATCGACATCGAGGGCGAGATCGAAGCGCGCGAAGGCCGGGCGGTGCGCGAAATCCGCGACTTGTTCGGGCAGGCCCGTGTCCACGCGCTGGAAGCCGAAATCTGCCGCGAGATGATCCTGCGCCGCAGCGCCGTCATCGTCGCCGCCGGCGACATCTTTCTGCACCAGGCCAACCGCGAAGCGTTAGTCGCCGACGCAGACGTGCTGTGCCTGGTCTGCGACCTGGACGAGGTGTTGCGCCGCATGTACACTGCGATGGGCGCGCGCTTCCACGAGCCGCGCGAGCGCGCCCGCATCGTCGCCCGCCTCAAGCGCGAGTGGCCGCTCCGGGACATGCCGGAGTTCCCCAAGCTCGACACCACCGCCCTCTCGGTCGATCAGGTCGCCGACCGGGCCATCGCGTATTGGCGGCGCGGCGTCGAGGCATTGCGCGCGCCGGGAGCGCCCGCCGTCCCGGAGGAAACCGCCTAGACGCTTCGGGTGCATATAGGGGTGAGCAAGTGTGCGGCGCGAGACTATCATTACCATCAATGGGAGAGGACAGGGGGCTTAAGCCCCCTGTCCCAGGTCGCCAGTGGGGCGCTCTCACAGGACCACGCTATCCTGTGGAGTTGCTGGCGCGCTACGCCCCTGCAAGAAATGCATCCGTAGAGGGCGCGGCAGTATGTCCCTGCTAAAGGGATGCCGCGCCTCCTGACCACGCGAACGTTTAGAGGGCCACGATGCGCGCATCACCGCCGAGAGGCGTCATCTTCGACGTTCAGCGGTTCTCGGTTCACGACGGGCCGGGCATTCGCACGACGATCTTCCTGAAGGGTTGCTCGCTGCGCTGCTTCTGGTGCCACAACCCTGAGTCCATCCATCCCAGGCCGGAAATCCAGTTTTTCCCTGAAAAGTGCATTGGCTGCGGTGAGTGCGTCGCCCTGTGCACCCACGCGGCGCGCGCGGCGCAAGATGGCGCCGGAATCGTCTACCTCCGCGAGAACTGCGCGGTTTGCGGTGCGTGCGTCGAGACGTGCTACGCCGGGGCGACGGCGCTTATCGGCAGAGAGGCGACGGTAGAAGAAGTCATGGAGGAGGTGCTGCGCGACCGCGCCTTCTACGCGACTTCCGGCGGCGGGGTGACGCTTTCCGGCGGCGAGCCGGCGCTCCAACGCGAATTTGCATACGCGATCCTGGCGCGCTGCCGGGCTGAAGGGCTGCACACCGCCATCGAGACCGCCGCCAACTGCCGTTGGGAGGACCTGGCCGCGCTGCTGCCGGTCACTGACCTGGTGATGATGGACCTCAAGCACATGGACCCCGACAAACATCGCGTGGTGACCGGCGTGTCCAACCGGCGCATTCTGGAGAACGCGCGTCGCCTCGCGCAGACGGAGAAACCCATCCTTTTCCGCGTCCCGGTCGTGCCGACCGTCAACGACAAGCCGGAGGAAATCGGCGTGATTGCAGCGTTTGTGCGCACGCTGATTGACCTCAGGGCGCAGGTCGGCGCGGCGGCAGACGGGCGCGGTCCCGCGCCCATCGCGCTCGAACTGCTGCCGTTCCACAAGCTGGCGGCGGACAAGTACCGCAGCCTGGGGCTGGATTATCGCGCCGGCGAGTTGCAGCCGCTCACAAAAGAGGCCATGCATGTATTGACCGAAGTCGTCCGATCGCATGGCCTTACACTCAGCGGAAAGTGAACGCCCTTCTTCCGCTGACGTTTTGCATCGTGTGGAGGACCGGCAGTGGAAGCCATAGCGACAAAAGAACTGACCTACCAGCAGCGCATCGACGCGCTGCGCGGGGCGAAGATGGCGCAGACCAGGGAGAAGCAACAGGTCATCGGCGCGATGGACTACGACGACTGGGCGTTGATCCTGCCGCCGCCGGACCGGCGTATTCTCATCGATACTATCAGCCCGTCGGGTATCCCGATCAAAGATGTGTTGCTGGACGGGGTTGAGATCAAGAGCAACCACCCCAGCGGCGGGTTCTTCGGGCCGAAAGCCACCGGCGAGAACTTTCGGGCGTTGCTCGAAAGCCACCCTACCTACATCGACCCGATGAGTTCGCTGGCCGGCGGCTACATGGTCAATTTCTCCTCTTACCGCGAGCCGGCCTGGAACCCCGATCTCCACTTTGCGCATGTGCGCGACGAGATCATGCAGTACAAGCTGCACGCCGGCATCGGCGCGACGCAACACTTCTGCCAGGATTTATCCATCGGGTTCCAGCTTGGTTGGGGCGGCCTGCTGGAGAAAATCCGCCATTACCGACAGGTCAACGCGCCGCACGGCGCGGACTTCTACGACGGCCTGGAAGCGGTCGTCCTGGGGATGCAGAACTGGATTGGGCGTCACGCCGACGAAGCCCGCCGCATGGCCGCGTCCGAGGAGAACCCGCAATTGCGCCGCAATCTCGAAGAGATGGCCGCCATCAACGCGCACCTGGTGACCGAGCCGCCCCGCACCTTCCGCGAGGCGGTCCAGTGGATGTTGTGGTTTCAGATCGCCGCGCGCATGTATAACGGCAGCGGGTCGCTGGGGCGGATGGACGCGCTGCTGTATCCCTTTTACAAGCGCGACAAAGAGGCGGGCCTCCTCACCGATGAAGAGGCGATCTTCCACATCGCCTGTCACCTGGTGCGCGACACCGCCTACATTCAACTTGGCGGGCCGGATGAGACCGGCGAGGACGTGACCAACGCACTGTCGTTCCTCATCCTGGAAGCCGCGCATCGTCTGAAGGTGCCGGCCAACATTGGAGTATGCGTCGGCGACGCAGTGAACCCGAATCTGCTGCGGCGCGGGGTCGAGATTCTGTTTGAAGACAAGCTGGGCATCCCCAAGTTCCTGGGGGTCGAGAACACCGCGCGCGGCTTCGCGCGCAACGGCTACCCGCTAGCGCTGGCGCGGCAGCGCGCGTACTCCGGGTGTCACTGGTCAGGCATACCGGGGCGCGAGTATTGCGTCAACGACTGTGTCAAGATCAACTTCGCGGTCGTCTTCGAGATCGCGCTCAAAGAGATGATGGCGGATCCAATGGTCGCGCCGGGTATGGACGAGTTGTGGCGGCGCTTCGAGAAGCACCTGCGCCGGGGCATAGCGGTCATCAAAGAAAGCCTGGATTACCACATCGAACACATGCACGAGGTGTTCCCCGAACTGATGCTTGACCTGCTCTGCTACGGCCCGATTGAGAAGGGCCTTGACGCCTCGCACTACGGCGTCGAGTACTACAACCTGTGCATCGACGGGGCGGCGCTCGCCACCGTCGCCGACTCGTTCGCGGCGCTTGAGCAGCGCGTCGAGCGCGAGAAGCGCCTGACCTGGGACCAACTTATGCGCTACCTGGAAACCGACTGGGCCGGTCCTGAGGGTGAAAAGGCGCGGCTGATGATGCGGAATATCCCGCGCTACGGGAGCGGCGGCTCGCGCGCCGACGAGGACGCGGCGCGAATCGCCGCACTGTTCACCCAGATTGTTAAAGGAAGCCCGACGCCCTCCGGTCTCAACACGATTCCGGGCCTGTTCTCATGGGCCGCCAACGTCTTGATGGGGAAGGATGTCGGCGCGACGCCCAACGGTCGCCGCGCCGGCGACCCGATCTCGCACGGCGCCGGCCCCGACCCCGGCTTCCGCAAGGATGGCGCGCCCACCGCGATGGCGGCGGCGGTGGCGTCAGTGCAACCCGGCTATGGCAACACCGCGCCGATGCAGATCGACATGGACCCCGGCCTCTCCAAAGACGCAGGAGGGCTGGAGAAGGTCGCCAGCCTCATCAAAGGGCACTTCGACCTGGGCGGGACGCAGATCAACATGAACGTCGTGGACAAGGCCAGAATCCTGGAGGCGCACAAAGACCCCAGCCAGTACCCGGACCTGGTGGTGCGGGTGACCGGCTTCAGCGCCTACTTTGCCAGCCTCTCCCCGCAGTTCCGCCAGTTGGTGGTGGATCGGATCATCGCTGAAGGGTGATGCAGCCGCTCCGGCGACGCCAAAACAAGAGCGACCTCACCTGGGTAAGGTCGCCTTGTGTTGCTCCGGTTGAGTAGCGGGGGCAGGATTCGAACCTGCGACCTCCGGGTTATGAGCCCGACGAGCTGCCACTGCTCTACCCCGCAACGCGGCAGAGATTATATCGAAATATCCCTAAAAGTCAATGAAGCTCGAAAGGCACAGTCAGGGCTTTTGCAAAGTCGCTCGCTGCTTGTTCCCCTCACCCCCTGGCCCCCTCTCCCACAGCGGGGCTGGAGGGGGAAAGCCCGCCGCATTTGTCTGCAAAGTCCCCTCTCCCCTTGTGGGTATAGTCCGGCGCAGCCGGGAGAGGGGACTTAGGGGTGAGGGCAAGAAGGAGCAAAGTTATACACTAACAGCGCTCACCGACTTTGCAGAAGCCCTGAAAGGCACAGTTACATCGCCTTGACAGATTGGCGACTCTTAGACATACTGTTGGGCGAGTCAAACCACGCTCAGGCGCGATACACGAATTGCATAAGCGCTCAATTGCTTTGGAGGAAGGAGGGGCGTCCGCGAATAAGGCGTACCAAACCTGCTACAACTTCGCTTAATCAATTTCCGCAGATATAAATCCAGAGGAGAGGAAAGCATGTCCAAGCGATTTGGTTTGCTGATGGCGGTCATCTTGACCCTGACTCTGGTCGTGCCGGCGTCCGCGCAAGAGCCGGTGACCTTCATCTGGGGTGCCCTGGGCAACCCCGTCCAGCTTTACGGCGCCGTAGTGACCGACGGCATTTCGTTCGCCGTACTCAACCAGGGCTGTGAGTCGCTGTTGGCCTTCGACGGTTCCGCAACCACCGTCGCACCCAGCCTGGCCGAGTCTTGGGAGGTCAACGACACTGCTACCGAGTGGACCTTCAAGCTGCGTCAGGGCGTCACCTTCCAGGACGGCACGCCCTTCAACGCCGATGCAGTGATCTTCAACTTTGATGTCTGGCGCAACACCACCAACCCTCTCCACTTCGAGTCCCAGGTCTTCGAGTACTACGAGACCTTCTTCGCCGGCTTCGATGATGCCTCGCTCATCGCTGAGGTTCAGAAGATCGACGACTACACGGTCAGTTCGTGCTGACCGCGCCTTACGGCCCGATGCTGAACGCGCTCGCCGTACCGATGTTCGGGATCAACAGCCCTGCCGCGTTGGAGGAGTACGGCGAGACCTACGGGACGCCGGACGTCGGCTACGTGTGCACCGGCCCGTACAAGTTCGTCGAGTGGATCACCGATGACCACGTCACGATGGACCTGTGGGATGGCTATTGGGGCCAGATCGAGGGCAACGTCGAGCGCATCATCTACCGTTCGATTCCTGATAATGCGGCCCGGTTTGCGGCGCTCCAGGCCGGTGAGATTCACTTTTTTGAGCAGGCCGCCCCTGAGGCAATAGCGGCCGTCGAAGGCTCAGAAGACATCTATGTGATGTACCGCCCGGCCAATAACGTGTTCTACCTGGCGTTCAACTACCGCATCAAGGAGTTCCAGGACCTCAAGGTGCGGCAGGCCATCTCGCTCGCCATCGACCGCCAGGCCTACATCGACACCTTCTACCCGCCTGGGGCCGAGGTCGCCAGCACCTTCCTGCCGCCGTCGCTGTGGGGCTTCAACCCCGACGTGCCCATGCCGGAGTACAACCCCGACGCGGCGAAGCAACTGCTGGCCGAGGCCGGCTTCCCGGACGGCCTCAGCGAAGTGACCGTGCTCGCGCTCGATGACGCGGGCAACGTCACCGACGAGGTTGAGGAGACCATCCCGCTCACGCTGTTCTGGCAGCCCGCCGTCCGTCCGTACAACCCTGACCCCGAGGGCATCGGGCAGGCGATGGCCGCCGACCTGGCGCAAATCGGCGTCAACGTCCAGCTTGACAACGCCGGCGACTGGGCCACCTACCTGGACCGCCGCCGCAACGGCGACCTGATCGGCCTATACCAGCTTGGCTGGACCGGCGACAACGGCGACCCGGACAACTTCAGCGGCTACTTCTTCCAGCAGTGCAACACGCCGCGCGAGGGCTACTTCAACTTCACCGAAATCTGCGACGTCCTCACCCAGGCCAAGACCGCGCCTACTCAGGCAGAGCGCGAGCCGTTGTACAAGCAGGCTGACGCGATGCTGGCCGATGTCGTGGGCCGCATCAACATCGCCCACACCCAGGTGCCGCTGATGTTCCGCAGCAACGTCAAGGGTTGGGTGCCCAACCCGACCGGTACAGAGTTGGTGCGCTTCGTCACCATTGAGTAATCGGGGCCTTTGGCAATCCATCCGATATGCAGGCACCGGCCTCGGTGCCTGCACAACAGCAAGACAGTGGGCTTAAGCTCACTGTCTTGCCCATGTAAAGGTTGACCTGTAAGACAGGTTCAGATGACCCGTTACCTCCTCCGTCGCCTTATCGAGACCGTGCCCGTTCTTTTCGGTGCGTCAGTGCTGGTGTTCCTGCTCGTCCACCTCATCCCCGGCGGGCCAGAGGTGGTGTTACTGGGCGAGCGCATGAGCGAGGAAAACGTCGCCGCCCTGCGCGCGCGCCTGGGCCTGGACCGGCCTCTGCCTGAGCAATATCTCATTTACATCGGCACCGTGTTGAGCGGGGACCTGGGCAACTCCATCGCCGGCAACATCCCCATCGCCGATGAGTTGCTGCGCCGCCTGCCGGCCACGATTGAACTCTCGATCTGCGCGCTCGTGATCGCGGTGGCAGTTGGCGTCCCCCTGGG
>DAOTXU010000375.1:0-3563 GCA_034435135.1 Anaerolineae bacterium | reverse complement strand
TGGACCTGGACGGCGCATACGCCGGCCCCGTCTACGGCGACGACGTGGAGGGCGCGCTCCGCGCTGCCGAGCGCCGGTGCCGGCCGCCGATCCCCGTCGGCTGGCAGGAGGTCGAGCTGGAGATGGGCAAGGTGGTCGCCATCACGGTGCAGCGCAGCCCCGAACTCCACGCGCTGGACGACGGGCGCGTGCTGATCCGAAAAGGGGCGGAGAACCGGCCCCTGGGCGGCGAGGAAATCCGCCAGCTTGCCGCCACCAAGAGCGCCGGCGACTATGAGAGCCAGCCCGTGCCCGGCGCGATGTTCGATGACCTGGACCCGGTGGTCGTGGACGAGTACCTCGCCCGGCGGCAGGAACGCGCGCGCCGGCCCCATGAAGGCCCGGTGCAGTCCCTTCTGGTCGAGGTCGGCGCGATGACCGAGGCCGGCGAGCCGACGGTCGCGGGCATGTTGCTGTTCGGCAAGCGCCCACAGGCGTGGTTGCCACACAGCGCGGCAGTGTTCGTCAAGTTCGCCGGCGTCGAGCCGCGCGCCGCCGATGGCTCCGCCGGCTACAGCCGCCGTGAGGAGATCACCGGGCCGCTGGCGCGTTTGATCGAGGACGCCTGGAACCTGACCTGGAGCGAGATGGCCGTCGGCGCCGTGATCAACGGGCTGAAGCGCGAGGAGCGCCCCGAATACCCGCCCTTCGCGGTGCGCGAGGCGCTGGTCAACGCCGTGTGTCACCGCGACTACCGCCTCACCGGGCGGCGCATCGAAATCCGCATGTACGCAGACCGGCTCGAAGTGCACTCGCCGGGCGGGCTGCCGGGATATATCACCGTTGACAACATCGTCGAGGAGCACTTCTCACGCAATCCGCGCATCGTGTCCGGGTTGTTCCAGTGGGGTTACATCGAAGAGTTAGGCCTGGGCATCGACCGCATGATCGAGGAGATGGTCCAGCAAGGACACCCACCCCCCTCGTTCGACGCCAAACCCTACGCCTTCACGGTCAAGCTGTACAATGTGCGTCAGCGCCCCGTCGCGCCGGCGTGGACGGAGAGCATGAACGAGCGCCAGGCGCGCGCGGTCAACTACATCCGCCAGAACGGCGCCATCACCAACCGCGAGTATCGCCAGCTTTGCGCCGATGTCTCGGCGGAGACGCTGCGCCTCGATTTGGCCGACCTGGTGAAAAAGGGCGTGCTGCTGAAGGTTGGATCTAAGAGGGGTACATACTATATTCTTAAGTAGCGGTTTCTTTGCGGAGGGAGTAGCGCTCCCGTGCCCATATCGCTTGCGTTTGTGAGAGACCCGTTGTTCCTGACCATCGTCGTCGCCTGGGTAGTCCTGGTGCTATATGGTGTGATGCTCCTGGTCACGCTGCGGAACCGGGCGCGCAGCGGCGTGAGCATCCTGCTGCTTGCAGTGATTGTCACCACAGCGCTCAGCGTATTGCCCCACGCCCTGCTGCACCCCCTCTCGCACATGACCTATTCTTACCCCGGCAACATGACCCAGCCGGCGCTTTGCCTGTACCTGACTGCTCTGTCCATCGCGTGGTTCGGGCTGCTTTCATTGCGATACCTGCGGCGCAACTGGTATCTGATCTGGGCGCTGTTCAGCGCGGGCTGGCTGGCGTTGCTGCTCTTTACCGGGTTCAACGCCGAGACCATGGTCCTGGGCGACGGCGGTTGGGTGATTTTCAGCCTGCAAATCGGCTATGTCCCCGGCCTGGTCGCCGCCGGCGGGTGGTTGTTGTCATTCTTGTTCCATCTGGGCGTCACTGTGCACGCCTACCGGACTTCCCACCTGCCGGAGGTGGCGAACCGGGTGTTGTTCTGGGCGTTCGTCGTCCCGCTGTTCTTTCTCGGCGCGGTGTTGGGGACCAGCGGCGTCCAGCCCTGGGCCGAGGTTGGCTGGAGTGTGCAGTTGGTCGGGATGAGCGGCGCAGCCCACGCGGTGGCCGCCCATCGCGTCTTCGACATGAAGCGCGGCGCGCGGCGCGCGTTCGGCGCTTCCCTGATGACCCTATTGACCGCGCTGTTGATCTTGACCACCTTGCTGATCGTGCAGACCACATCGGAGCGTCCCTCGTTTGCGGACCTGGCGATCCTGGCGGTGGTGGTGGCGGTGCTTTACATCCCGGTGCGCGGGCTGGCGGAGTGGTTGAGCACTCACCTGGTTGGGCGCGCCTTCTACGATCCCACACAAGCCCTGCGCCGTTATAGCGAGGACGTGGTCGGCCAGATCGACCTGGACCAACTCGTCGAGCGTCTGATCGGCACCCTTTCGACCGTGCTGAAAGTGCAGCGCGGCAGCCTGATCCTGGCGACGCGGGTGAACGGCGCCATTGCGCTGGAGCCGCTCTGGCCCGGCGAAACCTCTTCGCCGACCCGGGGCCTCCTCAAGGCCGACAGCCCGATCTGCCGGGCGCTGTGCGAGGACCGATCTACTCTGCTGCAATACGATCTGGAGTATAATAACCAGTTCACCCGCGCGGATGCGGCTGAGCGCGCCTTCTTTGCCGAACTGCGGATGAACGCTTACGCGCCGATCATCATGGACGACGAGATCATCGGCATCCTCGCCTCCGGTCCGAAAGCCAACGATGACCCATTTTATCCACAAGACCTGGAACTGCTGGCGACGGTCGCCAACCAGACCGGCGTAGCGCTGCGCAACGCGCGCCTCGTGGCCGACCTGCGCGCGCTCAACACGGAGACCGCTGCCCTCAACCAGAACCTCAACACAGCCAACGCCCGGCTTGAGCGGCTGGATAAGGTCAAAACCGACTTCATCACGATTGCGTCGCACGAGTTGCGCACGCCCCTGGCGCAGATTCGCGGCTACACCGACATCCTGGCGGCGCTCAGCGAGCAGGGGGCAATCGACCAGGACCAGGTGAGCGGCATGGTCGATAAACTGCGCAGAGCATGTGACCGGCTGGAGGACCTCATCAGCGATATGCTGGACGTCTCGCAACTGGATGTCAACGCGATGGACCTGCGCTTTAACGAGACCACCGCCGAGAGCGTGCTGCGCATGGCAATCGAGCCGCTGACCGACGCCATCAAAGAACGAAAGCTCACCCTGGCCGCCCGCGGCCTGCGCGACCTGCCCCCTATCCAGGCCGACCTCAAGCGGCTGGTGCAGGCGTTCCGCAACATTGTCGTCAACGCCATTAAATACACGCCCGACGGGGGGCGCATCGACATTGTGGCAGGGGTCGCGGAGAGCGACGCGCAAGGCAACCCGACCGAGCTTCAGATCGCCATCACCGACACGGGCGTGGGCATCGCGCCCGAAAACCGGGAGCTGATCTTCGAGAAGTTCTTTCGCGGCGCTGACCCGTCGCTCCACTCCACTGGCGACACCAAGTTCATGGGGGCAGGGCCGGGACTGGGCCTCACGATCGCGCGCGGCGTGATCGAGGGGCACGGCGGGCGTATCTGGTGCGAAAGCCCTGGCTACGACCCGGAGCACTTCCCAGGAACGACGTTTTATGTTATTCTACCTGTAAGGCCGCCGGATGAAGCCGGCCGCATGATGCCCTTGGAGCCAACCGGCGCTACGACCCCC
>DAOTXU010000374.1:0-13480 GCA_034435135.1 Anaerolineae bacterium | reverse complement strand
GGAATGCACCCGTTCCGGCGGGCCACGCGAGGAAAGGGAAACCGGTGTACACTATGCAGACAGGAAGCGACCTGACATGACGCCGAAAGGACGAGAGATGCCTTCACAGGTAACCAGCGGCACGGTGATCTTCCGGCAATGGGACCCGTCTCATGGTCTGCGCGAGACGGTGCAACGTTTTGACTCCCTAGATGACCTCTTCGAGCTATGCCTGCATGTCGAAGACCCCCGGCTGGTTGACCGGATTATCATCGAGGGCTACGATGCGGCGGGAAACCCGCGCGTGTTGACTTTCCGATTTCAGTCGATGACCGTCTCCGATCACGTTCCTTCGGCTCATGAGTAACCGCATCCGTCCCTACGCCTCTGCCGGCGAGGGCGCAGCCCGCACCATTGCCGCCGACACCGCCCGCTTGGGTGAGCCGGTCGAGCGCACGTAGGTTCTTGGCTCTCTGCGATGCCGCACGCGCCCGGCTCTCGACGACAGGTTTGTGTGAAAACATCCTGGTCATGCTGGGTCAGAACAGGGAATAGTCGTCCTGCGGCGGTGGAGGCGGCGTTTCCTCCTCCACCTCGCGGGGGTGCTCGACCTCAATCTCTTCGTCGCTGGCCGCGTAATCTTCAGGGTGGGTGGTCTGGTGATAGATGGCGAACCACTCGGAGAGAAGCTCGGCCTGTTCCAGTTCGCGCGCTTCTTCCTGCTGCATTTGGAACGTCTTCACGCGCCGGAACACGTCGTCGGCGACGGCAAAGGGGTGATAGATGTGCTCCCACTCGAGCGCGCCCTCTGCGCCAGCGGTCTGAAGGACCACTGTGCCCATACCGAACAGACGGCTGATAAAGTTGGGCGTCCGGGCGGTCACGTCCTGGATGTTCTGCAGCGGCGCGCGCTTTAACGTCCGTTCGCCGAAGAAGAGGGGCATCATCTTCGAGTCGACCACGAATTCCGGCGTCACCTGGAACAGGTCGTTGCGCCAGTTCTCGAAGCCCCACCACAACCAGGCGAGGAGAACCAGCGCCGCGACGAAAAAGGCGACAAACGCCAGACCCGGTGTCAACGCCTGTTGTAGGGGCAGCAGAAAGCCCGGCCAGGCGTCCAACAGGCGCGTGATGAACAGGACGGTGAACAACGTCAGGAGCGCCGCCGGTTTCCAGGTGGCCTGGAGCAGGACCACCCAGTGCTTGCGGTAGGTGACCGTGCCGTCGCGTTCGACGCGGACCCGCAGCGAGAAGTACTCCCGCGCCTTCTCCCAGAACGCGCGCAGCCACTCGCGCTCCGGGGTTTGGGGGGTGGGCCTGGCCTCGCTGCTCTGGGCGGGCGGCTCCACGTCCTCCGCTTCCAGGTCCTCCTCCGGGCCGGTTCGCTGCAACCGGAAGCCGCCGAGTCGTTGTTCAATCTGTTCGCGGATTTGGGAGCGGCGCTCGGCGGCGGACCGACGCCCGGCCTTTCGGCTTAGCTCCTGGATCGCTTTGCGGAAGTATTCCGGGTCAGGCGCCATGTCGAAGGTCACGCGCCCCAGGCCGGCAGTGTCGATGACGACATCGCCGAAGTTATAGATATTCGCCATCGGGCCGCTCTTATAGATGTTGACGTTTTGAATCCGGCCCAGCGGCGCCTGGTCTTTGGTCATCTCGCCCAGGGCGGCCAGTATGTGCTCCTCGTGCACCACGCGCAGGTTCGTCACCACAAAGTAGTCGTTGCGCCAGTCCAGGAAGAAGAAAGCGACCAACGCCAGCGGGAGCATCACGGAGAGCAGCAGGGCCGGCGCCTGGACGCAGACTTGCGTTCCGACGCCCGTAAGGATAAGCACAAGCTGGAGCAACAACAGCGCCGCCATCAGCGCCAGCGCGAAGATGGCTTTGCGCCAGAACGCCCAGATGTGCCGCCGGGAAGAGTGGACGACATACTCGCCAGGGCCGAGCCAGGGGAACGGCATGGCGTCGAGGCGCTTCTTGACTTCAGGGTAGGCGTCGAGATTGAGCTGTCTGCGCAGGCCGGAGCCGGGGGGAGCGACGCCCTCAAAGCGCGTCCGAGGCAGGGAGTACAGGACGGCCTCGCGGGTGATGAGCAGCGAGTATGGCCGGTCGTCGTCGAAGAATAACGCCTCGACGACGGTATAGCCGCCCGGCCCTATCCCCCCGACCCGGCGCTCAATGCCCTCATCGTCCACTTCGAGAAAGGCCCCCGCGCCTTCCTGCATGACATAGAGCACGTCCGCCGCTTCGTTCTGCCTGAAGACGGTCGTGTAGGGCAGGTACTTTTCGCGGCGGAAGGCGCGCGCCAACGTCTGAAGGTTTTCCCCCTCCAGCCTGGAAAAGAGCGGGATGCCGCGCACCAGACTCAGAACGGATTCGTCGGCCATGCTTCCGATTCTACTCGTCCCGCCCTGTAGATCAACTGTGCGTTGGTGGAGGGATAGGTCCAAACGGCGCGGCATCCGCGCCCCTTCCGGCGGACGGCGCAGATGGCAGCAGCAGCGCCGCCGCCCGGCTTATCCTTCCAGGAGCAGACGTTCCGGGTCTTCAACCAGCTCTTTGACCCGCACGAGGAACTGCACCGCCTCGCGCCCGTCCACGATGCGGTGATCGTAGCTCAGCGCCACATACATCATCGGGCGGATGGCAATCTCGCCGTTGGCGACCACAGGACGTTGCTCGATCTTGTGCAGGCCGAGGATGCCCACCTGCGGCGGGTTGAGGATCGGCGTGCTGAGCAGCGAACCGTACACGCCGCCGTTGGTGATCGTGAACGTGCCGCCGCGCAGGTCTTCCAGCGCGAGCGTGTTCGCTTCGGCTTGCTGCGCGTAATCCTTGATCTTCTTCTCGATCTCGGCGAACGACAGGCGGTCGGCGTCGCGCAGCACCGGCACCACCAGTCCGCCCGGTGCGCCAATCGCCACGCCGATGTCGTAGTAGCGCTTGATAACCATCTCATCGCCGTCGATTTCCGCGTTCAGCAGGGGAAAATCGCGCAGCGCGCCAACGGCGGCCTTGACGAAGAACGAGGCAATCCCCAGACTCACGCCGTGCCGCGCTTTGAATGCCTCTTTGCGCCGCTCCCGGAGCGCCATCACCGCACTCATATCCACCTCGTTGAAGGTGGTGAGCATCGCCGCCGTATGCTGCGCCTCAACCAGGCGCTGCGCGATGGTCCGCCGCCGGCGGGACATGCGCACGCGCTCCTCGCGCCGCGCGGCGCTTGGGGCTTCTTCTGGCTTCCGGCGAGCTTCAAGCTCCTCCGAAAACTTTGCCTGGGGCACGGCGGGTTCTGCCCTTACAGGCGTTTCCGCCTGCGCCGACAGGTAGCGCTGCACGTCGTCTTTGGTCACACGGCCACCCGCGCCGCGCGCCGCCACCTGCGACAGGTCCACCTCGTGCGCCTGCGCCATCCGTTTGGCGACCGGCGTGACCTTCTCGCGCGCCGCGCCGTCGCCGGCTTTGGCCGGCTCCGCAGAGGCCGTATCGGCTTTGGGCGCTTCGGGTTGAGGCGCTGCCTGTGCGGCCTCTGCAACCTCCTCAATCACGCCCAGCACATCGCCCACGCGCGCGTCTTCGCCCTCCCGGCGTTCGATGCGCGCCAGCACGCCGCTCTTCTCCGCGCCGACTTCCAGGCTCGCCTTTTCGCTCTCGATGACGACAACCGCCTCGCCCACCGCGACCGGGTCGCCCTCGCGCTTCAGCCACTCGCCTACGGTGACTTCGACCACCGACTCGCCCAGGTCCGGCACGACAATGTTCACTGGCATGGCCCTTTCCTCACCATGAGAATGAAACTCGCCTCGCTCTCGGCTACGCTTTCGCCATAAGCCTGCTCGATGAGGGTCTGTTGATTCGCCGCGAACCACGCCGCCGACCCCTCCGCCGGGCTGGAACTCGGCGCGCGGCCCACATATTGCAGCGGCCAGCGCCCGCCGATCAGGTCGCACAGGAGCGGACTCACGAACTCCCACGCGCCCATGTTCTTCGGCTCCTCCTGCACCCAGACGACGGCTTCCAGGTTGGGGTAGCCATCCATCACGAAGGTCAGATCGTCCGCCGGGAAGGGATAAAGCTGCTCGACACGGACCATCGCCGTCTCCGGGTGTCCCCCCCGGTGCGCGCTCGTCGCCAGGTCAACGTACACCTTGCCGTTGCACAGGAGCAGGCGGCGCACGCCTTCGGGTCGCTCCCGCGCGCGCGCGTCGTCGATCACCGGCTGCCAGCGCCCTTCGGCCAGTTCGCGCAAGGGCGACGCCACGAGCGGGTGGCGGAGCAGGCTCTTGGGCGTCATCACGATCAGCGGCAGGGGGTCGGTCCCCAGCAAGAGCGCCTGCCGGCGCAGCAGGTGGAAATACTGCGCGGCGGTGGTGGGGTTGGCGACGCGCATGTTGGTCTCGGCGGCGAGTTGCAGGAAGCGTTCCAGACGCCCGCTCGAATGATCCGGCCCTGCCCCCTCGGAGCCGTGCGGTAGCAGCAAGACCAGCGACGGCGTTTGCCCCCACTTGGAGCGCGCCGAGGCCAGAAACTCGTCGATGATCGTCTGCGCGCCGTTGATGAAGTCGCCGTACTGCGCCTCCCAGACCACCAGCCGGCACGGCTCCTGGATGTTGTAACCGAACTCGAAGCCGAGCGCGGCGGCCTCGCTCAGCGGGCTGTCGTGGATTTCAAACGCGGCCTGCGCCTGCGGGAGCGCCTGAAGCGGCGTGAAGGTCGCGCCGGTCTCCGCGTCGTGGAAGACGGCGTGCCGCTGGCTGAACGTGCCGCGCTCCACGTCCTCGCCGGTCATGCGGATGGCGATGCCGTCCTCCAGGATGGTCGCAAACGCCAGTTGCTCCGCTGTCGCCCAGTCCACCGCCGGCGCGTCAGGGTCTTTGAGGCTCTCGCGTCGGCGGTCCATGAACCGCTTCAACTTGGGGTGCAGGTTGAATTCATCGGGCAGCGTCAGCAGCGCCTCGTCCAGCGCCTGCAACCGCGCGAGCGGCACCCCGGTCTGGATGCGCCGCGCCGTGCCGGGGGGCGGCGGCTCCGGCGGCGACTCATGCAGGTCGCGCTCCGGGCTGAGCGACTCCATCACGCCCTGAAGCGCTTCCATGCGCTGGCGCACCAGCGCCTCCGGCTGATCCTTGTCGATCACGCCGCGCGCAATCAACGTGTCCGCCCACAACTCGCGGGCGGTCGAGTGCTCCTCGATGAGGCGATACATGACGGGTTGGGTGAAGGTCGGCTCGTCGCCCTCGTTGTGGCCATAGCGGCGGTAACCGATCAGGTCGATGAGAAAGTCCTTGTGGAACCTGGCGCGGTATTCAAACGCCAGCCGCGCCGCCTCGATGCACGCTTCGATGTCGTCCGCGTTGACGTGCACGATGGGGATGCGGAAACCCTTCGCCAGGTCGCTGGCGTAGAGGGTGCTGCGCGTCTCGTTGGGCAGGGTGGTGTAGCCCAACTGGTTGTTGGCGATGATGTGGATCGTGCCGCCTGTCCAGTAACCCGGCAGCCGCAGGAAGTTCAGCGTCTCGGCGGCGACCCCCTGGCCGGGGAACGCCGCGTCGCCGTGAATGAGGATCGGCAGCGTCACGGAAGGGTTAAACTGCGCCGGCCCCGGCTGGTCGACGCGCGTGCCGGCGGCGCGCGCCATGCCCTCCACCACCGGGTTGACCGCTTCCAGGTGGCTGGGATTGGGCGCCATGGTGATGACCATATCGACCGGCTCGCCGCCGCGCACCGCGCGCCGCGCGCCCTTGTGATACTTCACGTCCCCGGTCCAGCCCAGGTCCTCGCGGAACTTGCGCTTCTGCGCCGGGTCTTTGAACTCGGCCAGGATTTCGGCGTAGGGCTTCTTCAGCACGTGCGCCATGATGTTGAGCCGCCCGCGATGCGCCATGCCGATCAGGATGTTGGGGATCGCCGCCTCCGCCGCCATGCCAATGATCTCGTCGAGGATCGGCACCATCGCGTCCAGCCCTTCGATGGAGAAGCGCGTCTTGCCGGGGAAGATGCGGTGCAGGAAGCGCTCGAAGGTCTCCACCTCGGTCAGCCGGGCGAGCAGCGCCTCCGGGTCGATGGGGTCCTCCGGCGGTCGAAAGCGTCCGCACTCCGCTGCGTCGCGCAGCCACCCCAGCTCCTCGGAGATGCGAATATGCTCGTAGTCGTAGCCGGTTCGCGTAGAATATACCGCGCGCAGCTTTTGGATCGCTTCCAACGCGGTCGCGGTCACGCCAGCGATAGGTCCGCCGATCAGGCGGGCCGGAAGCCGGCTCAGGTCGGCTTCGGTGATGCCGTGCGCGTTCAGGTGCAGCGAAGGATGGCCCGGCGGGTCGCTCCCCAGCGGGTCGAGCCGCGCCGCCAGGTGGCCGTATTCGCGGATGGCCCAGGCCAGGTTAACCGCGCCCATGACCTTTTCAATGTCGATGGACGGGGCCGGCGGCGCAGCGACGGCGGCCTCCGCCAGCGGGAAGCCATCGGTCGGGGGCGGCCAAACCTCGAAAAAGGCGCGGGTTGCGGCGTCGACGGCGGCGGGGTCCTGGCAGTAACGGTCGTATTGCTCCAGGATATAAGCGGCGTTAGGTCCCTGAAAGTCGCGCCAGAAGTCCATCATCTGTATCTGTATCATACAAAACACGCCGGCCGGCTCTCTGGGAACGACACGCACAGCCGCCTCCAAGCAGATTATATAGCACAAGGCGTTTTCGATGGTATTAGTCGTTTTGTAGGCGAGCGGACATGGGGGATAATCAACGATAGCCCCGATGCAAATGGTTCAAGGCCGGGAGGCGCGATGCAAACCCGCATCAATCAGACCATTGTGGAACTGGTCTTAGGCGACATCACGCGGCAGGAGACGGACGCCATTGTCAACGCGGCGAACCCGTCGCTGCTGGGCGGGGGCGGCGTCGATGGCGCGATCCACCGCGCCGCCGGGCCGGCGTTGCTTGCGGAGTGCCGGATGCTGGGCGGCTGCAAGACCGGCGACGCGAAGATCACGCGCGGCTACCGGCTCAAAGCGCGCCATGTGATCCACACCGTCGGCCCGGTGTACTCTGCCGATAAGGAAGCGGCGCCGGCGCTCCTGGCGAGCGCTTACCGCCGCAGCCTGGAGGTCGCGGTAGGGCACGGACTGACGAGCATCGCGTTCCCGTCAATCAGCACGGGCGCCTATGGCTACCCGGTCGCGGAGGCCGCGCCGGTCGCGCTGCGAACCGTGATGGGTTTTCTTGAGACGCGCGAACACACGCTGGCGCTGGTGCGCTTCGTGCTGTACGACCAGCAGACGATGGATGCTTACGCGGCGACGTTTAAGTCTCTGGCGGCAGAACGGTCAGCTTAAGGTGTGTCGAGCGGACGCGGATCAATTCTAAAACCGATTGCTGCGCAACGGGGAAGTTACCGGACCAGCGCTGCAACATTGAACGTCCAGCCGACGCCCTGCCTGGCGTCTTCTCGGCCCTGCGCAGCGACGACCGCTCCCCTACCCAGTCACCTCCGCGTCGATCCAGTTCAGGTAGGCCGGCGACCCCATCACGATGGGCAACGCGATGATTTCGGGCACCTCGTAGGGGTGAACGGCCTTCACCGCCGGGATGAAATTTCCCTCGAAGGCTGCCGCCGTCGTCTTTGCGATGCATAAAACCTCGGCGTCGTTGTGCGTCTCGCCCTGCCAGGTGTACAGCGAGTGGATCGCCGGCACGATGTTCACGCACGCGGCGAGTTTCGCCGCCAGCAGCGCCTCGGCGATTTGTTCTCCGACTTCTGTTGACGGCGCGGTGATGAAGACCACAATGTGCCTGGTCATGCGCACTCACCTCCTCTCTTGGGTGTTGTCATCTCCTGCACTGAAATGGTACAACCTGAGACACTTTGCGACAATGAATCGAACAGCGTCCCGGAAGCTCTACAGTTTCCGGGATGCTCATCAATCGGATGTTTCGAGGCCGAACTACCATGTCGGATGACCTGCGCGTGCTCGTCGTGGCGGATAACCCGCTGGCCCGGACCGGGCTGGCGGCGTTGCTTTCACAGGAGTCGGGGTTCCTCGTGGTTGGGCAGGCCGCCGGCGACGACGATCTGCACTCCGCGCTGGAACTCTACCGCCCCGACGCGCTGATCTGGGACCTGGGCTGGGACCCCACACCTGCGCTGGAACGCCTCGCGGATTTGCAGGAGGCCGGCGCCCCCCCGGTCGTGGCGCTGCTCCCCGACGAGGAGCACGCCACCGGTGCGATGGTTGCGCTGGGCAGCGGCGCGCGCGCCCTGCTGCTCCGCGAAGCCGACGGCGCGCGCCTGGCGGCGGCGCTGCGCGCGGTCGCCGAGGGGTTAGCCGCGTTCGATCCGCGCCTGGCGGACGCTGCGCTGCGCCCGCGCGAAGGGATGCCATCGCCGCCGGCTGAGGCGCTGACTCCGCGCGAGCTTGAGGTGCTGCAACTCATGGCCGAGGGGATGCCCAACAAGACCATCGCCGGGCGGCTCGGCATCAGCGAGCACACGGTCAAGTTCCACGTGAACGCGATTCTCAACAAGCTGGGCGCGCAGGGCCGCACCGAGGCGGTGGTGCGCGCGACGCGCCTGGGCCTCGTCATTCTCTAACCTTCTGCACAAACCTAAACCTTTTTCCAGGTCGCCCCTCGCCGAACGGGCGGTGTCACGCGCCCGTTCTATAGCTAAAACTATGCTTAGAATGTGTTTGAAAAGGTCGCCCTTGCTTCCCCTCACCCCTAAATCCCCTCTCCCACAAGGGGAGAGGGGATTATAAACCCAGATTGGGGGTATCTTTGCCCCCTCTCCCGTCATATGGGAGAGGGGGACAGGGGGTGAGGGGGCTTTTCAAACACTTTCTTACACAATCAGGAGAGGTACGGCGATCTGTCTCCGTTGAAGGGGACGCCGTTCCCTACGGAATCGGATCGGTTGTCAGGTGAGGAGTACAGAGTATGACCGAAGTGCTAACCAATCTATCCAATGCCCTGGCCGATGTGGTCGCGGCGGCAGGCGCAAGCGTGGTCCGCGTGGAGGGGCGGCGTCGCCTCCCGGCGACTGGGGTTGTCTGGTCGGCGGACGGCGTCATCGTCACCGCGAGCCACGTCGTCGAGCACGAAGATAATATCGAAGTGGGCCTGCCGGACGGCGAAGCGGCCTCGGCCAGGCTGGTGGGCCGCGACGCCACCACCGACTTGGCGGCGCTCCGCGCCAACGCGAGCGGACTCAAGCCGGCGGCGTGGGCCGCGATGGACGACCTGCGCGTGGGGCATCTGGTGCTGGCGCTGGGCCGGCCCGGCCACACCGTGCAGGCGACGCTGGGCGTCGTGAGCGCGCTGGGCAAGGAGTGGCGCACGCACGCCGGCGGCAGCATCGACCGGTACCTGCAAACCGACGTGGTGATGTATCCGGGGTTCTCCGGCGGCCCGCTTGTGGATGTGTCCGGGCGCGTGGCGGGGTTGAACAGTTCGGCGTTGCTGCGCGGCGTGAGCGTGGCGGTGCCCGCTTCAACCCTGCGCCCGGTCGTCGAGTCGCTGCTGGCGCATGGGCGCGTGCGCCGGGGATACCTGGGCGTGGGCGCGCAACCGGCGCGCCTCCCGGCGGCGCTGGCCGGGCAACTGGGCCAGGAGACCGGCCTGCTGCTCATATCGGTCGAGCCGGACAGCCCCGCCGAGAAAGGCGGCCTCACGCTGGGCGACACCATTGTGGCGCTGGACGGCCAGCCCGTGCGCCACATGGATGATCTGCTGGCGCTGCTCGGCGGCGACGTGGTGGGCAAGAGTATGCCGGTGCGCATCGTGCGCGGCGGGCAGTTGCATGAGGTGCGCGTCACGATTGGAGAGCGCCCGTAAAGACCCGAATGGATAGCGTCGGGGGAGCCTCCGATAGCTCCCAGGGAGCTTCAAGCTCCCTGGGAGCTACAGCCCCCAAGAGTTGTATCGTAACGGAGATTGGCATGTCTAACCTGTTAATGCAATTGAACGCAGAGTTGGCGGATGTCGTGGCAAAGGTGCAGCGCAGCCTGGTGCAGGTTCACAACGGGCAGCGCGGCTCCGGCGCGGGGAGCATCTGGCATCGGGACGGGCTGATCGTCACCAACGCGCATGTCGCCGCGCGCCGTGCGCTGCTGGAAGTGACGTTGCCGGATGGTCGGACCCTGCCGGCGCGGCTCATCGCTTACGACGAGGAACGCGACCTGGCCGCGCTGACGGTCGATGCGCATGGCCTGCCGACAGTGGAGCCGGGCAACGCGAAGCGACTCCAGCCGGGGGAGTGGGTGATGGCGCTGGGGCACCCCTGGGGCGTGCCCGGCGCGGTGACTGGCGGCGTGGTCATCGGCGTGGGGGCGGATCTGCCGGAGATGCCGCCGATGCGCCACGACTGGATCGCGGTGAACCTGCACATGCGACCCGGCCACTCCGGCGGGCCGCTCGTGGACGTGAACGGGCGGCTGGTGGGCGTCAACACAATGATTACCGGCCCCGACGTGGGCTTTGCGGTGCCGGTGCACGTGGTCAAGGCGTTTCTCAAGCAAGCGTTCAGCGTGTAAGCGAGGCTTAACTGCCCACGAGCTTCCAAGCGCGCGGGGAGCTTTTGGTAACCGCGCCTGCCTTACGCCACTTTAATCACTTTCTTCGTCTTCAGGCGAATCACAACGATGTCCAGGTCCGCCCAGGCGGCCACGTCCTTGGCGGCCTGCTCCGGCGTCTCGTAGTGATAGCAGAGCGTCCTCACCCAGTGGTCGTCCGGGTCATCCTCGATCGAGAAATCGCCCTTGAGCAGGTAACCCTCGCCGTCCCCGGCGTCCCCGCCGACCGTGACCGCACCCTTCGGGTTCGCCAGGATGTGTTGCACCTTGTGCGTGTCACGGGAACTGATGATGGCGATGTCGTCGCCGTCCAGGTAAAACCAGACCGGCACGGTGTGTGGATAGCCGTCTGGCGCGATGGTCGTCATGCGCGCGATGAGGGGTTTTCGCAGGAATTCACGGGCTGCGTCGGTGAACATGCGGAAGTTCCTCCTGGTGTAGCTCGCCGCTCACGAGTGTACCTGTGATAAACGGCGCAAGCAAGGTGACGCGCTAAAGTGTACTATAATGGGCGTGACCGCCGACAGCACAGGGGGAGGCGCATCGCATGGAAGTCGGGACGCAGATTGGGCAGTACGTGGTTGTGCAACATATCGGGCGCGGCGGCATGGCCGACGTGTGGTCGGCGCGCGACCTGCGCCTGAACCGCATGGTGGCGATCAAGACCATCGCCCGCGACCTGCGCGACGAATATGATACCCTGGCGCGCTTCGAGCAGGAAGCGCAAACCATCGCGGCGCTTGAACACCCTCACATCCTGCCTATCTATGACTTTGGCGACTTTGACAGACAGCTGTACATCGTGATGCGCTACGTCGCAGGCGGGTCGCTGCTCAACCGCCTGGAGAGCGGCTTCATCCCGCCCGCCGACGTGCTGCGGATGGGGCGCGCGCTGGCGGCGGCGCTGGATTACGCGCACGCGCACGACGTGGTTCACCTGGATGTGAAGCCGGCCAACGTGTTGCTGGATGCCAACGAGGTGCCGTACCTGGCCGACTTCGGGCTGGCGGCGCGCCTGGGGCCGACGGGCGCGGGAGTCGTGTCTCCCGTCGTCTCCGGCACGTTCGGCTACATGGCCCCGGAGCAGCTCATCGGCGAGGCGCTGGATCAGCGCGCGGACGTGTTCAGCTTTGGGGTGATGATGTATCACCTGCTGACGGGCGAGTTGCCGTTTGGCGAGCAGGGCTTGACGGCCATGTTGTTGATGGCGGGGCACGCCCTGCCTGACCCGGCGGACATCATCCCGGAGGTGCCGCCAGTGGTGCGCTCCGTGCTCCAGATAGCGACCGCTGTCGCGCCGGAGAACCGCTTCAGCAACACCATCGCATTCATGGACGCGCTGGAAGGCGCCCTGTTGGAATGGAGGGAAGTTGAGTCAGAGGCCGCCTACAGCCTGGACGCCGACCCGGAGACGCTCGCCTTGCTTGAGGTCAAGGGCCTGTTTGACCACGCCTTGCGCGCCTGGAACCGGGGCGAGGGGCGCTTCATGCTGGGCGTCACGGACTTCATGCTCGTCGATGGGCGTTGCCGGCCCGGCGGCGAACTGGCCCGCGAACTGGACGCGCACGGCCAGCGCATGATGCTGCGCGGGGCGATTGAGTACAATCACGAGATCGCGCTGTGGCGGGAGCAGGTCGCCGACCCTGAGGCGCAGCGCGACGTGTGCCTGCACGCGCTGCGCAGCGCCCTGCCAGCGGCGCGCGCCCGCGCGATCCGGCTGCTGAGCGACCTGCCCGACACTGACCCGCCGGCCATCATGCGCAGCGTGGCGCGCGAGTTGGGCGTCGAGTCCGATGTGGAAGTCAGGGCGGCGAGTATCGCGCTGTTGGCCGCGCGCGGAGGGACGCCGGCAGCGTGGCGGGAGGCCGCCTACACGCCCGCCATCGACGAACGGCTCGCGGAACAGGCGCTGAAGTCCGACGCGCCGGGGGTCGCGGAGGCGGCGGCGCGCGCCGTGGGCCGGCTGCGCTCGACCGCCGGCGTGATGGCGCTGGCTGCGCATGGCGCGGTGGAGCAGTTGGCGCTCGTCCGCGACGAAGCGCCGAACCTGCCGCCGGCGCTCCCGTGGGCGTTGCGCGCGCGCGCCTTCGCCGCGCTGACGTGGCGCAAGCTCAGCCGCCCCTCGATGACCTGGCGCTTCGCGGCGGCGGCGCTCGGCGGGATGCTCGGCGTGGGCGGGTACGTGTTTGGGGTGTACCCCCGGCGCGAGTTGCTGTTCCTTTACCAACGCCTGCTCAACACCGTGGGCGTGGGCGTGCCCGCCGGCCTGCTGATCGGCCTGCTGGCGCTGCTGACGGTCGAGGTCCCCGAACGGCTGCGCGGGCTGTGGGCGTGGTGGGCGCGTCTGCCGCTCGCGTGGGCGCTGGGCGGCGTGACCGCCGTGCTGCCCTTCGCCTACTACCAGTTGCTCGTGCTCAACATCGCCCCGGACTGGGGGATGCTGCTGCTCGCCGGGCTGGCGATGGCCGGCGCGCTCGCGCTGGGGACGAGCCTGCGCCTGCCGCTTGGGGCGCGCGTCGTGCTGGGCCTGGTCGGCATCAGCGGGACGGCGTTGCTCTCTCACCACCTGTACGTCACGCAGGGGATAGATCCGCCGCTGCTCTATTTCCGCGACACGGCGCAGGCCGTAGCGTTGAGCCTCCTCCTGGGCGGCGCGGCGGCGGTCGGCGTCTACTTTACGGACCTCCCGTATGGCCGGCTGGCGCTCATGGGCGGGTTGGTCGCCTTCGCCGGGGAGATCGTGGTTGCGCTGGCGCTCGGCGTCACCCTCGGCGAGGGGAGCGGTGCGGCGGGCCTCGCGCTGGCGGGGGTGGGGGCGCTGGCGGCCTTCGCGCTCGCCGGGTTGAGCGTGGGCCGGGTCGCGCCAATGCGGCGCGTCGCCGGCGTGAGCGCGCTGGCCGGCGTGGTCGCCTACAGCCTGGCGCGCTTCGTCCTGTTCCCGCC
>DAOTXU010000373.1:0-4847 GCA_034435135.1 Anaerolineae bacterium | reverse complement strand
CCTGGGGCGACCAGGAACCCGACGAGACCCACGCGAACTTCGGCAGCAATGAGAAGACGCCCACCCCTGTGGGCGCGTATTCTCCGAAAGGCGACAGCCCTTGCGGCTGCGTCGATATGGCCGGCAACGTGTGGGAGTGGACCCTGAGCCTGGAGAAGCCTTACCCTTATGAGCCACACGACGGGCGCGAAGAGCTGCATGTGCGGGGCCGGCGCTCGCTGCGCGGCGGCGCGTATAACGCCTCGGCGCGCAACATTCGCGCGGCGGTCCGCAACTGGAACTACCCCGAGGAACGCGACGGCACCATCGGCTTTCGCGTCGTCCTGGTGAGTCGGTAGGTTTCCAGATGCTCAAGAACAGACGCCAACATTCAGGTGGGGGGTGCCGGGACAAGAGACCGTGCCCCCCTCTTTCATGAGCGACTCCTGTGCGAACAACCGAACCGATGCGTTAGAATCCCCTGGCGTGAAGGTGACGTTTCGGTCCAGGCGAAAGGTCGCCGGGTAAGGATGTGGATGTGAGAAGCCTGTGGCACACGTTGATTGGCCCACCGCTGCCGACTCAGCGCATCGCCGAGGAGCGCCTGAGCAACGTCCGCGCATTGGCGGCGCTCTCGCCCGACGCGCTCGCCTCCGTCGCCTACGCCAACCAGGAGATCTTCCTGGGGCTGGTTGTGGCGGGGGCGGTGGGGCTGGCGTATTCGTGGCCCATCGCGCTGGCGATTGTCGCCCTGCTGGCGATCCTGGCGCTCTCGTACTCGCAGACCATCAGCGCGTACCCGACCGGCGGCGGGTCGTACACGGTAGCGCGCGAAAACCTGGGCACCAACTTCGGGTTGCTCGCGGCGGCAGGACTTTCCCTCAGCTACCTGCTCAACGTGGCTGTCAGCATGACGGCAGGCGTGGCGGCGGTCGCCTCCGCGTTCCCGGAGCTTTGGCCGCACCGGACGGGGCTGGCGCTGGCGCTCCTCATCATCATCACCGTCGCCAACCTGCGCGGCATCCGCGAGTCGGGCGCGTTTATGAGTGTGCCGGTGTACTTTTTCCTGTTCACGTACCTGGCGATGATCGCCGTTGGCATTGTGCGCGCGCTGGTCGAAGGCCCCGGCGCGTTCGCCGTCACCGCGCCGGCGGCGGTCGAGGCGGTGACCGCGTACCTGGTCCTGCACACCTTCTCCGCCGGCTGCACCGCGCTCACCGGCGTCGAGTCGATCAGCAACGGCGTGCAGATCTTCAAACCGCCCGAACCCAAACACGCAAACCAGACGATGGCGGCGATGGCGACCCTGATGGGCGTCCTGTTCCTGGGCACTGTTGGGCTGACGCAGTACTTGGCAGTCGTGGCCGGCCCGGAAGAGACGATCCTCTCCGCGCTGGCGCAGCGCGTGTTCGGGCCGGGCGTGTTTTACCTGATGGTGCAGGCTTCGACGCTGCTCGTCCTGATGGTGGCAGCCAACACGAGCTTTGTGGGCTTCCCGCGCGTGGCGTCCATCGTCGCGCGCGACGGCTATATGCCGCGCCAGTTGACCATGCTCGGCGACCGGCTGGTCTACTCCAACGGTATCCTGGTGCTTGCGGGGTTGGCCGGCGTCTTAATTGTGGCCTTCCAGGGCGACACACACGCGCTGATCCCGCTCTTTGCCGTCGGCGCGTTCCTGGCGTTCACCCTCTCGCAGGCGGGGATGGTCGCGCACTGGATACGGGAGCGCGGGCGCGGCTGGCCGGTCAAGGCGGCGCTCAACGGGTTAGGCATGGCGGCTACCGCTGTCGCGCTCGTCGTCATCGGCGTGAGCAAGTTTCTGGAGGGCGCGTGGATCGTCGTGTTCCTCATCCTCGCGCAGGTGTTTGTCTTCCATAAAATCCACCAACACTATAAGGCCATCGCCGCGCAGTTGACGCTGCGCGGCCTGCCGCCATCGCTCGCGCCGCTGCCCGACCCGCGCGTCGTGCTGCCGATCTCCGGCGTGCACCGGGGCGTGATCGAGGCGCTGCGCTACGCGCGCTCGATCTCGGACCGTGTGACGGCGGTTTACGTCGAGATTGAGCCGGGCAGCGGGGAGAAGATGCGCCAGCGGTGGGAGGAGTGGGGCCTGGACCACGACGCCGAACTGGAGATCGTGCCCTCGCCGTACCGCTCGGTGATCGGGCCGTTCCTGGATTTCCTCGACCGCACCGACCACAAGCACAACGACGGGCACCTGGCTACGGTGCTGTTGCCGGAATTCGTGCCGGCGCACTGGTGGCAATCGTTGCTGCACAACCAGACCGCGTGGCTCATCAAAATCGCGCTGCTCTACCGGCGACGGGTGCACGGCAAGACGCGGGCGATCATCGACGTGCCGATGCACTTGAAAGAATAGTCGTGCCTGTATCCTGAACCCACAAGGAGTCCCGCATGGGCTTTCTTGAAACGTCAAAGCAGTCGTCCAGGCGCGCGCTGCTGGGCATCGTCCTCATTCTCGCGCTCATTGTGATCTGCGTCACCCTGGTGACGATAGGGCTTGACGTCGCCTGCTACAACGACATCAACAACTGGGTGCCGATGTACCCCAACGCCGAGGTCATCGAACTGGAGTACCAGGGTTTGTTCAGGCCGCGCGCGATGGGCGCTACCTCGGTGGTGCTGCTGTCGCCTGACCCCGTGAACGTCGTGCGGCACTGGTATTATGAGAATCTTCAAAAGCGCATTCGAGAGAGGACGAGTCGGGGCTTTGCGGAGACGGACCGGTGGATCGAGGAAAACCCCGACGGCGAGGGCACACTGATCTATCTCTACAGTTCGTGCGCGTGGAACTGACAGTGAGGTCGCCATGGACCTGCGGTGGGTGATAGACGCAATGGTCGCCCAGATCGAGAACGAGCCACCTGTTGAGGGTGCATTCCTATCCGGCTCGCTCATCAACGAGAACCGCGACCCGTTCTCGGATGTGGACATCGGCGTCGCTTCGATGGACAGTGCGGAGGCGTTTGAGGCGGCCTACGCGCTCCGGGGGCGGATCATGGCCGCCGTTGGTGAGCCAGTTCACTTCATCGAACGCGGGTGGGAGCACTGCAAGATGATCGCCGTCCTTTACGGCAAGTCGGCGTTTCCGCCCGTCGGCCTTGAGGTGGACGCGGTATTCAGCCAGTTGCAGCACGTCGGCGAGCAGATGCCCTATGCCCCTTACGAAGTGGTCCTCGACCGCGCCGGTCGCCTCAAGCCGGCACTCGACCGTCTCCCACAACAGAAGCCGAGAGAGGAGGTCCGGCAGGAGCTTGAGGGACACATGCGCGGCTTCCCCTTCGGCGTGCACGACGCGCTCAAGGCGTGCGGGCGCGACGACTTCTTCTGCCTGCAAGCCGTGTTGGAGGGGATGCGCCACGCGATCTTTCATGCCGCCGCTGCGCGGGATGGGGTTCAGATATACGGCGCGAAGCGGGCGTTCCGGCACCTTTCGGCGTTCGAGCGGCGCGTGATTGAGGACTCGTATCGTGACGGCACAAATCGGTCCATTCAACAGTTGGCGGGGCTGTACGCGAATTGCCTCACCGAAATCCAGGCGGAGTACCAGATTGAAACGGCGGTTGAGCATCTCCAGAGTGCGCTGCTCGAAATCCTGTAACACAGGTCTTGCCTTGCTCTTGCTCGCGTTGACCGTTGCGGGTTGCAACCTGTCCGGCGCACCGCCCACGCCGACGTTCGCCGTCGGCATGGAGACGCCCGCCGCCCAAGCGCCGGAGATCACAGCCATCGCTGCGACTCCACCCGCGACCTCCACAGGCGCGACGCCCGCCGCCGGCCCGGTGGAGTGCCTGTGGAACTGGAACACACAGCCCTTGCCGGACCTGTCCGGAGACGTGCAGGCGGCGCTGGACGCGGCAGGGATTGCGAATGCGGTCGCGTCTGCGACCGCATTCGGCGAGGATTGCCTGGACTCCGTAACGCGCGAGACGCGGTACTTCGCCACGACGCAGACCGACTTCGCGGTCACGCTGGAGGTGAAAGACCTGGCCGACGTGGACGCGCTGGGGCAACTGGCGGGGGAGGTGCTTGCCGTGCTGGACGACTTCCCGCCGGAACAGACGCCCGGCCCGAACCCGGGGCGGATCACACTCCTGTTCGTAGCAGATGAGTACGTGCGCGAGGCGCGCTTCACGGTCACGGAAGCGAACGCGGCGCTGGCGCAGGGACTCAGCGAAGCGGCGCTGCTGGAAGCGCTCAACTATCGTCCATAGACGTTTCGCGGCGGATTTGAGGGGGGATCATCCGAGGGGCGATCCGGCGAGCCGCCCCTTCGGATGAGGGTTCCTCAACTGGTTACCAGGCGTAGGCCTCCGGCGCAGGGCCGCCGGGGCCGGGCCAGATTTCGTCGAGCCGCTTCAACGCCGTCTCATCGAGCTGAAGCTCCACCGCGCGCAGGCTCCCCATGAGCTGATCCATCGTGCGCGGCCCGATGATGGGCGCGGTCATGCCCGGCTGGTGCAGCAGCCACGCCAGCGCGACGTTGGCCGGCTCTTCACCCAGTTCCTTGCAGAACGACTCGTAGGCCTCAAGCTGCGGGCGCTTCTCCTCGATGCGCTTCTGCGTCCCTTCACCGGCGCGGCGACCTTCTTCGGTCTTCTTCAGCACGCCGCCGAGCAAACCACCCGCCAGCGGCGACCAGGGGATCATGCCCACTCCATACGCCCGGCACGCGGGGAGCACATCCAGCTCGACCGTGCGCGCAGCGAGGTTATAGAGGCTCTGTTCAGAGACGAGGCCCATGAAGTGGCGCTGCCTGGCCGCCTCGTTGGCCTGGACGATGTGCCAGCCGGCGAAGTTGCTGCTGCCCACGTAGAGCACTTTGCCCGCGTGGACGAGTTGCTCCA
>DAOTXU010000372.1:0-3740 GCA_034435135.1 Anaerolineae bacterium | reverse complement strand
GTTTCAATTCGCGCACATCCTGCGTCGCCTCTTCCGCGCGCTGGAAGGCTTTGATTTCGGGTCCCGTGAGGGTAAAGGTTCGTTTTGCCATATCCGCTAATTATGCGAGTTTCTTTTGATTTGTCCATATGATACTCCGCTTCAGGCCGTGCACCAGATATATCCAACAGGCGATTCCCGGCAGCACATCCAGCACCAAGCGGTGTGGGCGGAGAGGCGAGCGTGCGGGGCGCGTCGCCGCACCGCGTCCACTCACATGCGCGCCTCCAACTGCGTGCGCACCGCGCGCACTTCCTCCACCAGGGGCAGGCCGGCATCGTAAGGCGTGACCCCGTCCAGGTCCGCCGCGATGACCGCCGGGTCGTGGCGGAGCGCGCCCAGCAGGGGGATGCCCTCCAGCCGTGCAGCGAGGGCGGCGCGCTCGACGTCGCCCCGGACGCGGTTCGCCACCGCGTAGACGCGCGTCAGGTTGATGTCGGCGGCCAGGCGGCGAATCGCGCGCGCCACCTCCAGGCTGGCGCGCCCCGGCTCAATAACGACCAGGAGCGCGTCCACCGCGTCGGCGGTGGCGCGGCCCAGGTGCTCCACGCCCGCCACCATGTCCATGAGCAACACGTCGTCCGCCTCCAGCAACAGGTGGTGCACCAGCGCGCGCGTCGCGCTGTTGATGGCACATGCGCACCCACTGCCGCCTGCCGAGATCGTGCCCATCTTCAGCAGGTGGACGCCGTTATGCGCCACCGCGTATTCGACCGCCAGGTCGCTCACCTCCGGCACGAGCTGGAGGGTGCCGTCCACGAAGCGCACCGGCGCGTCGGCGGCGCGCGCTTCGAGCAACGGCGCGAGTTGCGAGATGGGTGTGATCCGGGCGGTGAGCGCGGGCGGGAAACCCAGTGCGAGCGCCAGGTTCGAAGCGGGGTCGGCGTCGATGGCGTAGACGGCGCGCCCGTCGGCGGCGTAGAGCCTGGCGAGTGTGGCAGCGAGCGTGGTCTTGCCCACGCCGCCTTTCCCGGTGACGGCAAGTTTCATGGTAAGTCCTCCATACGAAAGCCGGACAGCCCCCTGGCGGGTCAGCCCGGTGCGTTCTCAACCGTGTCGGTGACCAGCGCCGGTTGACCGACAAACACCACGGCGCGCAGCAGGTCGGCACCCAGGATCACTCCCGGCATCCGGGTCTGCTGCCCGCGCGTGTCGGTGAGGATGACTTCACCACCATCCTGGTACAGGCTGGCAACCTGGCGCGCGACCAGTTCACGGCTCTGGTCCGCCTTAAGGACAAAGACACTTACCTGGCACAAGGTTTGCGCTTTCTCTTGCTATTGCAAATACTTGCAGTAAGTATAACGCATTGGCTGCTAAAAGACAATCAGGAGTGCTCGTCTGGCGAAAATGATTCCCCATAGCACGCCATACCTGCCTTCGGTCGACAGGGCTGAGCACGTTTCCGGCTGAAACCTGCAACGGGCTTGTCTATGAGTTGCTATAAAAAAGCTCGATACCCCTTGTGACGTTCCGCACTTATCCCCGAGAGAGGCGCATTTTATAGTTGGAGCGTAAAGTCAAGAATTCGGTTGAGTTATGGATATCCTTGAAAATCTCATGGATGCCCAGGCGTTTGAGCTTGCCAGGCAGCAGGCGGAAATCTGCAAGGTTTTCGGCAACGTCAACCGGGTCCTGATTCTGTGGGTGCTGGATGACCAGGAAATGTCGGTTGGGGACATTGCTGAAGCGATCGACGTTTCCCTGCAAAATGCCTCTCAGCATCTTCGCATGATGAAGGACAAGGGCATCCTGGCATCTCGCCGGGAAGGACACGCCATCTACTACCGGATTAAGGGGCGCAAGCTGATCGAAGGCTGCCGCATCCTGCGACGCGCGATTCAGGATATGCCTTCGAGGAGCCAAAACACCCCTACACAGCGTTCAAAAGAGCATAGCAATTAGGAGGATTTTCCAATGACCGATACTGATCTGTCCAACATCCAAGCGGCGAAAGTTGTCGACGCGCGCGGCAGCGCCTGCCCAGGCCCCCTGCTGGAGGCCAAGAAGGGCATTGGCACGGTCGCCGTAGGTGAAGTGCTTGAGATCTGGTCGGGCGATGCGAATACCAAGAAAGACATCCCCCAATGGGCCAGGAAAGTCGGCCACGAGTATTTGGGCTATGTCGAAGCGGAGGGATACGACCGGATTTTCATCAAACGCCTCAAATGAGGAGGCGATTATGGCGATTGCACCCACCTCCGAAGACACCAAAATCCTGATCCTGGCGACCCTGTCCGGCGGCTACGCGGGCGCGGATTCCGTAGGGCAGTTGCACGCCTCATACGCACCGAACACTTACGTCCTGCCCGTGGTCTGCCCTGCGATGTTCTCCGAAGACTTCTACCTGCGCGCGTTTGAGCGCGGCGTCGATGCCATCCTGGTGATGTATAGCGGCACGGATTGCCCCTACAAGGGCGGCGCTGAACGGACGGCGCAACTCATCAACAGGGTCTATCCGCTGATGACCGAGCGCGGTATCAACACCCGGCGGCTGCGGCTGGTCGCCATCTGCACCGTCTGCACCAGCGCCTTCCTGCGCGAGGTGGCACAGATGAACCAGACCCTGGCCGAGATCGGCCCCATCCAGGCCGAACTTGCCGCCGCTTCTCAGGCCCAGTCCGTCTCCGCCGGCCAGTAAAGGTGAGCAAGCCATGACGGTTCATAACTTGCGAGTCGATGTGCTGGTGGTCGGCGGCGGCATTGCCGGGATGCAGGTCGCGCTGGACCTGGCCGACCAGGGCTACCATGTGGCGCTGGTCGAGAAAGAACCCAGCATTGGCGGGAAGATGATTATGCTGAGCAAGGTCTTCCCCACGCTCGACTGCTGTAGCTGCATCACGACGCCGAAGATGTCCGCGGTCGCGCACCACGACCATATCGACCTCCTGACCTACTGCGAGGTTCAATCGGTCCGCGAGAACGGCGGCCATGGCTACGTGGCGCAGGTGCTCCAGAAGCCGCGCTACGTCGATATGAGCGCCTGCACCGGCTGCCGCCAGTGTGAATACGCCTGCCCGATCGATCTGCCCTCGGCGTTTGACCGCAACCTGGGCGCGGTGCGGTCCATCCGCGTGCCCTTCTCGACGGCGGTGCCACAGAAAGCCGTGCTGGATATCGAAAACTGTCTGCTATGCGGCAAATGCGAGAAAGTCTGCCCGGTAGGCGCCATCGACTTCTCCCAACAGCCAGAAACCTTTGAAATCGAGATGAGGGCGGTCGTACTGGCGACCGGCTTTGAGCTGACGCCGACCGACGCCAAGCCGGAGTACGGCGGTGGGAAGCTCCTGAATGTAGTGGATGCGCTGGTGATGGAGCGCTTGCTCGCGCCAACCGGCCCATACGGGCATGTGCTGCGCCCGTCAGACGGCAAGGAGCCGGCCTCGATAGCGTATGTGCAGTGCGCCGGCTCGCGCGACCAGACGCTCGGCGTCGATTACTGTTCGCGCGTCTGCTGCATGTACGCCATCAAGCAGGCAATGTTGCTCTCCGGCGCGCTGCCCCTGGCCGACATCACCATCTACTACATGGACATCCGCACTTTTGGCAAGGGCTACGAGCAGTTCTATCAGAACGCAAAAGCGATGGGGATCGAGTTCGTCAAGGGCAAAGTCGCCCGCATCACGGAAGACGAAGGTAGAAATCCTATCGTGCGCGTCGAGATGATCGAAGACGGAAAGGTCGTCGAGCGCGCGCATGAC
>DAOTXU010000371.1:0-9007 GCA_034435135.1 Anaerolineae bacterium | reverse complement strand
GTTTCAATTCGCGCACATCCTGCGTCGCCTCTTCCGCGCGCTGGAAGGCTTTGATTTCGGGTCCCGTGAGGGTAAAGGTTCGTTTTGCCATATCCGCTAATTATGCGAGTTTCTTTTGATTTGTCCATATGATGCCTTTTGTCGATGCGGATCACATCCAGAGTCGATATGGTGTATCACGTCCGACGGCCTACGCTACACTGCAACAGCTTGAAGAAATGGGTATTGTATATGAAGTTAGCGGACGCCAACGTTCTCGAACATATGCTGCTCTGGAGATTCTGTCGATCTTCAAGGAGACGACAGAATAACGAAAGTTGCCTTTCGTTATTTTTCCGTAACGAAAGTTTTGTGTTAAAAATTTTCACTGGGTCGAGCCTGATACCAGGTCAGTTATATTACATTTCATTAAATAGGTGGTTATCCTCTAACTCACCTGCTTGCCCGATACACGCGCTCAGTTCCCCTTCGGGATCAGGCTCGCCACCTTCGCCGCCAGCGCGCTGAGTGTAAGCGTCTGCAACCAGACGCGCCCCGGGCCGCGCAGGGTGGCGACAAACAACCCCTCGCCGCCGAAGAGAATGTTAGTGACGCCCTTGAGCATCTCGATGTCAAAGTCCACCGATGGGTCGAACGCCGCCAGGTGACCGGGATCGACTTTCAGCCGTTGCCCCTGCCCCAGGCTGTACTCGACCACCTCGCCGGGGATTTCCAAAAAGGCCATACCGGGACCGGTCAGCTTTTGCATGATGAACCCCTCGCCGCCGAACAGGCCCGCGCCCAGACGCTTGCGGAAGTGCATCTCCAGCTTGACCGAATCTTCGGCGCACATGAATGAGTCTTTCTGCGCGATGAGCTGCTGGCCCGCCGCAAGCTGCATCGGGAGGATCTTGCCCGGCGCTTCCGGCGCGAAGGTAATCATCGCCTGCGGCGCAGTGCACGTGTAGGTGGTCAAGAACAGCGACTCGCCGGCGAGGGCGCGCCCCAGCACCGCGCCCAGGCCGCCGCGCCCGGAGGTCTTCATCTCGACGCCCTCGGTCATCCACGACATACCGCCCGATTCGGTGAAGATCGCCTCGCCCTGGCTCAGGCGCACTTCCAGAGACTGCATCACCGTGCCTGTGATCTGGTACTCCATGCCCTTCTCTCTTTCTTCATAGCGGTTCAAGGCACCCTCATTATAGGTGAGCCAGGCCGCCTCGCACAAGCGCCCCAGAACCAGGCACGCGGTGCGCCCATCCTGACCAATGGCGTGATCTCTCGACGCCCTCCCTGATTCTCGATCGTGCGCAGAGTACGGCAGCCGGCCCCACAAGACCCGTTGGCCCGCCTGCATCGCAAAGCGCTCCTCGACCCGACCTGGAGCGCCCGCCGGCATTATTTGTGACAATCGGCCTGAACTGCTACAATGCAAACGTTGTCGCGCCCGACCTGGGAGGGTGGGGGTCGTGGGATAATTCACAAAACATCACCCACTCTTAAGCATCCTCTAAGGTTAGTTGCGCAGAACTGTGATAAGATGTAGACTAGGCTCATGGGAGTACCATGATCCTATTAATCGGAGGATTTCTTCGTTCGATGAAGGTGATTCTCAAGCAGGATGTATATAAGCACGGGGTCGCTGGCGAAATCGTCAACGTCGCCGATGGCTACGCCCGAAACTACCTGATCCCGAAAGGCCTGGCCGTTAAAGCCACGCCCGGCGCGATGAAGCAGGCCGAGGCCCTGCTCAAAGAGTCGAAAGCGCGCCGCGCCCGCCTTTACAACGAACTCAAAGGCATCGCCGAACAGGTCGAGGGCCTGGAGTTGCGCTTCGCCGTCAAGGCGGGCCAGACCGGCAAACTCTACGGTTCCGTGACGATGGCCGAGATCGCCAATGCGATCAACGAACGACTGGGGCTGGAGATCGACCGGCGGCGCGTGGGCGAAGAGCACAGCCTGCGCGAACTGGGCGTTCACCACATCTCGGTCCGTCTGGCGCACAACCTGGCGCCGAAAGTCAAAGTCGTCATCCACCGTGAAGGCGAGTCGCCGGAAACGGCGGCGGTCGCCGAAGTTGAGGAAGTGGTCGAAGCTTTGGTCCCGGGTGCGGGGGGGACGCCAGCCTCGCCCGAAGCGGTGGCTGGGCAAGACACGGGAGCAACTGACGGCTGATGAGACCTGATCCCAACGAGTTCGACGACGATTCCGTAATCCAGTACGTCATTTCGTACATGACCTGCGGCGTGTGCGGCGGTTCATATCGCCTGCAAGACGTGGAGGTCATCGACGAGGATGACGCCATGTGGGCCATGGTCGCCCGCTGCCCTCTGTGCGGCGAGGAAGGCCTGATCCTGGCCTTCGCCAGCCCGCTCGAAGAGGACAATGTGTGGGTTGACCAAGACGCCGACGACGGAAGGGATGCAGGGCTTGAAGCGCTCAGCGAGAAGGACGTCGATGAATGGCGTGCCTTTTTGGATGCGTTCCATGGCGACATGGAAGACTTGCTCGCCTATGGATGAGTCATCCCCCCTGTCAGTGGGTGAGGCATAGTCGACGTTCTATCGTGGGGGACATGAGGCGCTAAAGCTATGGAAGTAGAAGTCCTCGGCAGCGAGTTGCGCGAGGCACGCTTACAAAAAGAACTCACGCTCGATGAGGTTGAGCAAGAGTTACGCATCCGCGCGAAGTTTTTGGCTGCCATTGAGAATGGCGACTACAGTCTGATCCCCTCACAGGTCCAGGCGCGCGGGTTCCTGCGCAACTACGCGCAATTCTTAGGCTTAAACGGCAACACGATCCTGGTCCGCTACGAACAGGCCATGGGCCAGCTTGAGGCGTTTAGCCGCGACCACAGCCACCTGCCCAGGCCGACGCCGGTGGTGGTCGCCAGGCCCAACGCGAACGGCAACCGCACCAGCAAAGCCGCCAACCCAGCCGAACAGGATGCGCCCAACACCGGCAAGACCAGCCGGCGGGCGCGGACTTTCTCGTCGAGTATGCTCGTCTTCGGGATGGCGGCGGTCTTTATGTTCTTCATGCTGGCGCTGGGCGGCACCCGGATCGTCGAATGGCTTATCGCCGCCGACCAGAAGGCTGAAGGCGTCGATTTCATCCAGACCGTGCTCGGCGACCAGCCCACCATCACCCCCAGCCCCACGCTCGCGCCCACGCCTGTCTCCACTCAGGGCGTGACCATCCCGCAGCAACAGACATTCAACAGCGTGTTCGTGATCTTTGACGTGACGCAGCGCACCTGGGCGCGCATCACAGTGGACGGGACCGTGCAGTTTGAGGGCATCGCCGCGCCGGGCACGCGCCTGCAATATCAAGGCTCCACGTCGGTGGCGGTGCGGGCGGGCAACGCCGCTGGCCTGAACGTGGTGGTCAACGACCGCGTGGTCGGGCCGCTGGGCACGCGCGGCGAGGTCGTGGACCTGACCATCACCCTTGACAACGTGGACGCGCTGTTCCCGGCCCAGGCGAGCGCCATCGACGCGACCGCGCCTAACACCCCCTGAACAGCCAGACCCTATTCTGGAATCATCAGGCAGGGGGCTGAAGCCCCCTGTCTGCTCTCGACGCGCAGCATCGAGCGCGCTAACAGCTCCCTGCGAGTGTGAAGCTCGCGGGGAGCTACTCCATGGCTACCTCTGCATCTCTATTCAGGGATGATATAAGTCTCGATGTTCGGGATCGGGTCGGGATAGCGCAGGTCGAGCTTTTCCATCGTTTCGACCAACACCTGTGAGACCGCCAGGTTGCGATACCACTTGTGGTTGGCCGGGATGACGTACCAGGGCGCATAGGGTGTGTTGCACCGGGTGAGCGCCTCCTCGAAGGCGGCCATGTAAGCATCCCAGCGCTTGCGCTCCTCCAGGTCGCCCGGCGCGAACTTCCATTGCTTGGAGGGCGTCATCTGCCGCTCGCGCAGGCGCTCGGCCTGCTCCTCCTTGCTGATGTGCAGGAAGAACTTGACGATGGTCACGCCGCTGTCGGCGAGCACACGCTCGAAGGCGTTGATGTGGTCGTAGCGCGCCCGCCAGGTCGATTCGGGGGCCAGGCTCTTCACGCGCACGACGAGCACATCTTCATAGTGCGAGCGGTTGAAGATGCCGACCATGCCGCGCCGGGGCGTCGCCTTGTGGACACGCCACAGGAAATCGTGCGCCAGCTCCTCCTCAGTGGGCGCTTTGAAGGAAGTCACCTGCACACCCTGGGGATTGAACGCGCCTGCCACGTGCTTGATCGTCCCGTCCTTGCCGCCGGCGTCCATCGCCTGAAGCACGACCAGGAGCGCGTGCTCCCCCTGCGCATAGAGCATCTCCTGAAGCGCGTTCAGCCGTTCGAGGTTCTGCTCGATTTGCTCCTCTGCGTCCTGCTTGTCCTTGTACGCGCCGGTGTGGTTTGGATCGAAATCCTTCAGGCGGAACGGCGCGCCGGGGGGCAGGGTCAGGGATTGTTTCGCCATCGCGGAGACTCCTTCGGGTTGAGTCGCATATGTATTGCGGACTATGATAGTGGCTGCGCCGGGGGAGTCAAGCGCGCTAATCAGGAGTTGCCAACCCCGCCGCGAACGGGTACGCTTTCCCGGCGTGACACACCCTTGACGCGGACATGCGATGACGCAATCCTACGAACGCCGAGAACCGAGCGCCGGGTACCGACCGCCGCGCGCCGACCGCCTCAAGCGCTGGCTGTGGACGCTGTTCCGCCTGGGCGTCACGGTCGGGGCGATGGCGTTTGTGCTCAGCCGCGTAGACCTGGGCGAGACTCTGAGGCGGATGCAGGGCGCGCGCGTCGAGTACTTCCTGATCGTGCTGGCGATCTTGCAGATCGGGATGGTGGCGCGCGCGCGGCGCTGGGGCTTCTTGCTGGCGGCGCATGGCATCCACGCGCCGCTGCGCCGCCTGACCCAACTCAGCTACACTGGCGAGTTCTTCGGCCAGTTCCTCCCCACCGCCTTCGGCGGCGATGTGGTGCGCATCCTCGCGTTCGGTGAGACGAGATTGCAGATCGCGGCGGCCACCGCCATCCTGGACCGCGTGATGGGCCTGATGATGCTGTTCGTCATGGCGCTGGTGATGCTGCCCTTCAGCCAGGGCCTCCTGCCGGGCGCGGTCGTGTTCCCGACGGCGGCGGTGGCCGGCGCGGGGTTGGTCGGCGGGCTGCTGCTGCTGGACGGGCGGCTGGTGCGCCTGCTGATCGGGTGGCTGCCGGGGCCGCTCTCGCTGCGCGGCGAGGGCTGGCTCGCGCAGACCTACGCCGTGTTCACCGGCTGCGGCCCGCGCGCGCTCGTCGTCGCGGCGCTGATTTCGCTGGGCTACAACGCCGCGCTCGTGGTGAACAACTACCTGGTCGGGCGCGCCTACGGCGTCGATAACGTGCCGCTGTGGTTGTACGCGGTGTTCGTGCCGGTGGTCGTCACCTCGTACCTGCTGCCGTCGATCCAGGGGTGGGGCGTGGCGCAGGGCGTGTACGTGCCGCTGTTGGCGGCGGCGGGCGTGCCGGCGGAGACCGCGCTCGCCATCTCGGTGACGGTGGCGCTCTCCGACGTGGCGACGGGGCTGCTCGGCGGGCTGATTTTCGTGCTCCCGGCGCGGCGGCTGCTCCGCGCGCGGCAGCCGGCAGAGGACGCGCCGTAACACCAAACCGGTTTATTGACGCCGCGTTTTCTCGCGCGCCTTACTGAACTGATTCAAACTTACGCCAACAGCGCTTTCAAAACAAAACGGTGTTACCGCTTGCTCCGGGGCGGGCGGAAGCGCAGCAGCCGCGCCAGCCCGTCCGCCACCGAGGCGCGCAGCGTGCTCCCCACGAGCAGGAAAGCCGCGCCCACCAGTCCCAACAGCGTCACCACGATGATCCCCACCGCGCGCGCCGTCTCGCTGGGGGACCAGTCGGCTGCGCCCGTCTTCGGCGCGACCGGCGCGATCACCTGCACCGTCACCGGCTCCGAGGCGGCGAGCACGCCGCCGCTGGCGTCAAGCACTTGCGCGGTCAGGGTTGCCTCGCCGACCTGGGCCAGCTCGACATCGACGCGCCACACGCCGTCGCCGTCGGCGGTCGTGGACGCGAGCGCCTGGCCCTGCCCATCTACGATCCGCACCGCGCCCCCCGGCGGGGCCGTCCCCTCAAACGTGTTCTTACCCGACGCCAGCGTCCCGCCGCGCGGCGCGGTGATGGCCGGCGCGGCGACCGGCGTGGGGGTCTGCGTCGCAGGGGCAGCAGTCGGCGTGACAGGGGGGAGGGTCGGGGAGGCCGTCTCGGTCACAGCGGGGACAAGCGCCTGAGGGACCTGCGTCTGCGCATCGCTTGAAGCGACGGCGATGATGATTGTCACCGGCTCGGATTCGGCGAGCAGGTTGTCGTTCATATCGGTCACCGCCGCCGTGAACGTGAAGTCGCCTTCTTCGAAGAGGGGGACCGGAACCTGCCAGTTGCCCGCCGCGTCGGCGATCACGCCGCCCACCGGCGCGCCATCCGCGTCGAGGATGAAGATGCTCGCCTCAGGGCCGGCGGTCCCCTCGAAATTCACCCATCCCGGCGGGAGCACGTCGCCCGTCGCAGGCGCGTTGACGACGGGTACAACGACGCCGGGCCGCGCACTCTGCGACGTGGGCGTGTCGGGCAGGGGAGCGGTGGGGGTGTGCGTCGCCGTCGGCGAGGCCGTCGGCGTCTGTGACGGCGTAGCCGTCACGGTCGGGCGCGGCGTGGGCGTCGATGCCGCCGTTGCGGTCCGCGTTGGGCTTGGCGTGCGTGTCGGCGAAGGGGTAACGGTCGGTGTGGCCGTCATGGTAGGCGTGCGTGTAGGGCGCGGGGTGCGTGAAGGGGTCACGGTAGGAGTGGGGGTATCCGTCGGCGTCCGGGTCGCGGTCGGGGCCGGCGTGCGCGTGGGGCGCGGGGTGCGCGTTGTTGAAGGGGTGATGGTCGGCGTGGAAGAGGGAGTCAGGGTCGGGGTGGGGGCAATCAACCGGAACCCCGGCAGCAGGAAGCGCTCCAACACATCGAGCAGCGCGTCGTGGTTCTCCGGCGCAACCAGGCGCAGCACCAGGACCGACGCGCCTTCCGCCCAGACCAGTTGCCGGCCCCGATAAGGGTTGCCATTGGAAACCAGCGCAAACTCGGCGCGGATCGGCGTCGCGCCTTCATCCACGCTGAGCAGTTCCCAGCCTTCCCACTGGCCCCAGGAGGCCGCCAGGTAGTCACCGGCATGGTACATCCGCGCCAGGTCGGACCGGCCCGGCGGCTCGGTCAACCTGTCCACCTGCGCATGGACGATGAGGGGCAGGTCGCCCTGCAAGAAGAACACGTAATGGGTGTGCTCGCCGAGCAGTTCCCAGTTGACCGCACGCGGTATCTCAAAAAGTCCGCTCTCCAGGCGATAGATCGCGGCCCCTTCCAGCGCCGCCGACAACGCGGCGACGGTCGGCTCTGAGGGCGGCTCGCGGGTGGGGCGGACGGTCGGGGTGACGGTGGGCGTAGTGGTAGGCGTGCGGGTCGGGGTAGGCGTGTTGGTGCGCGTGGGCGTGGGTGTCGATGTCGCAGTAGGCGTCGCCGTTGGCGTGTCGGTGAAGGCTTCGGCGGTCTGCGTCGCGTTGAACGCGCCCACGAGCGCCTCCAGCGTGGCCGCCTGCGCCGTAACCTGCGCGGCGACGGCGGTCCCGGTGGCCTGCTGGTTCTCATAGTCGTCGATCAACGCCTGCAACGTCGCGCGCTCGGCGGTGGCGGGCGCGTCGGGCGTGGGCGAGGCGGTCCGCGAAGGGGTCACCGTCGGCGTGAGGGAAGGCGTGGCGGTCGGGCTGGGGAGCGCGGTCTGCGTGGCGATGTTGTTCAAGAGGGCTTGCAGGGTCGCGCGCTCGGCGGTGGCGCGGGCGTCCGGCGTCGGCGTAGCGGTGGGAGAAGGCGTCGCGCTCGGCGTGGGCGTCCAACTGAGCATCGCGGCGGCGGTGGCGGTTTCGTTCTGCGTGATGGCGTTCAAAGTAGAGGCGCGCGCGGCGGCGATCAGCAGCAACGCCAGCACCAGCGCCAGGCCCACCAACAGACCGAATTTGACGACGTTGGCGTAAGCGCGCTCGATGTCACCGGGCGCGGGCGGCGGCGTGGTCACGAGGCTTCCTCGGTTTTGGCGCGGCCCGATACGTAAAGCTTGGCCTGCTCGATCCAACTCCCGGCGTCGATCTTGGGCCGCCCGCGCACGTTCATCATCGTCGAAAGCTCCTCCGGCGTCAGGGCGGCGAGTTGCCTGAAGGTGTGGATGCCCAACTCGTGCAGCCGCCCGGCGTAGGCCGGCCCGATGCCGCTGATGTCGGTCAGCCGGTCCTGCTCCACCGGCTCTTTGGCGGCGGCGCGCACCTGGTCCGCCAGGGTATCAAGGGCGTCGTAGAGTTGGCTGCTCAAGGCGTCGATGGACTTCGCCGCCTGGCCGGCGACCGTCTCGACGCGCTGAAGGGATTCATGTTGCTCGCGCAGGGCGTCGGCGAGTTGCGCCAGGATGTTGTGCATTTCCGCATCGGCGAATTCGGGCTTTTGCGCCAGTTCGGCGAGGTGGGCGTTGAGGCGGGCGATGGCGGCGTTCTCTTCGGCGCGCAGCGCCTCCAGTTGCGAGAGGGCCGCGCTCTGCTCGCGCAGGGCGGCGCGCAGTTCTTCGTCAGGGATGGTGGCGGCCTGCTGGCGGCCCTGAGCAATCCAGTGTGGCCGCAGGATCAGGAAATCGACGATCAGGCTGATGACCCACCCGATGAGGATCCCCAACACCACCAGGGCGAGCGATCCCGCTGCATCCATAAATCGACCCTCCCGCACACGCGAAGCGCGTTTCTCATTATAATGCACCATGATGTCAGAGAAAACTGCGAACACCGTAAGGGTGCATTCCATTTTGGGGGCGACATATCAGTGAGGCTTGCCTCTGCCGGGTTGACCTCACCCCGGCTTCGCCGGACTATAGCCCCCTGCCCCCTCGCCATAAATGGCGCGGGGGAGTCCGCGCACAGGTCAGTCCCCTCTCCATTCCTGGAGCGGGGAC
>DAOTXU010000370.1:0-9954 GCA_034435135.1 Anaerolineae bacterium | reverse complement strand
ATCAGCGCCAGCCCGACGGCGGCCTCGGCGGCGGCGACGATGAGCACGAACACGGCGAACGCCTGCCCTGCCATCCCGCCGCGCACCCCGATCACGCTTTCGGGCGTCAGGTAGCGCCAGAACGCCACCAGGTTGATGTTGACCGCGTTGAGCATCAGCTCGACGCCCATCAGGATGGCGATGGCGTTGCGCCGGGCCAGTACGGTGAACACGCCCAGGCTCAGCAGCGCCGCCCCGACCACCAGGTACGTCCACAATGGCACACTCATGATTGGAGAATCCCCCCTGCGATCATCGCTTTGCGATGCTTGCTACACAGATGCAATCTGCACCTGCTTCATCCTTGCCTTGAGGGCCTTGTCTATTGCCTCCAAACCGCGTCATGAGCCTTGCGCGGCGCGGACAAGGGGCTTAAGCCCCTTGTCTGTGAAAACTCTCAGTCCTCGCGCGCGACAAAAATCGCGCCGATCAGCGCGACCGTCATCAGCAGGCCGGCCACTTCAAACGGCAGCACGTACCGGTTCGCATCCACAAGGTCCGCGCCGAGCGCCGCCACCCCCTGATCGCCCGGCAGCGCTTGCGGGGCCGCGCCGGGGTTCCAGAGCGCGCCCTCAGCCGCGCCAAGTTGGGCGATCACCATGAACAGCGCGCCGAAAATCACCAGCGCCGCCAGCGCGCCGAGCGCCCACTGCCGGCTGAGCTGGTCGCGTAGCCCAATGGTGCGCTGCGTGAGCATGATGACGAAGATAATCAGAATGGCAATCGCGCCCATGTAGACCAGGATTTGCACCATCGCCAGGAACGGCGCGCTGAGCAGGATGAACAGCCCTGCCACACCGAACAATGCCAGCAACAGGCACAGCGCGGCGTGAAACAGGTTCCGCAACGCCGCCACGCCCACGCCCCCGGCGACGGCCATGATCGCAAAGACGGCAAACGCGACGGTCTCTCCGTTGATGGGCATCTCGGCTTACCCCTCTGCGTGGGCCGGTTCGCCCACCGGCGCGGCGTAGACGCCCTCATCTACCAGCCGCTCGACGCGCGCCCGCTCGCGCCGGGCGACCTCGCGCAGGAGGAGCAGGACCACGCCCGCCAGCGCCAGGTTCGCCAGGAAGAGCGCGCCGGTGCGCGGCAACGCCTGGACAAAGGCGCTCGCCTCCGGGTCAACGGCGACGAGGACCGACACGAGCCGGTCAACGGCGGCGGTCATCACCAGGTTGACCAGCGCCAGCGGCACCAGAAACTTCCAGTTAAAGGAAAGCAACTGGTCGATGCGGATGCGCGGCACGGTGAAGCGCAGCCAGTTCAACACAAAGTAGACCAGGTAGCTCTTGGCGAGGAAGTAAACCAGGCCCAGCACGGGGGTCTCGGTCGCGCCGGGGCCTTGCCACCCGCCGAGGAAGATCGCGGCGAACAGCGCGCTCACGACGAAGGCGTGCATCCACTCGCCCAGGTAGAACATGGCGAACGCCGTGCCGGAATACTCGATGTGGTAGCCGGCCACGATCTCGCTCTCGCCCTCGGTCAGGTCGAAGGGCGCGCGGCCTACCTCAGCCTGGCTGGAGATGGCGAAGATCAGCGCGGCGAGCGGAGCCATAAACAAGAACCACATGCCGCCCTGCTTCGCCACGATCTCCTGCATCGACATGGTGCCCGCGAGCATGACCGGCACGAGCAGCGAGAGCACCAGCGGCACCTCGTAGCTCACCACCTGCGCGACCATGCGCAGCCCGCCGAGCAGCGCGTATTTGTTGTTAGACGCCCAGCCCGCGGTCAGCACGCCGATGGTGCCCAGCGAGCCGATGGCGACGACATAGAGCACGCCGACGTTGAGGTCGGTCCCAATCTTGACCGGGCTGAACGGCATCACTGCCCAGATCATGATGACCGAGCCGGCGGCGAGGATCGGCGCGAGCCAGTAAGTGACCCTATCTGCGCCGGCGGGGATGATGACCTCTTTGGTGAGCAGCTTGAGCACGTCGGCGATGGTCTGGAAGACGCCCCAGGGACCGACGCGGTTCGGCCCAAGCCGGTCCTGCATCCGCGCGACCTGCTTGCGTTCCACCCAGATGTTGAAGATGAGGATGCCCAGCGAGACCCCCAACACCGCCAGGGCAGCGATGATGACCCCAAGGGGGTCATTGGGGCCGCGTCCGATCTCAGCAGGCAACGGTGAATGCAACATGCACACGTCTCCACAGAACGGGTGGGGTTGAGAAGGGTCTACCCGAAAACCATGCTTCCGCACGGGACCGGGGCTTAAGCCCCCGGTCCGCGACGCTTCGGATAGCTGGCCCCGGCGTGCGGTTACTTCCACTCCAGGGCGCCCTTTCTCCAGGCGTAGATCAATCCGTCGGCCACAAGGAAGATAAACGTGACACCGGCGACCAGCGCAAACACGGGAAGCTGCTGATACGCCAGCGCCCAGGGAAGCAAGAGCACCACTTCGACATCAAATACCAGGAAGACGAGCGTAAACAGGTAATACTGGACCTTGAGTTGTTCCTGTCCTTCGCCAACCGTTTCCATGCCGCATTCGTAAGTCGATTGCTGGATTTTGTTAGGTCGGCGCGGCCCCAAGATGCGACCGATCACAATCGCCGCAGCGGGCACGCCGAGCGCGAGAATGCCGAGGATAGCGATGAAAGCCCACTGATCGAGCACGATGAACCTCCGAGAGTGCGCCCTGCGATGCTTGTGCGGTTTGGGACAAACTGGGCAGAAGTATAACACGCGCCCAACCGACTGGCAACGCTTTTGACCTGGGGGCCGGCGCGGACCGGTCTACGCACGCTTGCGATGTACACTAGGGCGCGCTCTACACGCCGCTCACACGCCGCAAGGCTACTGGGGCAACTACCGAGGGTGCAGGGGGTGTTGATGGAAAGGATGTGGATCACGCCCTTGACTTTTACCGCATCGGTGCAGCAGCTCTGGAGCGCTCCTGCGCGGTTGTGCGCTAGCGAACCCCGTTCTATAATCGATACTCGTAACCCGGCGCTCGGTGCTCACCACTTACGTACATCGGCATAACATCTGTACAGATGAGCATCGAGAACCGGGCACCGAGAACCGTGAGCCAAGCGCGGAGTGGTCAATGAGCGACGATAAGAGTTTCAAGGACATTGCCGGGCGGTTGAAGAAGCGCGGCACGGGCCGCGATACCACCACTACCTTGCCCGTGACCGACTTCGAGACCATGTACCTGTTGCGCCAGCGCATCCTGGGCGTGTTGATCCGCGACGCGCGGCAGTCCGCCGGCAAGACCATTGAGGAGTGCGCGGAGGTGGTCGGCGTCGCGCCGCAGTTGTTCGCTTACTGGGAGTACGGCGAGGCGTCGCCATCGCTGCCGCAGTTGGAGATGCTGGCGTACACAATCGGCGTGCCGGTGAGCCACTTCTGGTCGAATCAGACCCTCGTCGCGCAGGAGCAGGCGCGCCAGGTTCCTGCCGACGACTTCTACACGCTGCGCGACCGCATCATCGGCGCGCTGTTGCGCCGCGCGCGGAAAGAGGCCAAACTCTCGCCGGCGGACCTGGCCGCGCGCACCGGCATCGGGGAAGACCAGATTGAGCTTTACGAATTCGGGCTGCAACCGATTCCCCTCACTGAGTTGATGTCGCTGGCGTCCGCAACGAACGTGGGCCTGAGCTACTTCTTTGAAGACACCAGCCGGGTGGGCGCGTGGCTCCTGCTGGAGGAGGACTTCAAGCAGTTTGGCGAGATGCCGCTAGAGATGCGCCGCTTTGTCGTGCAACCGGTGAACCGTTCCTACATTGAGCTGGCGATGCGCCTGAGCCGCATGTCGGTTGAGGAACTGCGCGGCATCGCCGAGAGCATTCTGAACATCACGTATTAAGCCGGGGTTGGCAGAACGGTCGGACAGCGGGCTTAACCCGCTGTCCGGTTACAAGCGGGGAGAGACACGGTGAGCACAGGCGAGACACTTAAAGAGCAAGGGCTGCAACTCTTCCGCGAAGGCGCCTACTCGGAGGCCGCCGAGATTTTCGCCAAAGCGCGAGAGGCCTTCCAGACGGACGGCGACACGGCGATGGCAGGTGAAATGCTCAACAACCTGGGCGTGATCTACATCAAGCTGGGCCGGCACGAAGACGCGCTCGACGCGCTCGGCAAGGCGCGCACCCTGTTCCAGGATTGGGGCGACCGCGACCGCGAAATGCAGGTGGTCGGCAACATGGGCGACCTGTACGCGGCGCTCGACGACATCGAGCAAGCGACCACATGTTATCGGCAGGCCGCCGACGCCTGGCAGGAGATGGGCGATAAGGACCGTTATGGGCGCACCCTCATGGCGCTGGGTGAGATGCAGTTCAAGAAAGGGATGCGCACCGAGGGCCTTGCTACTTATCAGGTGGGCCTGGAGAACATCAAAGGCCCGACGCTGCGCCAGCGGATGATCCTCAAATTGCGCGAATTGCAGACCAGGCTGTTGGGTGGATAGGGTGATCGCGCCAATCGACAAAATCCCTGCCGGCTGAGGCGCGGCCTCAGCCTTTTTGATTCTGGGCGCTTGTGCACCGGAGAGGCATTGTTTTGGCATACCCCTGGACAGAGGGCATAAGTCCCCTGTCTATGTGTTGAGGCCATTTCGCGTGAATTGCCGCAACGGCGCACCCGGCTTCCAACAAGACGGTATGGAAATACAAACGTCGGCGGCTGGCCCTGACCCCTTTTTTGGAATATCCTACAATAAGTGCAAAAGATGCTGAAGATAGAGTTGGCATTATGGCGACGACAACCGAGCACAACCTTGTTCAAGAAATCCGCCAGGATCAGTTAACCTGGCTGTGGCGCGGCACGCTGCTCCTTGCCCTGGGTATGGCCTGGGCGCTGTTGGTGCTTTTCCGCGCCTCCGAAAACGCGCTCGGCATCCTTGGTTGGGCGGTTATCATCAGCGCCGGTTGTGGGATCGCCGCGCAACTCAACACGCGCGGGCGCTACGCGGCGGCAGTATGGGTTTACGTGCTGACCATCATGACTGCGATGAGCTACGTCCTCTGCAACCCTGCCGATCCGGTCGGCGTCGATGTGGCCCCTTTTCTCCTGCCAATGCTTATCATGGTTACGGGTATATTGCTCTCGCCGAAGGCCGTGGCGACGGCGCTGGCGATGGGAATCGGGGTCACGTTGATCGCGCCACGGCTGGTTAACCCGGCTACACCTTTCAGCGCGTACCACCTCGCCGCATTCGGGCTGTCGCTGCTGGCGGCACTGGTCACTTTCGCCACGTCGAGTCAATTCTACATGATGGCCGAATGGGCGATGCAGAACTATCGCCAGGCGCGCGAACAAACCCTGGCCCTGCGCCTCAACCGCGCCGAGTTGGAGCACAGCCTGGCGATGCGCGAAGCGCTCAACAAACAGCTTGAAGATGCGCGCGCCGCAGCGGAGGAAGCCAAGCAGCGGCGCGGGCAGTTCCTGGCCGACATGTCTCACGAGTTGCGCACGCCGCTCAACGCCATCCTGGGCTTCAGCGAAGTCATGCTCTACTACCCGGAGGCGTATGGCGCGCCCCTGCCGCAGGAGTATCGCCAGGATATGGAACAAATCCTCACCAGCGGCCATCAGTTGTTGGCGGTAATTAACGACATCCTCGACCTCTCTAAGGTGGACGCCGGCAAGCTCGACCTGGTGAGCTGCACAATGGACGTCCGCCCGATACTGGAGGAGTGCAAGGTCATCGCGGAGGGGCTGATAAAAGACAGGCCGATAGCATTGCGCCTTGCGGTGCCTGATTGCCTCCCGCCCGCCAGCGCCGACCCTGGGCGCGTGCGCCAGGTGCTTGTGAATCTGATCGGCAACGCGGTGAAGTTTACGGATGAAGGGCACATCACCCTGAGCGCCTCCCTCAACGGCGACTTTCTGACCCTGAGCGTGGCCGACACCGGGATCGGCATCGCGCCGGAGCATCACGCCGCCATTTTCAACGAATTTGTCCAGGTCAACACGCCCAATCGGTATAATTATGGCGCTGGCCTTGGCCTGCCCATCAGCAAGCGCCTGGTGGAAATGCACGGGGGCGCGATATGGGTCGAAAGCAAGTTGGGGCAGGGAAGCAAGTTCTCTTTCACGCTGCCTGTTGCGGAGGTTCGGACTGACTCGGAACTGCTCCAAGAAATGGCCCCCGCGACTTTAGACGCGGGCTAATTCGTAGCCTGGCAGCGCTATGCTGCGATTAGCCGCCACTTCAGTCGGCGGGTTGCTCTCTGAGACAGGGGGGTTTTCTCGGATAGAACTGGACAGACGCGAGGAAGGTCATGCGCATCATCTACATCGAAGATAATCCGGCCAACGTCGGACTTATGGAGCGGCTGGCGACCATCGGCAAACACCACATCTTCTCGTACCGCACCGCCGAGGAAGCCCTGCCCAACATCACGCAGGACTCCGCCGACCTGATCCTGGTTGACGTGCAGTTGCGCGGCGGCATGGACGGCCTGGAGTTGACGCGCCGGTTGCGCGCCAGAGGGATCACGTTGCCGATTGTCGCCATCACCGCCTACGCGATGATCACTGACCGCGACCAGTGCCTCGCCGCCGGCTGCGACGATTACATCCCCAAGCCGATCTCGTTGCGCGCGCTGCTGGATAAGATCGCTGATTTCGAGCAGCGCAACGCGCAGGCTTCCGCTGAAGCAGGTTGAACGCGGCACGGCTGAGACCCCTGAGGCGCAAAGAGCGCCGTGGGGTCTGGGCAAAAACCGAGTGCTCTGTGCGCCCATGCTGAGGCATCCGAAACAGAAAGCCCCGCCATAGGCGCGGGGCCTGCTCGTTCATCCGCTGGGCGTGAGACAGGCTTACGCTTCCACAGGCTCTTTCTTCGCCGCCGCGATGATCTCCTGCTGCAAGTGCGCCGGCACCGGCTCGTAGTGGTCGAACGTCATGCTGTAGACGCCGCGCCCCTGCGTGAACGAGCGCAGGTCATTGGCGTAGCGTTGCATCTCGGCCAGGGGGACCAGCGCGGTGACGATGCTCTTGTGGCCCTGGGTGTCCATGCCCTGCACGCGCCCCCGGCGCGTGTTCAGGTCGCTGAGCACATCGCCCATGTTGGACTCCGGCACGATGACCTCGACCTTCATGATCGGTTCCAGAAGCACAGGCCCCGCATCGGCGACGGCCAGCTTGAACGCCTCGCGCCCGGCAATCTGAAAGGCGATGTCTTTCGAGTCGACCGGGTGCTCCTTACCGTCGTAGACCACAGCCTTCACGTCCACGACCGGGTAGCCGGCAATCACACCCTGCTCCAAGACCTGCCGGACGCCTTTTTCGGTGGAAACCACGTAGGCCGCCGAAATCGCGCCGCCGAAAATCTCGTTGTCGAACTCAAACCCGGTGCCCGACGGCAACGGTTCGACCCGCAGGTGCACTTCACCGAACTGCCCCGCGCCGCCGGTTTGCTTCTTGTGACGGTATTGCGCCGAGGCGGTTTTGGTGATGGTCTCACGGTACGGGACCTTTGGTACACTGGTGTCCAGGTTGACGCCGAATCGTTCAGCGCGCTTGATGTTGACCTGGATATGGATTTCGCCCATACCTTCTACGATGGTCTGTCGCGTGGAGGCTTCCGGGTGCCACCGCAAGGTGGGGTCGGATTGGCATAGAGCGGTCAGAGTGGAACCCATCTTGGTGGCGTCGGCCTGGGTGCGCGGCTGGACGGCGACGGCGTAGACCGGGTTGGGATATTCAGGCGCGGGTAACGTCAGCGGGTGGACTTTGTCGCAAATCGTGTCGCCGGTGTGGGTGTTGGTCAGCTTGGCGACCGTGCCGATGTCGCCGGCGTGCAGGACCTTGACCGGCTGCGACTCGTTGCCGCGCCGGACATCGAGGCTGCCGACGCGCACCTCTTCCTGTTTGGCGCTGTTGAAATACCGGGTGTCGGACGCCATCAGGCCGGAAAAGACGCGCAGATAGGTGACCGTGCCCACGAAGCGGTCGGCCTCAGTCTTGAATACGTAAGCCGCCAGGGGGCCGGCGTCGCTGGCTTGCAGCGTCTCTTCGCCAGCGGCGCCCTCGGCGGTGAACGCGCCGCGCTCGGCGGGGCTGGGCAGGTGCTCCAGGATCGCTTCCATGAGCGGCTTAATGCCCACGTTCGCGGTGGAGGCGACGACGAACACCGGGGCAATCGACCCGCTGAGAATGCCGGCTTTAAGCCCCTGGCGGATTTCGGCGTCAGTGAGAGTCTCGTCGGCGAAGTATTTTTCCAGCAACGCCTCGTCATTTTCGGCGGCGGCCTCGATGACGGCTAAGCGCGCCTCCTCGACTGCGTCGGCCATGTCGGCAGGGATGGCGACAGGCGCGTCGCCGGCCCCACTGCGCATCTTCATCGCAACCAGGTCGATCACGCCCCTAAAATCATGTTGCGCGCCGACCGGCAGTTGCAAAGGCACAAACCTCATGCCAGACAGGGTGGCCTGCACGTTTTCCATGGCGGTCTCGAAGCGGGCGTTTTCGCGGTCCATCTTGTTGATGACCACGAAGCGCGGCAGGTGATAGCGGTCGGCGTAGCTCCACGCCAGCTCGGTGCCCACCTCGACGCCGGCCACCGCGTCGATGACCACCAGCGCCGCCTCGACGACGCACACCGCGCTAATGACCTCGGCGGCGAAGTCGGTGTAGCCAGGCGCGTCGAGCACATTAATCTTGTGACCGTCGAACTCGCAGGGGACCAGCGAAGTGCTCAGCGATAGGCCGCGCGCCTTTTCCTCATCGTCATAGTCCGAGACGGTGGTCCCGTCCATGACGCTGCCCAGGCGGTTGATCGCGCCGGTGTTGAACATCATGGCCTCGGCCAACGATGTCTTGCCGGCGCCCTGGTGGCCGACCAGGGCAATATTCCTTAACTTATCAGTCTGGTATTCCTTCATCGCGTGTTGCGCCTCCGCATGCGGCTGAATGTGACACAAAACAGAGGAGCGCCGCACACGGTCGGGGCACTCCCCCGTAGCAACAGGCGATTTTAAACTTTCTACCCCCCTTTGTCAATGACAATGCGACGGGGACGGAGCGGCAGGGCTTCTGCAAAGTCGGTGAGCAGTGTTAGCGTATAACTTTGCTCCTTCTTGCCCTCACCCCTAAGTCCCCTCTCCCACAAGGGGAGAGGGGACTTTGCACCTAGCTACCGGACATCGGACAGTTGTTCTATGGTTTGTGCTCGTCGGTCTTGGTTTTACCTCCCCCCGGCTGCGCCGGACTATAGCCCCCGTCCCCCTCTCCGCACGCGGAGAGGGGGAGTCGGTCCTGTTCAGCGTCTGCAGTCCCCCTCTCCAAAAATGGAGAGGGGGACTGCCCGAAGGGCGAGGGGGTGAGGTAAGAGAATACAAGAACCTTTTTCTCGAACATGCGTTCAGTGTCCGGTAGCTAGATTGGGATTGACCCTTGCGCGACTTCCCTGCGACTGTTAGACTCAACCGGATGTCAATGTGTCAGGTTGCGTAAGAGCCGGATGGTGCGATGCGTAGCAAGTTGCTCACTGCACTCTGCCTGTTGGCGACAGGCATGGCCTGGATCACCGCCGCGCAGGAAGGGCAGGCGATCATCACAAGCCCGAAGCCAAGCGACGCCCTGTTCGGGGAGGTGCAAATTGTGGGCAGCGCGACGCACCCGGAGTTCAGGCGCTTCCAGCTTGAGGTCGCCACCGCCGACAAGCCAGACGACTGGCTCCCCATCCAGGAGCCGGTGAGCCAGCAGGTGACCGAGGGTGTCCTGGGTGTGTGGGACACCACCGCCGGCCTGCCCGACGGCGCGTACCGGCTTCGGTTGCGCGTCTTTCTGCGCGACGGCTCGTCGTTTGAAGCCATCGTCGAAGACCTGCGCGTCAATAACACGCAGCCGACCCCGGTCCCGACCGCGTTGCCGCAGCCGACCGCGCCGCGCATCACGCCCTCGCCGACGCCCGGCCCCTCGCCGACGCCGCTGATCCAGCAGCCGCCGAGC
>DAOTXU010000369.1:0-9145 GCA_034435135.1 Anaerolineae bacterium | reverse complement strand
TTTCCCTCACCCCTAAATCCCCTCTCCCACAAGGGGAGAGGGGACTATGAACCCAGATTTGTGGTATCTTTGCCCCCTCTCCCGTCATACGGGAGAGGGGGACAGGGGGTGAGGGGCTTTTCAAACACTTTCTAAGAGGTTCCGCCCTTATGGTTCATACGGCCTGGTGCGCTTCCTGGTCGGCAGCCGGTATGCCGACCGCCGGGAGGTCGCCGTTTTGCGCCCTGCGCGGCTCGACCATGCGCAGCGAGAGGACCAGCGCAGCAAGCGAGATTGCCAGCGCAATCACGAAGAGCGCTTCATAAGAGGTGCGCTCGGCGATGAAGCCGCCGACTACGGGGGCCAGCACCGCGACGACGTTAAACGCGCTCGTCAGGCTGAAGTAGATCGCCCGGCGCGAGTCGTCGGCGTATTCGATGATCCAGTTGAGCATCCCCGCTTCGTGCGTGGCCCAATAAACGCCTGAAGCGCCAAACGCGAAGAAGATCAACCACGCGGGGCCGATCCCCGCGACCAGCGGCATGATCGGCTGAGCCACCAGCATCACCGCGCCGACGAGAATGACCAGGCGGCTGCCGCGCCGCTCGCTGAGCCAACCCGTCACCAACGCGGCGAAGAGGCCGCCGAGCGTACTCACCTGGATAGCCCGGCTGACGGCGAGGGCGTTGGGGATGCCCAGGCTCTCGGTGGCGTACCGGATGTAGAACGGTGCGGCGATCAACCCCACCTCGGTCATCAGACGCGCGGCAAGGTACTCGCGGTAGCGGAGGTCATGGCGCAATACCTGGCGCAGGAAAACGAGATAATCGCGCCGCGTGGCTGGCGACTCGACTTCAGGCTTGGGTCGCTCCGGTTCTTTGATGAACAGGAACGAAGCCAGCGAAATCTGGTAGCAAATCCCCGCGAGGAAGAACAGCAGCGCGTAGTTTTGCGGATAGGGCGGCCCGGTCTGCGGGTCCAAGATGTAACGGACCAAATCGGACGCGATGAAGAGGACAATCAGCGACGACACCGTCCGGGCGATGCCGAACATGCGCCCGCGCCGGTCATTGGGCAGGGCCGTGCCGAGCAGGTCCAGCCAGCCCACCGCCGACATCCCATCGCACACGGCGAACGTGCCCACGCCGAGGAACACGATCACCAACACGGGGAGTGGGTTTTGGACGCCGAACAGGAGGATGCCGGCGGCGATGACGAACATCATCGAGCGCCCCGGAAAGCCGGGGCCAAGCACCCAGAGCCGCTTGCGGGTCGAACGTGCGACCGCCGGCGCGATGGCCAGCTGCGGAATCATTACCCCCACCGGGAAGAGCACGCCGATCAGCCCGACCAACACCTCCGAACCGCTCAGACGACCGACAAAGTCCGCCAGAACGGTCTGACCGCTCGTGATCGTCATGGCGACCATGAAAAAGACAAAGTCGTTCACAAGGAGCAACAGGTTACGGCGGTAATAGGCCGGCTTGGCCCGCGAAGGCGCTTGAACCACAGGCGCGCTGGTCATAAGAGTCTCCATTGGGTGAGTAAGGCAACGGCGCATTATACCCCTGATGCTCGCAGGCGGGAATGGCTTTTGCGAGGTTGCGTACAGCCCTGAGGCGTCCCAGAAGCTTCGCGCTTCCGGGACGCTATGGCTGCCGACTTGCCCCGGCGCGAATATCCATTTAGACTACGCATATCAACAATGACTGTTCCCGTGCAGGAGGTATCCGATGTTACTCAGGCGGCTCGCAGCGGCGATGGCGGCGCTTGTGGTGACGCTGGGTCTAGCGCCGGGGTTGCTCAGCGCTCAGGAGGGGGCTGGGTGGACGTTCATGGTGTACCTAGCCGGCGACAACGACCTGGAGACGTCCGCCCTGCTCGACTTCGGTGAACTGGAGTGGGTGGGTTCCACCCAGGGCGTGAATGTCGTGGCGCAGTTCGACCGCGCCGAAGGTGAGGACGACTCACAGGGCGACTGGACCGACGCGCACCGCTACTTTGTGCAGCAAGACCGCGATCCAGACAGCATTAACAGCCAGCTGGTCGAATCGCTGGGCGAGGTCAACATGGGCGCTGAGGAGACGCTGGCCGACTTCCTGATCTGGGGGGCGACGAACTACCCGGCGCAACACTACGCCCTGGTGATCTGGGATCACGGCTCCGGGTGGCCCGGCACCGCCTACGACGACTCCGCCGACGGCGATGGCCTGTCGATCCCGGAGATTGCGCGCGCGCTGGAACGCATGGGCGTGCAGACCGGCGTGGAAAAGCTGGACCTGATCGCGTTCGACGCCTGCCTGATGGGGCAGCTTGAAGTGTTCGCAGCGGTTGCGCCGCACGCGCAAATCGGCGTCGCCTCGCCTGAGCTTGTGCCGGGCGATGGGTTCGACTACGTAGGCGTTCTGAACGCGCTCGTCGCCGACCCTGCGACGGACGCAACGGCGCTGAGCCGTGTGATGGTCGATACCTACATGCACTACTTCCAGAACGTCGATACGAGCAATCCGGCGTTTGGACTGACCGCCGTAGACCTGACGCGCGTGGAGGCGGTGACGGCGGCGCTGGGGGAACTGGGCGCAGCGGTGGGACAGAACCCTGAGGCCGTGCTGTCGCATATCGGCGACGCGCGCAACAGCGCGCTGGCCTACGCCAAAGCCTACCTGGACGCCGAGGAATTAGAGCTGTTCGCTTCGGTGGACCTGGCCGATCTGATGACCCGCCTCGCGGGAACGACCAACGTGAGTAGCGTCGCGGACGCGGCGCAGGCGGTCGCCGACGCTGTCGCGCAGATGGTGGTTTACGAGGGCCACAGCGACGCCCTGGAAGGCGCGCGCGGCGTGTCGATCTACTTCCCGCGCACCCTGGCTGGCTTTGAGGAGCGCAGCGAGGGTTATGAGGGCGAAGGCGTCGGCAACGCCCGCTGGGTCAACTTCCTCGGCCTGTACTACGGCACGGTGTCGAACGTCGTCGTCGAAGCGCCGCAGTTGTTCATCACCAACCTGTTCCGGGAGACAGTGAGCATCCACACCCCGACTCAGGTCTCCCTGGACGTGACCGGGCGCGACATCGCCGGCATGGACTTTGTGCTCAACTACGAGTTGGAAGACGGACGCTACGTCACGCTGGACCGGGACGCCCTGATTGTCTCATGGGACGACGGGCTGAACAGCGTCTATTTCTCCTGGGAGGGCGACACGCCTATCGTCAGCGATGGCCGGACTCAAACCTACGCGCTGCTGGTGGTCAAAGGCGACAACCTGGATGTAGCTGTAGGTCGAGGGCGTTATGCGCCCGCTGGTTCAGAGAAGTGGGTCGAAGCGAGCCTGGTGTTTGACATCGACACGCAGCAGGTCACGGCGGTGTACGGGCTATCCGGCCCGCCCGACATCCCACCTTTCGAGATCAAGCCCAATCCAGGCGACCAGTTCCAGCTTTACTGGTCCTTTATCAACGACGACGGCTCTATAACTACCCAGCCCGGCGAAACCCTGATCTTCGGCGACGAGCCGTTCTTTTACGACTACGCGCCCGCGCCCGACGGCGCGTATCGCATGGGCTTCGTCGTTGAAAACATCGCCGGCAGCTCTTCGTATCGGTGGGTGGACCTCCGCGTGAGCAACGCAGGGTTGGATACCGCGCTGCGCGGTTACACCGACTGGGACTTCGGCTTCAACTTCCTGTATCCCGAAACCTGGTATGCGCCGTCCTGGGATAGCGAGAGCGAAGTGCTCTATGCCAGCGCCGAGGACGCGGACATCTCCTTCACGATTTACCCGCTCCCCGACGCCAAAACACTCAAAGACGCAGCGGCGGCGCTGCACAGCCAGTGGGAGGTGGATGTCAACGCCGTGAGCAAGCGCGAAGCGACGGTCGGGGATCAGCCGGCATTGGTAGTGCGTTACGAATACGAAGCGCAGAAGGGGCCGCGCGGCGGGGTGTACACCGTGTTCTACCACCCCGCGCTCGATATGGCGTTTGGCTTCGACCTGGACGCCGCGCCTGAAGATGCCGAGGCGGCGGTGGCAGCGATGGACGGCATTCTCGATAGCCTCACTCTGTTCGATCCGGCCACGATTGCCGGCGGAGGCCCCTGGACAACGGATGTGAACCAGGCTTTGGGATACGCCCTGCCGGTCCGCTCAAGCTGGCTGCCGAGGGCGCTGAACGAGGCCGGCTGGCTGATCTACAGCCCGGAGGAGGGCGGCGGGCAGACGTTCGTGGCGCTGCGCGTGGATCCCAGCCGAGGCCAGAGCAATCAAGCCCTGGCTGAGGAATGGCTCGCCGCCATGACCCGGCTTGCGGATCATCTGAACGTGCAGGTCGTCGGCGAGCGCGAGTACTACATCGGCGACGAAAACTGGTACGCCATCGACTTCACCTACACCTGGGCCGCCACCAATACGCCGACGTCCGGCGCGTTCTTTGTCGCCAGTCACGGCGGTGTGAGCTATGTGTACTGGATTGAAGCGCCCAGTGTCGAATATGAGATCGCCTACGCCGATACGTTCTCGGTGATGATCGACGGCTTCGAGTTCCTGGCCGGCGCGCAGCCGACGTTCGCGCTGCCGACCGCCGGCGGGCTGTTGCGGCAGGTCTACACTGCCGCCGGCGACAGCTACCGCCCGGAGCAGGTGACGCCGACCGCCACCTTCGGCCCTGACGACGACCTCAACGTGGTCTTTGTCACAGATCAAGACGCGCAGGTGACCGTGACGTTCGTCACGCCTGAAGGAGAGCGCAACGAGATCGACCCTGTGGAGGCCGAGGTCGGGATCAGCGCGCTGAGCGGCCTGGACTGGGAGACTCGCGGCGAACCCTGGCCGCTTGGGCAGTGGTCGGCGGAGGTATATGTGGATGGGCAACTGGCGCAGACGCTCACTTTCACGGTCGAAGGCGAGCCGACGAGCGCCGCGATCGGCCCGCTCAGCGATGTGTACACCGCCGCTGGCGACGGCGTGCGGCCCGAAGAACTGACGCCGACGTCCGTGTTCACGACCGACGATGACATCAACATCGTGGTGACGGTGGCGCGCGCGGCGGAGGTGCGCGCAGTGTTCAACCTCCCCGGCGACCTCTCTGGCGAGGACGGGCCGGCGAGCCTGGCCGCCGGCGAGAGCCGCGTCTTCGGCCTGGACTGGGAGACTTACGGCCAGCCCTGGCCGACCGGAGACGGCGCGGTGGAGGTATATGTAGACGGGGAACTGATCGAGACGCTGGCGTTCACTACCGGCGGCGCGGCGGGCGGCGCGCTGAGCAACGTGTACACCGCCTCCGGCGACGGGCTGGAGCCTGAAGAGCTGACCGCGACGACTGTCTTCACTACGGATGACGACATCAACGTGGTCATCTATGCGGCGGAGAGTGTGCAGGTGACGGCGACGTTCGTGTTGCCCGACGGCGAGCGTTCGGAGTTCGACCCGGTGGATTTGGCCGCCGGCAACTGGCAGGTCTTCGGCCTGGATTGGGAGGCCAACGCGCAACCCTGGCCGACCGGCTCCGGCTCGGTGGAGGTGGACGTGAACGGGAACCTGTTTCAGAGTTTGCCGTTCACAGTTGAGGGTGCGTCGCTCAGGGCGGGGCCGATCAGCGCGTATACCTCCGCCGGCGACGAGTTGACCCCGGAAGCGCAGACGGCGACGACGACCTTCACCGTTGATGACGACCTGAACGTGGTCATTGAGGCGACCGGCGCGGCGCGCGTGTCGATGGTGATCGTGTTGCCCTCCGGGGAGCGCGTGGACTTCGACCCGGTGGATATGGTCGCCGGCGACTGGCAAATCTACGGGCTGGACCGCGAGGGTTACGGGGAACCCTGGCCGACCGGGCAGTACTCGGCGGAGATCTACGTCGATGGGGAGTTATACCTGACGCTGCCGTTTACGGTGGGTAGGTAGCGGCCGATCTGGAAATGGGTTCAACAAGCCAGACAGCGGGCTTATGCCCGCTGTCTGGAGATTTCCCGATAAGCAGCAGCCCCGTGCAGCCTAAGCCTTGAAATGTTTCTCGAACGCGCGCCGGGCCGCCTGGTAGCCCATCTCGATGAGCTGGCGGCTCGCCAGCTCGTCGTAGTCGATGATCCGCGTCACCGGCAGGAACTCTTCCGGCGCGACGATGACGACCTTGACCATGCGGTAGGTCGGGTCTTCCCCAGCCGCCATCTGCTCCTTGCACCTGCCGTTGCAGAAGCGCGTCAGCTTCAGGTTTTCACGGAACGACGCCAGCAGCGCCCAGTCCAGCGTCCAGGTGACCGCCTCGCCGAAGTCCTGCGGCAACTGCTGCCGGCCAGGGGGGATTGGCTCGCCCGTCTCCCACCAGGGCGTCATCATCACCACTACCGCCTCCATCGGCTCGTCGATGGGTCGGTCTACGGCGGCGTCCAGCGACGGGCCGAGCGGCGTGTTGGCGACCACCGCGCCATCCCAATACACCTCGCCGTCGACGTCGCGCGTCCAGGGGTACATAAGCGGAATGCTGCAACTGGCAAGGATGCGCTCCAGGGTGATTTTGGGTTTCACGTCGCGGCGCGGCTCGCGAGTCTTGCGGCTCTTGATCTCGCAATTGCTGAACGTCACCCGCTCGCCCGTGCGCACGTTGGTGGCGTTGATGAGGAGCTTCTTGTCGCTCCGGGCGATCCTGTCCATGTCGAGATGAAGCCGCGTGATAAGCGTCTCGCGTAAGGGGCCGGTGTCGAGCAGGTTGTTCCACCGCCCGATCAGCCGCTCGCTCAGGCGCGGCGGCAGGAGCGGCAGCGGCGGCCACGAATCCTGTGCGGGCGGCGAGGTGGATTGCCCCGGCAGGACGACGGGGAGCGTGACCCCGATGAACTGCTTCATCAACCGGTTGGACACCCATCGCGTGAGTACGCGCATCCCCGGCGGCAACCCCTGGATGTGGTGCTCGCGTAGAGACAGCCAGAACTGCTCTAGCTCGCCGGCGGAGATGCCCTGCACGATGGCCGCGCCGTTCACCGCGCCGATGGAGGTGCCCACGATGATGTGTGGGTCCCAGGCGTTGCGATGCGCTTCGTCAACGCCCGCCTTGTTCGCTTCGCAAAGGTACTTGTAAACGCCGGCGTGGAACGCGCCGCGCCCGCCGCCGCCGGAGAGGATCAATGTGTGAATGGTCATCCCACACCCCCTTGCTGAGGTAACTGCAAGGTATTTTAGGATAGAATCAGGGTGTTGCACAAGCGGACGTGAAGAGATTGGCGCAGGAGTGGGGGAACGGCTGAGAGGTTTGAGGACGAATATTCCGACGCCCTGCAAAACATCGAGTTTGCCATCGTCAGCACGGGTCACCGTCGCCCGGACGAGATCATCGACCGGCACGGGGACGAAGCGCTGAACGCGCCGATGCGCACCTAATCGCCTCCACCCGGAATCACAGCAGCGTATCCACGCAGATCGCCAGCAGCACCAGCCCCAGATACAGGTTAGAGCCTTTGAATACGGCAATCGCCTGGTCGCGCCCCGGTTCGCGCAACAAGCGCATCGAGCCGCGCAACAGGTAAGCCGTCGCCAGCGCGACCGGCGCGAGGTAGATGACGCCCAAACTCGCGTGTGTGACCATCAGCAGCGCGATGGCTCCCGTGAACGCGGCGTGGACCAGCATCCACAGCGCCGCGCGCGGCGCTTCCATGACCGCCAGGAGCATGGGCACGCCGGCCCTGAGGTAGTCCTCGCGGTACACCATTGACAGGCTCCAGAAATGCGTGGGCGTCCACGCAAACACCAGCGTCGCCAGCAGCAGCGCGCCGGGGTCGGCCCAGGTGCCCGCCGCTGCGCTCCCCGCCAGCACCGCGCAACTGCCCGCTGCGCCGCCGAGCACGATGTTCAGCGGCGTGCGCGGCTTGAGCACGATGGTGTAGATCACCACATAGGTGAACGCGCCCAGCCCTAGAAAGAACGCCAGTTCCGGGTTGCCCGCCGCCAGTGCGAAGAACACTGACGCCGCGATCAGCCCGACGCTCACGGCGACGACCGGGCCGGGCCGGTATTGGCCGGTCACGAGCGGGCGACGGCGCGTGCGGTGCATTTTGGCGTCGCTCTCCAGTTCGAGAACCTGGTTAAGCGCCGAAGCCCCCGCTGCCGACATCGCGCCGGTCAGGGTCAGTAAGAGCAGGTCGCCTGCGTTGGGCCGGCCCTGGGCGGCCAGCATCAGCCCGCCGATGGACGCAAACACCAGCAACGCCACCACGCGCAATTTGAACAACATCACCAGCGACGCCAGCAACCCGCGCGCGGGGCGGTCAACGGCGGCGTGTGTTTGAACCGGTGCCATGGTTATGTCTCAACTCCGGGTGTGCCCGTTCCAAAATGTACAATCTGGGTCATAATTTACACCCCTTTGCCGGCAATGTCGATAAAAAGGGTGATAGAAAAATGCGGACGAAAAAGCTCCCCGCGAGCATCAAGCACGCGGGGAGGCTCTGACCCCTGAATGTAGGGGACATGGCACCGCCATGGCCTATACCGTCTCGCGCCGCGTGTGAATCCCCACGGCGCCGCCGAGCCGCCCGCCGCCGCCTTGCCGCGTCTCCAGTTGCAGCGTGCCGTCGCCCTCGTAGCAGCGCACCCGGAAGGTGTGCCGGCCCTCGGCGAACGGCCAGTCATAGCGCCAGATCACCCACGTCGTCTCGGAGAGCGGCGCGCGCAGCGCCGCCTCGACCCACTCGCCGTCGTCCACCTGCACCTCGACCTTCGAGACGCCGCGCGCGCCAGTGTGCGCGATGCCGCCGATGGGGACGAGCGTCTGCCCGCCCTCTTCGATCAGGCTTTTCGCCGCCACCGTGTCGATCACCGAGGTGGCAAGCATTTGCGCCACCGGGTCCCAGCCGCGCCGCACCCAATAGCCTTCTTGCTCGATGTCCGACACCTCGATGTCGGTGATCCATTTCGGCTGCTTCATGCCATAACGGTCGGGGATGTAGATGCGCAGGGGGAAGCCGTGCTCCGAAAGCAGCGGTTGGCCGTCCCAGGCGTAGGTGAGCATCACGCGCTCATCGCGGTTGATAATGTCCAGCGACACCGCCTCGTGGAAACCGTCCGCCGAGCGGATGTTGAGCACCCGCGCGCCGTCCTGCACGCCCAGGTCGGCAAGGACCCGTTGCAGGCTGACGCCGGTCCAGCGCGTGGTGCTGATGAGGTCGCCGGCGATGGGGTTG
>DAOTXU010000368.1:0-5938 GCA_034435135.1 Anaerolineae bacterium | reverse complement strand
TCAAACAGATACACCCGCTCCGGGTCGAACGTCAGCGGGACGGTCTCGCCGGTGCGGGCCACCACGTCCGCTGGCGCGCGGACCACGCACCGCGTGCGCCCGATCTTCGTGTACAGCAGGTGGGCGCGCTCGGAGAACAGCGGCTCGACCAGTTCGACCGCCGCCGGGATCGCGTGCGGGCTTTCCTGCACGGCGATATGCTCCGGCCTGACGCCCAGCGCCAGGCGCCGCCCCTCTTCCAGGTCGTGGCGGATGTGCGGCCATTTGAAATCGTCGCCGGCCCACTGGCCCAGGTCGTTCACGTAGCCGTAGAAGGTGTTCATCGGCGGCACGCCCAGGAACTCTGCGACGAACAGGTTGGATGGCCGGCTGTAAAGATCGGCGTAGGGGCCGACCTGCTCAATCCGGCCCAGGTTCATCACCGCGATGCGGTCGCCGAGCGCGATGGCCTCAGTCTGGTCGTGGGTGACGTAGAGGCCGGTAGTGGCGTAGCGCGCCAGGATGCGCTTGAGTTCGCCGCGCGTCTGCACGCGCAGCCGGGCGTCCAGGTTGGATAATGGCTCGTCGAAAAGGAAGACGCGCGGGTCGCGGGCGATGCAGCGCGCCACCGCCACGCGCTGCCGCTCGCCGCCGGAGAGCGTGGGCGGCTTGCGGCTCAGCAGTAACTCGAAGCCGACGCCCATGATCTTGGAGACGGTGCGCACCCGCTCAGGGATTTCCTCCTCGCGCTTGTGCAGCTTGAAGAAAAACCCGATGTTCTCCTGGCTTTCCATGTGCGGGTAGAGCGCGTAGTTCTGGAAGACGATGCCGATGCCGCGCTCGCCCGGCGGCACTTCGTGCATATCCACGCCGTCGTAGGTGATGTAACCGCTGTCGGGCTGCTCCAGGCCGGCGACGACGCGCAGCAGCGTGGTCTTGCCGCACCCCGACGGCCCGACGATGCTCATCGTCTCGCCCTCACGGATTTCCAGATTGACGCTGTCGAGCGCCAACACCCGGTCCTCTGCGGGCGGCTCGACCAGGGTGGGCGGCCTCGATTTGTAAAACACCTTCGTGACGTTAACCAGCCGTATCGTCGCCATCACGCACCCTTGTATTCCGGCGTGGGTGTGCGCGTCGGCACGACGCCCTCCGCGTTGCACAACGGCTCGACCCGGAACCGCGCGCGCTCGTCGCAGGTCAGCGGGCGCACGTGGCGGTTGGCGCGTATCCATTCGCTCATCTCGTCCAGCGAGTCGATCCGCCACAGGCGCAGCGTGCCGTCCGCCGAGCCAGAGAGCGCGGTGCGACCATCAGCGCTGATTGCTACACTTATCACTGCGCTGGTGTGCCCGGCATAGCGGCGGAGTTCCATGCCAGTGTTGACATCCCACAGCCGCACCGTGCCGTCTGCCGAACCTGAAAGGATATGCTGGCCGTCAGGGCTGAAGGCAACGCTCTCCACCGACCGGGCATGTCCCTCGAAACGGCGGACCTCCGCCCCGGTGTTGATGTCCCACAGAATGACAAGGCCATCGGCTGAGCCGGAGAGAGCCGCCTGACCATCCGGGCTAATCGCCACACTGTTCACCGCGCGAGCCAGGCTCAAGTACCACGCCGCCGACCATCCCTGGTGGCCGTCAGGCAAGCCCACCATAACCCACTGCCCTTCCACGCCCAGCCTGGAGCGGGCCGTATTCGGATCCTCCAACATAACCATCAAGTCGCCGGAGCTGGCTTGGGCTACGATTGGATACTCAAGACCTGGCCCCATCCGCACATTGACTCCAATCTCGTGTGTAACAATCAGCATTTCCGGAGCGTCGGTGGGTCGATCAAAGCGGCGCAACTGCTCGCCGGTCTCAGTATTCCATAGAATCAAACTACCGTCGTCATGACCCGACAGCGCAACCATCCGATCTGGGTTGAAGGCCACACTGCTCACCGGCGCTCCCTGCTCCCCGAAGCGCCGGACCTCTGCCCCAGTTGCCAGGTCCCACAGAATCACGCTACCGTCCGCCGCGCCAGAGAGGACATACTGTCCGTCCGGGCTGAAGGCCACGCTTCTCACGGCGTCGCTATGCCCCATCAAGCGGAGACGCTCCCCGCCGGTTTCGACATCTCCCAAAATCACACTGCCGTCATCTTGGCCGGCGAGATAGGTCTTCCCGTCGGGGCTGATGGCGAGGCTCATAATCTGACTGACCGGCCCCGCGACCATCATCTCGGAGCGATAGTAGATTTCCTCTCCAGTTTCAACCTCCCACAGCGTCAGGCTGTAGTCGGCTCCACTGGACAGGGCGTACTTGCCATCCGGGCTGAGCGCCATCGTCAGCACGGGATAGCCGTGCGCGTCGAAGCGGCGGATTTCCGCCCGGTCGGTGAGGTCCCACAGGCGCGCGCTCCGGTCCTCCGCGCCGGAGAGGGCCTGCTTCCCGTCGGGGCTGAAGGCGACGCTGCGCACCAGGCCGCTGTGGCCGTAGAAGCGGCGGACTTCCGCGCCGTTGCGCACGTCCCACAGGATGATGACACTGTCCGCCGAGCCGGAGAGGGCGGTGAAGCCATCGGGGCTGAACGCCACACAGAGCACCCGGTCTGCGTGCCCGGTCAAGCGGCGCGCCTCGCCGCTCCCGATGTCCCACAAGCGCACTGTGCCATCGCCGGAGCCGGACAACACTGTGCGCCCATCAGCGCTGAAAGCGACACTGTTTACCCAATCGGTGTGCCCTTCCAGGCGTCGGATCATCGCTCCAGTTGCCACATCCCATAGGATAAGCGTGTTGTCAACCGAGCCGGACACGGCATAGGATCCATCCGGGCTGAAAGCCACACTCTGAACCTGCGCGCCGTGTCCTTCTTTAATGTCTTTAGACTCCGATCCAAAGCGGCGAATTTCCGCGCCGGTCGCCACGTCCCATAGACGCATGAGCCGGTCCGCCGACCCGGAGAGGGCGGTGAGGCCATCCGGGCTGAAAGCCACGCTGGTCACCCGGCTCCCGCCTTCAAAGCGGCGGATTTCCGCCCCGGTTGCAATATCCCAAAGGATGACGAGCTTATCCCTGGAGCCGGAGAGGGCGCGTGTCCCGTCAGGGCTGAAGGCCACGCTCTCCACCGTATTCGTATGCCCCACCAAGCGCCGGACCTCGGCCCCGGTCGCCACGTCCCACAGGATTATGCTGCCGTCCCCCAGGCCGGACAGCGCGGTTCGGCCCTCCGGGCTGAGCGCCACGCTGGACACCGGCGCGCCGTACTCCACCCGGAGGCGCGTGCCGGGGCCGTAAGCGATGTTGGCGAGCGTGCGCTGCACCTCCGCTGGCGCTGGGGTCGGCGCGCGGGCCACCGCTTCCAGGGCCAGCGCGAGCGCCAGGTCGGTGTTGTTCTCACTCAACACCTGCTGCGCGCTGGACGCCAGGAAGAGGCTTTGCTCGGCGCTGACTTGCGCCTGCGCAAGAGCGGCCCCGGCCTGGGCGGTGGCGGCGGCGGCGGCCTGCGCGGTGGAGGTGGCGGCGAACTCGCCCTGCGCGACGCTACGCAGCACGAGCGCGACCGACGCCCCCACAATAAAGAAAACGCCTACAATGACCAGCGCCGTCAGAAAGGCGCGCGCCCGCGTTTGCGCCCTGGCCTCGAACCACTCGCGGTTCGAGGCGCGGATCGGCTCGATCAGGCGGTCGTGGGTCAGTTCGTACCAGCGCGCGCCGGCGCGCCGCTCGGCGCGGATCAGGTGCCGGTCTTCCAGAACGTCGATCACGGCGTTGTCCATGCCGCCGGTGTCGCGCGGCCCCCGGTACACGGTGTTGCGCGTCCCCAGCCCGGTGATAAGCACATCCTCGACCCAGCGGCGCAGCCGATCCTCGCCGACGCGAGCCTTTTTGATGGCCTCATCTACCACGCGGTCGTAGAAGTCGTTGAGGGCCTTGTCCACGTCGCCGAACTTGCGCAGGTGCTCCTCGGTGATGGCTTTGGTCTCCGGGGGCAGGTTGGCCCAAATGCTGCTGCACACCACCTGAAGTTGCACCGGTTCGACGTACTGGCCGGTCACCTCGACAACCTGGCCCTCGGCGCTCTCGACCCGGCTGCGCAGCAACTCCTGCACCAGGATTTTCGCCACGCCTTCTTCGTAACACCGGTCGGTAGCGGTCAGCGGCCCCTCGACGGCGAGCAAGGCGGCGTCGGCGCGCAGGCGCTCCAGGCGGAAGCGCGTCTGCAACTGCTCCGGCAGCAGCGGCGCGAACGGGTCGAGCTGGCCCACGTAATCCTCGCGGATGGACAGGAGCACGCGCAGGAACGGGTCCGCTGCGAGCGCGTCGGCGATTTGCTGAATGAACGGCGCCCGCTTCTCCCAATGCTCCATGTGCGTGGTGAACAGCTCCTCGAACTGGTCGAAGATCAGCACGCGCGGCTTCGGGTCGCCGATGTCGTCGGTCTGGTGCGGGCGCGCCGCCAGGTAGTCGCGCAGGGTCAGGCGGGTCAGCGCCGCCGGGTCTTCACCCGTCGCTGCCCCCCAACTCAGCAGGGCGGCGAAGGTGAAAGGGTTGTTCACATCGTTGGGGTTAACCCCTTCGGGGACCGTGGCCCGCAGCCGGGCGATGGGGAACACCTCCAACTCGGCGTAGCGCGGCATGGAGACCGGCTCGTCGCCGGGTTCGCCCAGCATCGGGATCAGCCGGGCGTTGAGCAACGAGGTCTTGCCGGCCCCCGATTGCGCGTAGAGCAACACCGCCGGGTGCGCGATGATGAGCGAGAGCAGTTCCAGAGCCTCGCGGTCGCGCCCGAAGAATCGCTGGATGTCCTCGGTCTCGAACGGGCGCGGGCCGACATAAGGGGGGGCTTCGCTACTCATCGTGGAAGTCCCTCCATCGCGCGCTTAACTCCTGCGCGAACTCGTTCGGCGTGCCCCAATAAATGGTCGTGCGCACGTCCACGAAGGTTTCATAGTAACTGCGCAAATACTCCAGGTGATCGCTGGAGTCTGGGGCCATCTGCACGGCGACATTCAAGGTGCGCAACTTGCCCTCAATGCTATGGATGATGCCCCGGAACAGCACGCGGAACGTCAGCGAGTCGAGCCGGTAGCCGAGAAACAGCAGCGACGACGACGCCAGCGCCTCCGCGACGCGCGACGGCAGCCGTTTGCCCAACGGGACCCTGACCAGGTAATCGAGGTGATCGTCCTCAGTGAGCACCAGCGATTCCGGGGCGCCGTCGTGCCCGTACAGGTGGAAGACGAGCGGGTTGCTGAGGTCGGGCGTGAAACCGGTCGCCGAGTCGAAGACGCTCGGTTGCCCCCTGAGCGAGTCGTTCCAGCGGCACAGCTCGCGGCGCGGATTTTTGTTCTGGGCCGCCAGCGCGCGCGTCAACCGGTCGTCGTAGTTGGTCGTAAGGTAGACCGGGAGCGGCAGCGTCGCCAGCACGTTGTGGATGTCAGCAGGGTCGTTCGGGTCGAAAGGCGGCTCGCGGCGGAGCAGATCGAGGATTTCCTCTTTGGGCGCGAGCGGGTCGCCGATGTTGACCGCGACGAATTGCGACACCCTGGGCAGTTCGGAGGCGTCGGCGAGCGGGTAGTTGTAGTCTTTGGCCCACTTCTGCGCGATGCGGCGCGTGTCAAGGACGCCGTTTCCGATCACCGGCGTGACTTTGCCCTTGGCAATGCGTTTCAGCAAGACGGTCCAGTCCTGCTCGCGCAGCGATTCGGCCATGCGACCTCATCTCCCGGCATTGTGCTATACTTCGGACAGAGATTGAGTATTGCACAGAGTCAGGGCCTCTGCAAACCCTTCGGGAGCGCAGAACAAAATTCCAAACATGCTTGACGATAGAAACGCCGTTTTTGTAGAAGTGATTCAAGCTTTTGAGCCAACAACACCGATGCGGTGGCGCTGGTCGTGTTTGCGGGCGACCTCACCCCCCGTCCCCCTCTCCCGGCTACGCCGGACTATAGCCGCAAGCGGAGAGGGGG
>DAOTXU010000367.1:0-8019 GCA_034435135.1 Anaerolineae bacterium | reverse complement strand
AGGTTCTGAGGACAATCAAGGTCAGGGGGACACGGGAGCGCCTTAGCCACTTCCGCCGTGTTCTCCGCGCCTCAGTGGTTAAGTTTCTCTTAAAGAAAACGGAGGAGTCTCATGCTCGTCGGCAAGATCATGACCCCAAACCCCATCACCGTGTCGCCAGATACCTCGCACCGCGAGGCGTTCGAGCTGCTGCGCACGCACAAAATCCGCCGCCTGCCGGTGCTGGATCGCGGCAAGCTGGTGGGCATCGTCAGCGAGGAGGACCTGCTCTCCACGCAGCCTTCGCCGGCCACCACGCTCAGCATCCACGAAATGTACTCGCTGCTGGAACGGCTGAGAGTCCGCCAGTTTATGGGGCACCCGGTCTACACCGTCACCGAGGATGCCCCGGTCGAGGCCGCCGCGAGCGTGATGATTGAGCACAAAATCGGCTGCCTGCCCGTAATGCGCGGCGAGGAGTTGGTGGGCATCATCACCGAGACCGACATCTTCAAAGCGTTGGTCGAGGTATTGGGCGGCGGCAAGGAAGGGCTGCGCTTCAGCGTGCGCGTGCCTGACATCCCCGGCGTGTTGGCCCGGATCGCCGGCAGCGTGGCCCAGGCCGGCGGCAACATCGTCAGCGCCGTGGTCTGGAAGGCGGACAATGACGAGCACAGCATCCTGACCATCAAGGAGACTGGCGCGGATCAGGATAAGCTGCGCCAACTGCTGGAGAAGGCCGACGCCGAACTCATGGACGTGCGCGCGAGCAGCGTGTGTGAAGTGCAGGTGTTCGGCAAGAAGTAGGCGTGGCGTACACGGTCAGGCTGCCCCGTTCCGGCAGGCAGTTTGAGGTCGAGGCGGGCGAGACGATCATGGAAGCCGCCGAGCGGGCCGGCGTCTACATTAACCATAGCTGCCTGAGCGGCAACTGCCGCGCGTGCATCACGCGCGTGCTCGGCGGGCGCGTGGAGCATGATCCGGAGCGGGCAGCGCTGCTAAACATTGAAGACTTCGAGATAGCGGCAGGGTACCGGCTGCTATGCAGCGCCTTCGCCCGCTCCGATGTAGAGCTGGATCGATAATAACCGAGATAGCAACTACCTATTTGAATTTATCGAAAGTAGAAACTTAAGCTGTAGGCGCAACCATCGGTTCGCCTCAACTTTTCTCCGCAAGTTTGATTGACATTATCAACAATATAGATATAATTTATACGTTTTAGAAGCCTGTGTGCCGGGAGGGAGAAGCTGGACCGGGCGCGACTTCCGGGTACGCCTTTTTGTCGCGCGTCGGTGTGCTGCGCGCTTTTCGTCTCCCCAGGCTAAGGAAATGAGGGGCGATGACAAAACCGGTTCTCTTTGCAGTGGATGACGATCCCGGCGTGCTGTGGTCGGTGCAGCGCGACCTGCGGCAGGAGTACGGCAGCCGGTTCCGCATCCTCCAGGCGGAGTCGGGCGTCGAAGCGCTCGAAGCGGTGAAGCAACTCAAGCTCCGCGACGAGCCGATTGCGTTGTTTCTCGTGGATCAGCGGATGCCGCAGATGACCGGCGTCGAGTTCCTGGAACAGGCGCTTAAGCTCTACCCCAACGCCAAGCGCGTCCTGCTGACCGCCTACGCCGACACGGACGCGGCGATCCGCGCGATTAACAAGGTGGGGATCGACTACTACCTGATGAAGCCCTGGGACCCGCCGGAAGAGCGCCTGTACCCGATGCTGAACGATTTGCTCGACGACTGGTTGTCGAAGTTCCCGCCTCAGTTTGAGGGCATTCGGGTCGTGGGCCTGCAATGGTCGCCCCGGTCGCACCATGTGAAAGATTTCCTGGCGCGCAACCAGATTCCTTACCGCTGGTACGACATCGAAACCGACGAGGAAGCGAACAATCTGCTGGAATGCTTCGGCTCGGAAACGCCCCGATTCCCCGTGCTTTTCTTCCCCGATGGCACACCCCTGTGCGACCCGACCGACGTTGAAATCGCCGCCAAAATCGGGCTGAAGACGCAGGCTGAAAAACCGTTCTGTGACCTGATTATCGTCGGCGCGGGGCCGGCGGGGCTGGCGGCGGCGGTCTACGGCGCGTCCGAGGGGCTGCGCACGGTGGTCATCGAGAAGGTGGCCCCTGGCGGCCAGGCGGGGACGAGCGCGCGCATCGAAAACTACCTGGGCTTCCCGGTGGGGTTGAGCGGCGCCGACCTGGCGCGGCGCGCCGTCGCACAGGCCAGGCGCCTCGGCGCGGAGATTCTCACCCCCCAACAGGCCGCCGGCGTCCGTGTGGACGGCCAATACCGGTTCCTCACTCTGAGCGACGGCACTGAACTCAGTTCCCACGCGATGCTGATCGCCACCGGCGTGGACTATCGCAAGCTGGAAGCGCCCGGCGTGGAGCAACTAACCGGCGCGGGCGTCTACTATGGCGCGACGATGAGTGAAGCCGTGTTGTTCCAGGGGAAGGACGTGCTCATCGTCGGCGGGGGGAACTCGGCAGGGCAGGCCGCGATGCACTTCTCCAAGTACGCTCGGACCGTGACCGTGCTGGTGCGCGGCGACGCGCTGACCAGGAGCATGTCGCAATATCTGATTGACCAGATCGCGGCGACAAGCAACATCACCGTGCGGCTGTGCGTGCAGGTCGCCGAGGCGCACGGAAACGGCCACCTGGAAGGGGTCACGATTGAAAACGTTGACACCCTAGAGCGGGAAACTCTTGAGGCGGCGGCGCTGTTCATCTTCATCGGCGCGACGCCGCACACCGACTGGTTGACCGACGTGGTGGCGCGCGACAAGTGGGGGTTCATCCTTTCCGGGCCGGATTTGGGTCATGGGCTGATCCGCCCTGGACACCGTCCGCATGGGTGGCAGCTCGACCGCGACCCCTACCTGCTGGAGACCAGCGTACCCGGCATCTTTGTCGCTGGCGATGTCCGGCACGGCTCGATCAAGCGCGTGGCGACGGCGGTGGGCGAAGGCTCGATGGCGATCCAGTTCGTGCATCAGTATCTGGGAAACTTGTGATGGCGACGCTGCGCGATGAGCTAGGCAACGTGCCGCTCTTCGAGGGCCTGACGGACGAGCAATTGGAGTGGGTGTGCAGCATCGCCCAGAAGATATGGCTTAACCCTGGGGATGTCCTTCTTGAGGAAGGGCAGCGCTGCGACTCGCTTTATGTGCTGCTCGAAGGGAAGCTTCAGCTCACCAAAGGGACCGGCAAACACGAGATTGTGCTGGCGACGTGCGACATGGGCGATTTTGTCGGCGAGATTGCTTTGCTGGCCGATATGCCGCACATCGCCACCGTGCGCGCCGCAACCGAGTGCCGTGTGCTTCAGTTTACGGGCCAACCGCTGTTCCAGATGCTCGTGACCTACCCCAGGATGACGAGCCGACTCCTCAGGACGATGGCGCGGCGCATTCAGGATACCGACGCGATCACGCACCAGCGCGACAAGATGGCGTCGTTGGGTGCGATGGCGGCCGGCCTTGCGCACGAATTGAACAACCCGGCCTCGGCGAGTTTGCGCGCCGCGCAACAATTGCGTGAGACGTTCACGACGCTGCTCTCGCTGGGGATCAAGTTCTATGAGCAGCGCTCACTGACTCCGGCGCAACTGCGGCTTGTATACGAGGTTCAGCGCGAATTGCTGACCCCCGACCACCGGCACCCCCGACTTGACACCCTGACCCGCAGCGACCTTGAAGACAAAATCAACGCCTGGCTGGAAGCGCACGGCGTCGCCAACGGATGGAAGCTCGCGCCCACGTTTGTGGCGGTGGGGCTGGACGTCGAGCGCCTGGACCAACTGGCAAGCGCCATCGAGGGCGCGCCGCTCGGCGATGCGCTGGTCTGGCTTGAGGCGTTGTTCGCTTTCGACGAGTTGCTCGATAAGATGGAAGAGAGCACCCGGCGCATCTATGAGATCGTCCGCATGGTCAAGGCCTACTCGTACATGGACCAGTCGCCGCACCAGGAGATCGACGTACACGACGGGCTTGAGAACACGCTTTTGATCCTGAGCTTCAAACTCACCGACGGCGTGCAGGTGATCCGCGAGTACGACCGGAGCCTGCCGCGCATCAACGCTTATGCGGATGAACTCAACCAGGTGTGGACGAACCTGATCGACAACGCGATTGACGCGGTGAATGGGCGCGGGCGCATCTGGGTGCGGACCTCGCAAGAAGACCGGCGCGTGGTGGTGGAGATCGCCGACGACGGGCCGGGCATCCCGCCAGAGGTCCAGCAACACCTCTTCGAGCCGTTCTTCACCACCAAAGACGTGGGCAAGGGCACCGGCCTGGGCTTGAACATCGCGCACCAGATCGTGACCCGGCGGCATCAGGGCGAGATTCGCGTCCTTTCGGAACCCGGCAACACGCGCTTTCAGGTCCGTCTCCCCGTTGCGGCACCGGAGGGGAGCGCCGGCAGGGGCGTGACATGAGCGGCTTTTTCGAGGCGTTGCGGCAACGCGCTTTCAAGTTCGTCGTGAGCCGGCAATATCAACCCGTGAGCACAGCCTGCACGCATGGCGACCTGATTCAAGACGTAACCCCCAGCGCGGACGGCTGCGAGGAATGCCTGGCGATAGGCGATACGTGGGTACACCTGCGCATCTGCCTGATCTGCGGGCATGTGGGCTGCTGCGACCACTCCAAGAACAAGCACGCCACCAAGCACTTCCACGCCACCGGGCACCCGCTCATCCAGTCTTTCCAAGCCGGTGAAAGCTGGAAATGGTGCTATATTGACCAAACGTTTGTAGAGATGTAGACTCCGCCTCGCTGAGAGTTCGTGAGAAACCCGCGCCCGGTCTTTCAGACAAGGGGCTTAGGCAACATGCCAGAAGAAAAGGGTAGGAAAGCCACCAGGCCAGCCGGTGGCTTTTCATGTTTGCATGGCGGATAAGGCGTATGGCTGAAACAACCCCTGTCCTCCACGTCGAGAACCTGAGCATCAGCTACAGGGTCGGCAAGCAATGGATTCAGGCCGTCCGCGACTTCCAGGTCGAGGTGTGCCCAGGGCAAATCTACGGCGTGGTGGGCGAGTCCGGGTCGGGCAAGTCCACCGCCGCGACCGGCATCATGCGCTACCTGGCCGCCAACGGGCGCACCGAACCCGGCAGCGTAATCGCGTTTCTGGACCAGGACCTCGCCGGCAGGTCGGCGCGCGCGATGCGCGACATCTGGGGCAAATGCATTAACATGGTGCCGCAGAACCCTTCCGCCGCGCTGAACCCGTCGATCCAAGTGGGCGAGCAGGTGGCGGAGATCGTGCGGCTCCACGAAGGGTTGAGCAAAGAGGCCGCCCGCGCCCGCGTCGTGGAGATGTTGCGCCGCGTCAATCTCGCCGACCCGGAGGTCATCCTCAACCGTTACCCGCACCAACTGAGCGGCGGGATGCAACAGCGCGTCGTGATCGCCATGGCGCTCATCACCTCGCCGCAACTGCTCATCCTCGACGAGCCGACGACCGCACTCGACGTGACCACCGAAGCGGTGATCCTCGACCTGGTGCGCGAACTGATCCGCGAGGAGAGGGCGGGCGCGCTTTATGTGACGCACAACCTGGGCGTGGTGGCGCAGCTTTGCGAGCGCGTGGTGGTGATGTACGCCGGGGAGATCATGGAGGACGCCTCGGCAAAGGACCTCTTCGCCAGGCCGTTGCACCCGTACACGGTGGGGCTGCTCAACAGCGTGCCGCGCCTGGGGCAGACCAAGCGCGACGCCGCGCTGCAAACCATCCCCGGCCGGCCGCCGTCGCTGACCGGCCTGCCATCAGGCTGCGTGTACGCGCCGCGTTGTCCGCTCGCCATCGATGTCTGCAAGACCAGGCCGCCGCTCGAAGCGCCAGGGGCGGATCGGCTGGTGCGGTGCCATCGCTGGCGCGAGATCGCGGGCGGCGCGGCGACGGTGCGCTACGGCGCGGAGGGCGAAAGCGGCGCGGTCGTGTCGGGAGCGCTGACCGACCGGGGGCGGCTGCTGCGCGCCGAGGGGATGACCAAACATTTCCCGGTCAGCCGCTCCTGGCGCGAACTCTTCCAGGGCGTCAGGCCGAAGCCGGTCCGCGCGGTGGACGGCGTGAACCTGGGCATCCAAAAGGGGCGGACCTACGGGCTGGTGGGCGAGAGCGGCAGCGGCAAGACCACGCTCGCGCGCATGATTATCGGCCTGACCCACCCCACCAGCGGCATGGTCGATCTGTTGGGCGTCGAACTCGCGCCCGACGTGCGCGCGCGCGACCGGGAGATGCTCGCCCGGTTGCAAATGGTCTTCCAGAACCCGCAGGATTCGCTCAACCCGTACCTGACGGTCGGCCAGGCGATCCGCCGCCCGCTGATGAAGCTCCGGGGCATGGCGCGCGACGAAGCCGACCGCGAGGTCGAGCGCCTGCTCAAGGCGGTGAACCTGCGCCCGGAGTACGCGGCGCGCTACCCCGGCGAACTCAGCGGCGGCGAGAAGCAGCGCGTCGCCATCGCGCGCGCGTTCGCCTCTGACCCGGCGCTGATTATCTGCGACGAGCCGGCGTCGGCGCTGGACGTGTCGGTGCAGGCGGCGGTGCTCAACCTGCTGGCGCGCTTGCAGGAGGAGCGCGAGACCGCCTACCTGTTCATCTCGCACGACCTGGCGGTGGTGGGCTACCTGGCGGACTATATCGCGGTGATGTACCTGGGCGAGATTTTCGAGGTCGGCTACGGCACCGATCTGTTCGCGCCGCCGTATCACCCATATACGGAGGCGCTCGTCTCGGCCATCCCGGTCGCCGACCCGACGGTCCAGCGCGAACGCATTCGCCTGAGCGAAGACATCCCCAGCCCGCGCAACCTGCCGACCGGCTGCCGCTTTCACACGCGCTGCCCGCGCAAGATCGGCAAAATCTGCGAGGACGAGGAGCCGCCCTGGCGCGACGACGGCCACGCGCACTACATCCGGTGCCATATCCCGCTGGAGGAGTTGACTGCGATGCAGCAGAAAGCAGCCGAAGCACAGAAGGATGAAACCACGAATAACGCGAATAACGCTAATCCAGAGGTTCTCTGATCCCTATTCGCGTAATTAGCGTTATTCGCGGTTAATTCTCCACACGATGAAGGGACTCCACTGATGTGGCGCTTTATCCTGCGGCGACTCGGCTTCTTCATCTTCACCCTGTTCCTGACCTCGGTGCTGATCTTCATCCTCACGCGCGTGCTGCCCGGCGACGTGGCGCGCGTGCTCCTGGGCCGCGAGGCGACCGAGGCGGAGGTGGAGGCGAAGCGCGTGGAGTTGGGCCTTGACCAGCCGCTCGTGACGCAATACGTCAACTGGGCGCGCGATTTCGTCGCCGGCGACTGGGGGGAGACGTTCTCGCGCCCCCCGGAGGCGATCCGCGACGTGGTGCTGGAGCGCACGGTGAACTCGGCGCGGCTGGCGGTCATCACAATGGTGATTGCCGTGCCGCTTTCCATTTTCTTCGGCGTGATCGCCGGCCTGACCGAGAACAGGCTCCCGGACAGCACCATCTCGATCCTCACGCTGTCGGTCGTCAGCCTTCCGGAGTTCGTGACCGGCATCTTCCTCATCAACACGCTGGCCCTGCGGTGGGGGTGGTTCCCGGCGAGTTCGGCGGTCGCGCCCAACGCGAGCTTTCAGGAAGCGCTGCCGAGTTTGTGGCTGCCGGCCATCACCGCGACGCTGGTGCTGATGGCCTATATCACGCGCCTCACCCGCGCAGGCGTGATCGAAGAACTCAAGCGCGACTATGTGCGCACTGCCGTGCTCAAGGGCTTGCCCTACCGCGCCGTGATCTTCAAGCATGTGCTGCGCAACGCGCTGATCCCGACCATCACCGTGATTGCGACCAGCACCGGCTGGCTGATGAGCGGGCTGGTGGTGATCGAGTTCGTGTTCAGCTATCCGGGGCTGGGGCGGCTGCTGACGTTCGCCATCGACAAGCGCGACCTCCCGCTCATCCAGGCGATTGTCATGGTCACAGTGGCGGTGATTCTGGTGGCGAACTTCACCGCCGACATGCTCTACGCGCTCCTCAACCCGCGCATCAGCTT
>DAOTXU010000366.1:0-3829 GCA_034435135.1 Anaerolineae bacterium | reverse complement strand
GGCTCCCCCTCTCCGCGTGCGGAGAGGGGGAGCCGGTCATGTTCGGCGTCTGAAATCCCCCTCTCCATTGCATGAAGAGGGGGACTGCCCGAAGGGCGAGGGGGTGAGGTAAGAGAGCGGATAGGCTTCATTCTCAAATATACGTTCAGTGTCCGGTAGTTAGAACAACCGTCTGCGGTTAAACAACGATCCCTTCTTGAGAAAGAAGTTGATGCATAGAGGGCACGGCAGCCTGTCCAGGCGGCGCGGAGCGCGCGCCGTCTCCCTACCCTCCCCGCGACAAGCGGCAGAACCCGGCACCCGCGCCTGCAATCGCCCTGCCCCTCCCATCTCGTTTCTGGCACTGAAATTGCATCTATCTCCTGCAAGCGAGGAACCCTATCGACGATATCTACACTGGCTGGAGAGTCCATATGAGCGAGAACTTGATCGTCAATGGAGGCTTTGAAGGGCAGTTCCAGAACTACAACGGCGTCCCTGGGATTGTTATCGCGCCGGGGTGGAAGCCCTGGTGGCTCTCGCAGACGCCCGACGAAGAGCCGTGGAGACACCGCCGGCCTGAGTACAAATCCGCGCCGGTCGGCGTGGACGCGCGCCGCGTCCGGTCGGGCGAGAGCAGCCAGATGTACGGCACCCCCTGGGGCACACACGTGGCGGGTCTGTATCAGCAGGTGCGCGCATCGGAAGGGGCGACAGTGCGCTTCACCTGCTACGGGATGGCCTGGTCCAGCGAAGGCGACGACCCGCGCAGGAGCGAGAACCCCGGCAACGTGCGCATGAAGGTCGGCATCGACCCGGACGGTGGGACCGACCCGTTCGCCAACACGGTGGTGTGGTCGCGCGAGCGGGCCGCCTACGACGCCTTTGAAGCGTTCTCGGTAGAGGCGACCGCGCGCGCCGAAATGGTGACGTTATTCACCTCTAGCGCGCCCGATTGGCCCAAGAAGCACAACGACGTCTTCTGGGACGACGCCAGCCTGGTGATTGTCGCGGGCGAGGCCGCGCAGGACGCCCTCCCCAAGAGCGCGCCGGGGGGGGTGCAGGTGGCGCTTTTCCTGGAAGCGCCGGGCCGCCTGGTCCACAAGACGGTGTTCGTGCGCGCGACCGGTCCACTCGGCGTGGGGGGCGTGACTTTGCGCGTGTACGGCCCTTATGGAGAGGTGCAGGCGGACTGGTTCGGCGCGGAACTGGGCGGGCGCGGCCAGATTTGGAAGTGGTCGTTCGTGCCGCGTAAAGCCGGCCACTACATGGTGCGCTTCACCGGGACCGGGGCCGACACGGTGGATGGCGGCATCTACATCTTCGAGCCGACGAACGAGCCGCCCGCCGACATGGGCGGGGGCGGCAAGCCGCGCGAGCAGTATGAACGCACCTACATCCTGATGCCGCCGAACATTGACCGCCCCTGGCTCCAAGCGGTGATCGACAGCGGCATATTGGACGACAGGCACCATACGCTCGGCTTCAGCGCCGACGACGCCGGGATCGGCGACCTGGACAAGCGGCGGGTGCTGCTGATCAACCCGGTGGGGTGGCGCGAGCCGCTTGAGCTGTGGTTCGCCAAACATTACCCCGGCGTGCAGGTGCGCACGCTCAGCGCCTCGACGCCGCAAGACCTGACGATGGCGTTGAAGATCGGCATGGGGAGCCAGTGGGACTGAGGAGTCGCTGCCAGCGATTCAGACGGGGGGCTTATGCCCCCTGTCTGCCTTTGATGGCTACGGTCCGGCCAGCAATGCAACCTCGTCGAGCATCACGTCGTAAGCGTGGCCGGAGGCATAGAAGCGCACCTCCACCAGCGCGTGGATTTTGGCCTCCTCCGGCAGAACCGTGACCAGGTTTCCCGACTCGTAGGTGTACCACGCGCCGCTGTTAATACGCTCATGATCCTGCCGACAAGACGCACAGGTCAGCGGCCACTCCGGGATGGTGTACAGGCTGTAGAAGCCGTGAATCCACTCCCGAAGTTCGCCGTCTTTGTCGTAGTATACGAGCCGGAGCATCACCGGGCACTCGCTGCCGGCGATGCCGCAGGTGGAGATGCTCTGCTGCGCGATGTACATGGTCGCGCGCAGTTCCAGGTAGCTATAACCTGAAACGTCCAGGTCAGGTCGAAGCTGGCGGCAGCCCGTCTCCGCATGGCTGAGTCCTTCGCCAACACGCCGGAGGCGCAAAACCGTCCGGCCATCGAACATCTCGCGCATGTAGGTCCCGTGCGGCTCGTTCAACACATCCTGGTTGTAATAACACCCCCACGAAGAGGGCAAAGAGGACAGGCTGTCGCCGGTCTGGTCGTAAAGCTCGAAGCCGCTGTTCGCCAGCAGGTTCTGGCGGGACGGGGCGATGTTGATCGGATGCTGCGCGTCCGGGCCAGGGACGAGGCCACGTTGCCCTGCGCTCACGATGGCTCGCTCTTCGGAAGTGCGCAAACCAAGCACGGCCTCCCCCTCGCGCACCGTGACCCCGGCGTTGTCTCCACCAAGCGCAACCGTGTAGTAGCCGGCCTGTTCCAGGTCAATGACCGTGTCGTAAGCGCCCAGGATGCGGAACCGGATGTGGCGGTCGAGGTTGGGCGCGATGAGCACGTCGGCGCGCCCATGCCTGCCGATCACCTCGATCGTGTACGGCAAAGCGCTGGCGTCAAAGCGGGGGCGCGCGGCGCTGTGGAGGATCGCTGCGCTGTCGCGGAGCAGGGTGAGGGTCGCAAGCACGCGATCTGAATACGGGTCGCGGAAGGTGATAAGCGCCTGGGAGGTCGAGTCGGTGGTGAGGGTCGTGCGTTCGGTGAGAGCGCGCCCGGCGCGTTCGGTCTCCTCCGCCCGCCCCTCGACCGAGACGCCGACCGTGTTGCGGCTGACGGACAACCCCACCGCAAGACCCACCGTGGATTCAAGCGCGAACCAGCGCGCCACCAGAACCGCGCCGATGCACAAGGCGCACAGGATCGCAAAAGAGGTTGACAAAACAACCCACGCGAGGCGTCCGGGGCTTTTGCGCATGGGATCAGGAAGCGGAATACTTCACGTGGAAGTCGCTAAACTCGCCGGTCGCCTCCTCCCAGGTGACATCCACCCGATCGACGCGCGCGGAGGAGGGGCCGTGATTCAGCCAGCCGACGAACTGATCCAGCTTAGCGCGCGGCCCCTCGGCGAGGGTTTCTACCGTGCCATCCCAACGGTTGCGCACCCAGCCGGTCAACCCCAGTTCGTTGGCTTTGTGCAGGGTGTAATAGCGGAAGTTTACCCCTTGCACAAGACCATAAACAGTTGCGTAGAGGCGCTGATGCGGTTTGGGTTGACTTGGTTCGGCAGTCAAGGCGACCCTCCCTGTGTACTTGGCGTTTAGCGCGCACGCGGGGGATTATACCGTAAGAGTCCGGAGTGCAGATAGGTTGTCGAGGGCCTGACACGGGGTTGGCAATCTGGATTCTGCGCTCTCGACTCTCAGAGGCCGTTTGAAAAGGGTTCCCCCGGCTGAAGCCGGGGGTGAATTCTCCACCGCGCCGTGGCCTTCCGGCGATTAGCCGCCGACTTTAGTCGGCGGAACCTGAATAAACTTCCATAGCCGGACTTCTAAGAAAGTGTTTGAAAAGCCCCCTCACCCCCTGTCCCCCTCTCCCGTATGACGGGAGAGGGGGCAAAGATACCCCCAATCTGGGTTTATAATCCCCTCTCCCCTTGTGGGAGTGGGGATTTAGGGGTGAGGGGAAGCAAGGACGACCTTTTCAAACACATTCTAAGATGGAACTGATTCAAACTTACGCCAACAGGTGGCTGTGCTAAGGCCTTTCTCTACCTCACCCCCGTCTCGCCTGCGGCTCGACACCCCC
>DAOTXU010000365.1:0-1768 GCA_034435135.1 Anaerolineae bacterium | reverse complement strand
GGGTTCTTCCTCCATGTTGGGGGAGCAAAGCAAGAATGGAGGTCGGATCATGCGGACTGAGGAGCTTCTCATTGCCAGGTTCGCCGGGCGCACCGACGACCACGCCCGTCAGGCGAACGATGGGCGCTACTGGCGGGCGCGCACCCCGCTCACGGCAGACACCATCTGCCGGCATCTGCGCGGCGAGATCACCGTCGCGGTGTACCAGTTACGGCACGAGGGTGGATCGTTGTTCACCCCGACCGGGCTGCTGGACTTCGACACGTCTGACGGGCTGGAGCGCGCAGTCGTGATGTGGGAGACACTGCGGGCGCGCGGCGTGCCTTCCCTGGTTGAACTCAGCCGGGCGGGGCGCGCGCACCTGTGGCTCTTCTTCGCCTCACCGCTGCCGACCTCACTCGTGCGTCGTGCGCTGGAAGGCGCGCTGGCGCTGTCCCATGAGGATGCCCTTGTGGGAGCGACGGGAGACCGCGACGACGGCGTAGAGGTGTTTCCCAAGAGCGAGCGCCTGGCGCCGGATCAGTGGGGCAACACCACGCGGCTGCCGCTGGGCCTGCACCGCAAGTGCAGTCCCCCGCAGCGTTTCGGCTTCTTCGACCCCCTGACGGGTCGTGCGGTCGCGCGTGGGTGGGATGCGCAGGTTGCCTGCCTGGCGGCGGTGGCAGACGCCCCCCGCGCGGCGCTCGACGCGCTGGCGCTGCACGCGCCTGAACCGTCGGCGCCGCCCGCGCCGGGTATGAGCGCGTCGAAGCCTCACGGCGTCACCCCGCCCGCCGCCTCGAACAGGAAGGGCGTGATCGCGCGCCTCAACGACGCGCTGCTGGCGCGCTACGGTTCGCTGGCGGGCGTCGTGGCGCAGTTCACGCGCCCGCCCGATGCGAAGGGCTGGACGGTGTGCCCGTTCCACGAGGACCGGTGCCCGTCCATGCGCGTGGACGAGCGCTGGCAACGTGCGGTGTGCTACGTGTGCCCGCCCCAGAACCAGGGCTTGCGTTTCGCCACGTTTGACCCGTTCGAACTGGTCGCGCAGGCGCGCTTCGGCGGCGACAAGAAAGCCGCCGCCCGCGTCCTGGCCGAGGAGCTTTTCGCCTCCGGGTGACCGACCTCCGCCTGGACGTTTCGTTTTCGTCTTGTGGAGGGGAGCGCGTGTGGTGAAGCTCCCCTCCATCCCATCCGGGCATTCGCCTGGGGGACGGCGTTCCCTCTCCAGGCAAGCGCCTGGGCCACTCTCCTGTGTGCATCCCGCGCGGGGTCGCGCTTCGCGCGCGCCGGCGCGTGTGCATCGATCCGATCCCCACGGGGAGTACAGACGCATGGAAGGAGAGAGGACATGTCAACGAACGTTTCGCAGCACGGGCACATCGAGATCGAGGGCGTGCCCCACGCGGTGTATCGCGTCGGCGAGGCGACGGTGCTGGTCGGCCCCGGCCAACAGCTCTGTCCCGACTGCACGGCCTCTGGCCGGGCGTCCCCGTGGGACTGCACCGGCCAGGGCCGCAAGCAAGACCCGGATGCCCCGCACGAGTGGGCCTGCCCTACGTGCAACGGCGCGCGTGTTGTGGAGGCGCCCGCCTGCTGTGCGTGCGGCGCGCCAGCCACGCGCCGCCTGGCCGGCGAGGGTCGGGCTGGGTACTACTGCGACCGGTGCGCCGGCCAAGAGCGCCTCAGCGCCGGCATGAGCCACGCACCCTACACCATCGCGCCGCTTGAACCTGGCGCCGGGCCGACCTGGTGGGGGTTCTTCGTCCCTGCCCGCAAAGGCCACTAC
>DAOTXU010000364.1:0-3995 GCA_034435135.1 Anaerolineae bacterium | reverse complement strand
TGAAGTCCCCCTCTCCTTTGCATGTTGCGGGGTATTGCCCGAAGGGCGAGGGGGTGAGGTAAGAGAATACCAGAGCCTTTTTCTCGAACATGCGTTCAGTGTCCGGTAGCTAGCATCCTTGGTTGTGCTGAAGACTTTTCAACGGCCTCTTAAACCGAACTGAGGTTATACTATGGGTCATAAGTGTAACGCATATCATCAGGTCGATGAACACCAACCTGACTTTGCGCCCGTTTCTGGCCGGAGCCGCCCAGGTTGAGCACGACGCCGGCGTCACCTACCTCAGGCTGGCCGACGCCAGTCGCGCCGCCTACAGCAACGCCCAACTCGACGACTACGCCGGCCGGCCCCGGCGCGCCTTCCCCTGGCGACCGCCGTTGCGCCTGACCGTGCGGGCGCGCTTCTCGCACCCGGCGGGCGCGCTCAAGGGGACGGCAGGCTTCGGCTTCTGGAACAACCCGCTCCCGCCGGGGATGCGCGGCCTGCCCCGGCTGCCGCGCGCGGTCTGGTTCTTCTATAGCTCGCCGCCGTCGAACATGGCGCTGGCGATGGGCGTGCCCGGCCCCGGCTGGAAGGCAGCCACCTTCAACGCGATGCAGCCGACCTTCTACGCGCTCGCGCCATTCGCGCCGCTCGGCGTGCTGCTGATGCGCGTCCCGGCGCTGTACCGGGCGCTGTGGCCGCTTGGGCAGCGCGCCATCGGCCTCAGCGAGGCGTTGCTCCCGGTCGCTATGGATGAATGGCACACCTATACATTGGAGTGGCGACCTGCGCGCGCGACTTTCTTTGTGGACGGTGCGCTCGTCCACGCCGCGCCCTGCGCGCCGCCGGGGCCGCTCGGTTTTGTGACATGGCTCGACAACCAGTACGCCATCGTCACGCCGCAGGGACGCCTGGGCTTCGGCTTCCTCGACGCGCCGGGCGCGCAATGGCTCGCGCTGGAGTCCGTGCAGATCGAGCGGCTGTGAGCGCGCTATAATCGCCGGCGAGGGAGCAAAGCCAGCCGCGATTGTGGGCGCAAGGTCCATCGTGGGATGAAACACTTGCTGCGCACCGCGATACTGCTCTGGGCGCTGATGGCGGCGCTGGCGGCCGGCGCGTTCACGCTGGGCGAGACAACCTGGCAGCCGCCAGCCATTCTTGCGGAGAAGCCTGATTGCCGGTTGCCATGCTGGGAGGGCGTGCGCCCCGGTCAGACAGCGTTCTATGAAGCGGGAGAAAGCCTGGCCGACGCGCTCAATCGGTCGTTTTTCTGGCCCGACGACATCGCCATATTCAACCACGGACCTTTAGTCACTTGGTGGGCGAAATCTCCCCAGGCCGGGGAGCTTAGCCTGGAGAAAGTCGCCATATCGTTCAACTGGAATGATCCAGAAACGTCACTTCCGGAGCGGTTGGACGACCGTTGGCCGCCTAGTTCGTCCCCTGAGTACCTGACAAGCACGGCAGAATTCGTAACGCTGGTCCTGTTCGAGGAGCGGCTGACCCTGGGCGACGCGATGGCTATGGTCGGCGCACCGGCCGGCGTCTTCGTACAGCCGGCGTATTTTCTGGTCGATTTTCCCCGGCAGGGGATGGCGTTAGAGGTTTGGGGCGCGTATTGCCGAAACCGGGGCGAGGCGAGCATCTATCCTCCACCGGGGCCGTTTGCACCGTCGTCGCCGGTTCGTGAGATATTCTTGCGCCCAGGCGCAGACATCCCCTGGCAGAATAGCGCCGATTATAAGCCCTGGAGCGGCTTCGGCTCTGGGCGCTACTGCGCGCCGTGATCGCTCGCTTCCTCCCTCAGCTTCTCCACAAACTGGCGCTCCTCGTCCGTCAGCGGGGCCGACTCCAGCAGATCGGGTCGGCGCGCAAACGTGCGCCGAATCGCCTGCTCCCGCCGCCAACGCTCGACCCGCGCGTGATCGCCCGACACCAGCACCTCCGGCACAGCCAGGTCGCGGAAGACGGGCGGGCGCGTGTAGTGCGGCCCTTCGAGCAAGCCGGTAGCGTGCGAGTCGTCCTCCGGCGCCCAGCGCGCGCCCAGCACGCCGGGGATCAGGCGCGCCACGGCGTCGATGAGCACCATCGCGGGCAACTCGCCGCCGGTGAGCACGTAGTCGCCGATGCTGATCTCGTCGGTGACGACCAGCGCGCGCACGCGCTCATCCACGCCTTCATAGCGCCCGCAGATCAGCGCCAGCCGCTCATGCGCGGCCAGTTCGTAAGCTGCGCGCTGGTTGAACACCCGCCCTTGCGGCGTGAGCAGAATCACCGGGACGCGGCCCACCGCCTCGCCAAGCACGCCCTCGACCGCGCGCACAATCGGCTCGACCTTCATCACCATGCCCCCACCCCCGCCGTAGGGCGGTTCGTCGGTGACGCGGTGCTTGCCCTCCGCCCAGTCGCGGATGTTGTGCAGCGCCACGCTGAGCAGCCCCGCCTCCTGCGCGCGCGCGAGGATGCTCTCGCGCAGGGGGCCGGCGAACATCTCCGGGAAGAGCGTGAACACGTCGATGTGCATGGCGTCCGCCGTATCAGAACCAATCTTTCTTGACGAAGATGTACGAAATCACCGTCGCTATACCGAAGCAAACCACCAGGATCACCAGGAATGCATTAGGAGAGTTCTCCAGCGGCAGCCCAACGTTCATCCCATAGAAGCTGGCGACCATGGTCGGGATGGTGAGCACAATCGTCGCCGACGCCAGGAACTTCATCACCGCGTTCAGGTTGTTGGAGATGATGGAAGCGAAAGCGTCCATCATCTGGCTGAGAATACCGTTAGCGATGGTAGTCATTTCGATGGCCTGTTGCATTTCCGTCAACACATCCTCCAGCAGGTCCTCATCTTCAGGGTACATTTTAAACAACTGACCTTTCTGCAACCGCTCCAGCGTCAGTTCGTTAGATCGCAGCGCAGTGGTAAAGTAAACCAGGCTCTTTTCATATTTGAGCAGCCCCAGCACTTCCTGGTTGCGCATCGAAAGCTGCAACCGGTCTTCGAGCGCGTCAACCGCCCGGTTAATCTCGCGCAGGTGCCGCAGATACCGGTTCGCCGTGCCCATGAGCAGGTGCAGGATAAACCGGTTCTTCTTGGCCGTGGAAAGGTTCTTGACCCGCCCATTCAGAAGCTCACGGACAATATCGTTCTCCATTTTACAGACGGTAACAATACACTTCTCGGTGAGCACGATGCCCAGCGGGATGGTTCGATAGGGAATATCGGCCACATCGCCTTCGTAGAAGGGAATACGAAGCACGATCAGGGTGGTGCCGTTTTCTTTTTCGGTCCGCGCGCGCTCGTCAAGGTCCAACGGGTACGTAATAAAGTCCTGTGGGATCCCCAGTTGCTCCTGCAGAAGTGCAATCTCATTTGCGCCGGGGTCAATAACATTTACCCAGCTTCCGTTGACGATCTCGCTGACGGTTTCGAGTCCGAGTTCTGTGCTCTTATAGATGGTAATCATGGGCTTGCCTCCTTAAAAAACGATTTGTGGTCGGTAATCGCAGGTTGAGATGGGATTGGACGACCCATCGGCGTTGTTGACGGTAGCGCGCAAAAGCCAAACCCGGCACAGCCAACAGCGCAGCTTAGAACAGCTTTTGGCGAGCTTTCCAGTCGAAAAAGCAACAGCGAGCCGCTGCGTCCCGGGGCACGAAGGTCAGGTAGGTCCCGTGACCACGCGGGATGTCATCTTAAGAGCGGAGTTTCATCGTGACACCTCCGGGACATATGGCCCCGGAGGCCGGGGGAAGGGAGAGGAGAACCCACCTGCCGGGGCTACAGTATTCGATTGGCAGGTCGGCAACGGGACCGGTGTCCCGTACTACACGGTGCAGACTCGCTTTCCATCTCTCGTCTCAACCACTACCCTGCTTTGTGTACCGTCCACATTTTAGGTCTGTTAAAGCGACGTGTCAATACCTTTTTTAGGGGGCGATGCACGCGGTGGTCTCCCTCTAGAGTGTTGATGAAGTTGTTCAGAACGCTTGACCTCACCCCCCGCCGC
>DAOTXU010000363.1:0-7951 GCA_034435135.1 Anaerolineae bacterium | reverse complement strand
GACTATAGCCGCAAGCGGAGAGGGGGTGTCGAGCCGCAGGCGAGACGGGGGTGAGGTAGAGAAACGCTTAGCACGGCCAGCTGTTGGCAAAAGTTTGAATCAGTTCACTATGAAATCAAAACAAAAAGAGGGCGCCCGCCCTCCCCAAATAGGTGCGTGAGTACACCCATCACCCCGGCCCCGCGAGCACCCTCTCGATAAACCTGGCATCGGGGCGGATCGGCCTCCCCTCCAGGTTCATGAACACGCCCACGTTGTAATCGCGCGCCAGCAAGTCGCCCGTCTCCGCATGGCGCACCTCCTGCTCCCACGCGCCGCGCACCCCGCCCAATTCCACCGGCTGGCTGATGATTTCGACCGGGTCGCCGTCCACCGCGCTGTGGAAATACTCGATCTCGTGCGCGCCGTTCACAATGAAGAAGCCCTCCTCGCGCATCCGCGCGGGCGTGTAGCCGGCGCACGCGCACGCCTCGAACACCGCCTGCTCGATCCAGTTCAGATACATGGCGTGGTTGACGTGCCCCAGCGAGTCCAGCTCGTAGCGCTGCACCCGGCGTTGATGGCGGTAGCGATGCCCGCCCTCGAACCGCTCGGCGTGCGGAACGCGCGTGCCGAGGTCGGGGGTCTCGTTTGCGGAATCGAACGCGGCCCGCATCTCCTCAGGGATGCGGAGGGGGCGCTGCGTCGCGCGATCCACGTACACCCAATTGGCGCGCGCCCGCACCGCCAGTTCGCCGTCGCGGACGCGGCGGATTTCATAGTCACGGTGCGACTGCACACGGCCAAAGTCAGCAACCCAGGTCGTGATCTCCAACTCGTCGCCGTAGAGCGCCGGCGCGTGATAGCGCAGGTACAGCTTGCGCACAACCCAGACCGTGCCGTGCGTTTCATACCAGCGGTAGTCATAGCCGGCGTCGCCGGAGGCGCGGGTCGCGGCTTCTTCCAGATAGCGGGCGTAGCTCGCGTTGTTGACGTGCCCCAGCCCGTCCAGCTCGTAGGTCCGCACCCGGAGCCGCCATGTGAACACTCTGGTCATAAGAGCCTCTGCTTGTGCAACAGCGAACAGGCACAACGTATCAACTATAACACCGCCCGTGCGCGCCGCGAACACAAGCGCTAACGCAGCGCGAGCGCCCAATCGCCCACCGCGATCACCTGCCCGTCGTCGGTGAGGCGGACCGGCTCGCCCCCCGCTGCGTTGATCACGTACACGTCGCGCACGCCGTCCACCGCCGCCACGTAAGCCAGCTTCGTCCCGTCCGGCGACCAGACCGGGAATCCCTTCAGCGCCGCCGCATCAAACGTGATCTGCCGGATATTCGCGCCGTCGCGGTCAGCGACGTAGATTTGGAAGCCCACTTCGTCGCCTCCCGACGCGAACGCGATCCACTTCCCGTCGGGCGACCAGCGCGCAAACCAGTCTGTGTGCACGCTGCCGATCAACCGGCGCGGCTCCTCGCCGGGCAGCACCGAATAGATGTCGAATCCGGCGACGCCGCCCTGGTCCGAGGCGAACAGGATGCGCTCACCTGGCGACCATGCCGGGTACACGTCGGTTGCGCCGGGCGCGTGGGTCACCTGCTCAACCTGCGCCTCGCACGCCGCCGCGCCCCTCACCCCCAGGCCGTCGCCCGGCGCGCGGCAATCCGCCGGAACCCGGTACAGCCGGAAGCGATCCACCCGGCCCCGATCCGACGCGAAGACCAACCACCGCCCATCTGGACTCCAGGCCGGCCAGGTGTCCGCGCCGCTGCTGCGTGTGATCTGCAAAACCTCGCCGCCGTCCGCGTTCATCAGGAAGATGTCGGGGTCGCCCCACCACGTCGAGGTGTAGGCGATGCGCGTCCCGTCCGGCGACCAGGCCGGGTCGGTCTCGGCGGCGTCGCTGTCGGTGAGTTGGGCCGGGTTCGCGCCGTCGACGTCGATGCGGTAAATCTCCGGGTCGCCGTCCCACCCGGAGACGTAGAGCAGGCGCGAGGCAAAAGCCGGTGTGGGCGTCTTCGTGGGCGGTGGGGTTACCGTGACGGTCGGTGTAACAGTCAGCGTCGGCGTCGTGGTGACCACTGGCGACGCCGTAGCGCTCGGCGCTGGTGTGAGCGCCTCGGTAGGCGCGCTGTTCGGCGCGCGCCATTCAGGTCCCGCCGTCGGATCGTCCGCCTGGGCGCAGCCGGCCAGCGCAAGCGCCAGGCACAGCAGCGCACTGACCCGACTCGCTGCTCGCCGCCTCACTGCGGGATCAGCCCCCAGTCCGAGACCAGCTCGGCAGCGGGATCGCTGGTCAGCGGTTTCAGCGTGGCCTCACAGTCGGCAGAGTCGTCCGGGCAGTCCACATCCACCACGTAAACGTCCTGATTCCCATTGCGGTCGGATGTAAACGCCAAGCGACGCCCATCAGGCGACCAGGCCGGGAAGATCGCCTGCTTGGTGGTGACCTGCGTCACGTTGAAGCCGTTCGGCTCCATCACAAAGACCTGGAACGTGTTGGTCGCCGGGTCGAAGCCGGCCCAGGCCAGGCGACAAGGCGGGTTGGCCTCAGTCTCGGCGGCGCACTCCGGCGACCAATCGGGATACCAGTTCACGCTGCCGCTCTCGGTAAGCTGCCTCACCGCGTCGCCGCTCTCATCCATCGCGTAGAGTTGATAACTCGAATTGTCGCCCCGGTTGGAGGTGAACGCGATCAGCCGGCCCGGCTGCCAAGCCGGGTAGTAGTCGGCGCGGTCGTTTTCGGTGAGCCGCTGCGTCTCGCCGGCGTTGACGGAGATCCGATATAGCTCGCCGCCGCCATCGCGCTCCGAGTAGAAAATCAGCATTTTGCCGTCGGGACTCCAGACCGGGTTGTGATCCTCAACGTCGTTACTGGTCAGTTGGACCTCGTTCCTTCCGTCGATGTCGATCACAAAGATTTCTGCGTCGCCGTCCCGGTCGGAAACAAACGCGATCCGCCGTCCGTCGGGGCTGAACTTGGGGCTGAACTCATCGGCGTCGTTGTCGGTGAGCTTCGCCAGTTCCACGCCGCTCTCGTCCATGAGGTATATCTCGAAGTCGCCGTCTTTCTCTGACGTGTACAGAATACGGCCCACGCCTGGCGGTGTTGGCGTGACGCTGGGTGTAGACGACGGGGTGAGCGTCGCGGTCGGCGACAGCGTAGGCGACGGTGTGAGGGTGGGTGTCAACGTCGGCGTGGGACTGAGCGTAGGTGTGTAGGTCATGCTCGGCGTGTACGTGAGTGTCGGCGTCGGCGGGAACAGGAACGGGAGCGCGTCGGGGCGCGACGCCAGGGCCAAACCGGCCAACACGCCCGTCGCCATCCCGCTGACGATCACCAGCGCCCACGCAATTAGCATCATGCGGTTGCGGCGGCGCGCCTGGGGCGCCGCCCTGGCATCAGATGGCGCTGCCGCCTTCGGCGCGGGCGGCGGCAACTGGCTCAGCAATTGGCGCGCTTCGGCGTTCTTAGGGTTGATCTTCAGCGCCACCCCCAGATACGCGCGGCGCTTCTCCGGGTCGTGCTCGACCCTCGCCAGCCAGTACCAGCCCTCGTCGTTGCGCGGGTTTTGCCGGAGCGCCTGTCGGAGCATCACGCGCGCCGTCTGGGTTTTTCCCGCCTGGGCTGCTTCTTTAGCGCGTGCCAGAAGATCGTCAAAAGATGGTTGACCTGCCAACACTTCCCCCTGGTTAAGTTCTCAGTTATCAGCGATTATCGATGAGCGCAAGTATAAAAGCGAACACCCTACAACTATACGCGAAACGTCTGCTTGTGGAAAATTCGCGATTCGGTCAAAGAGGCGCCCCATGTGTTAAAATAGAAAGCGACTAACGTAATTGCGAGATAGGACGCAGTCATGAGCACAAGCACCCGCCCGATTTACGTGGATTACGCCGCCACCACACCGGTGGATTCGCGCGTCGTCGAGGCGATGCTCCCCTACTTCAACGAAGATTTCGGCAACCCATCGTCGATCCACAGCTTCGGGCGTGCAGCCAGCCGTGCCATCGAAGCGGCGCGCGAAACCATCGCGGGCATACTCAACTGCCAGCCGCGCGAGATCGTCTTCACCAGTTGCGGCACCGAGTCCGACAACCTGGCGTTGCGCGGCGCGATCCTGAACAGCCACCGGCGCCACATCGTCATTTCGCCGGTCGAGCATCACGCCGTCGGGCGCACCGCCGAGATCATGCACGAGCACATGGGCTTTGCACTGAGCGTGGTCCCGGTTGACGCGCACGGCAGGGTCAGCCCGGCGGACGTGACCGAGGCGGTCCGCGACGACACCGCGCTGGTGAGCGTCATGTACGCCAACAACGAGGTCGGCACCATCCAGCCCATCGCGGAGATCGCGGAGGTCGCCCACGCGCGCGGCGCGCTCTTTCACACCGACGCGGTGCAGGCGGCAGGCCAACTCCCGCTGGACGTGCAGGCGCTCGGCGTGGATATGCTCGCCATCTCGGCGCACAAGTTCTACGGGCCGAAGGGCGTCGGCGCGCTGTACGTGCGCGACGGGATCAGGCTCGTGCCCAGCCAGAGCGGCGGCGGCCAGGAGGAAGGTCGGCGCGCGGGCACGTCGAATGTGGCGTTCATCGTCGGGATGGCGAAGGCGCTCGAAATCGCCTACACCGAGCGCGAGGCGCACAACGCGCGCTATCGCCATCTGCGCGACCGGCTGATTGAGGGCGTGCTGGATCGCGTCCCGGATGCACGGCTGACCGGACACCCTGAAAAGCGCCTGCCCAACAACGCCAGTTTCGCGCTGCGCGGCGTGGACGGCAACGCGCTGCTGATGCACCTCGACCTGAAGGGCGTCGCGGCGTCGTCGGGGTCGGCGTGCCTGGTGGGGACGCCCGAACCCTCCGAGGTGCTGACCGCAATGGGCTTCGCGCCGGAGTGGGCGCTCGGCGGCCTGCGCCTGACGGTGGGCCGCCACACCACCGAGGAAGACGTGGACACGGTGCTCGACGTGCTGCCTGAGGCGGTCGCGCGCGTGCGCGCGCTGGCGACGGCGTAATCGCCGAGATGGAAATGGCCGAGACGGTTAAGGTGGTGGAGCCTCAGAGCGAAGCAGCAGCGCGCACGCTGTTTGAAGCGCGCGAGGGCCGCCTGCTGCTGAACAACCTGGACGCCTGGCTGCTGGACCAGGTGCGGCCTTACATTGGATGGCGCGTGCTGGAGGTCGGCTGCGGGCACGGCAACCTCACGCGCCTGCTGCTGGACCGGGAGCTGGTCGTCGCCGCCGACGCCGATCCGGCCGGCGTGCGCGTCATGCGAGAGCGCTTCGGCCAGTACGCGAACGTGATTCCGTGCGTGGCGGACATCACCGACCCGGCAGCGCTGGCGCTACGCGATTACGGGTGCGACACGGTCATCTCGGTCAACGTGCTGGAGCACATCGCCGACGACGTGACGGCGCTGCGCTACATGCACGACCTGCTCACGCCCGGCGGTCATGTGATCGTCGTCGCGCCGGCGCACCCCTGGCTCTATGGGCCGATGGACCGTGCAGTTGGGCATTACCGACGCTATACGCTGGGGAGGCTACGCACGCGGATAGAGCAGGCTGGCGCGGAGCCAGTAGCGCTCCATTACACCAACGCGCTCGGCGCGCTGGGCTGGTGGGTCAACGGGCGCGTGCTGCGGCAGCACGGCCCGAATCGCGCACAATTACGGATGTTCAACCGGCTGACGCCGCTGCTCCGATGGATCGAGAGCCGGGTGCGTCCGCCGTTTGGGTTGTCGGTTGTGTCGGTATCACAAAAGGATGGGATGTAGAATCCGAGCAGAAGGGTTCAAGTGAGAGACAACGGTATTCGCGTCGTCGTCGCCATGAGCGGCGGGGTGGATAGTTCGGCGGCGGCAGGGCTGCTGGTACAGCAGGGGTACGAGGTCATTGGCGTGATGATGCGCCTGTGGACCGAGGACGACGGCTGCGGCGGCAAGCATAACCGCTGCTGCACGCCCGACCAGATGGCCGACGCGCGTCGCGTGGCGACTCGGCTCGGCATCCCCTTTTACGTCGTTGACATGCGCGAGACGTTCAAGGCGAACGTCGTTGACCCGTTCATCGACGCCTACGCCGCCGGCCTCACGCCTAACCCATGCCTCAATTGCAACCGCCACATCCGCTTCGGCGCGCTGCTCCGGCAGGCGAGGGCGCTGGACGCGGACTATCTCGCCACCGGACACTATGCGCGCATCCGGCGGGCTGAGGACGGGTCGTATCAGTTGCTTAAGGGCGTCGATCCCGCGAAGGATCAGAGCTACGTGCTCAGCGTGATGACGCAGGAGCAGCTTGCGCGGGCCTTGTTCCCTGTCGGTGACTACGCGAAGACCGAAATCCGGCGCATGGCCGAAGACCTGGGCCTGTACACCGCGCGCAAGCCGGAGAGCCAGGATCTCTGCTTCCTCGCCGACGGCGATTATCGCAGCTTCCTGGCGCGGCGCGCGCCCGGAGTCGCCGCGCCCGGCCCCATCGTCAACCGCCAGGGTGAGCGCCTCGGCACGCACACCGGCCTCCCCCACTACACCATCGGCCAGCGCAAGGGCCTGGGCGTGTATGCGCCCACGCCGCTCTACGTGATTGACGCGGACCCGGAGACGAATACGCTCATCGTGGGCGCGCGCGAGGAGTTGGGCCGCGACGCACTGGTCGCGCGCGACGTGAACTGGATCGCCGGCGCGCCGCCGCCGGAGCCGGTGCGCGCGGGGGTGAAAATCCGCTACCGCGCCGCCGAGGTCCCGGCGACGATCATCTCCACCGGCGCGACGACCGTCCGCGTCGTCTTCGATGCGCCGCTGCGCGACATCACGCCGGGACAGGGCGCGGTCTTCTACCAGGGCGACGTGTGCCTGGGCGGGGGCGTGATCGCCCGTGAGTAGACACCCCCGCCTATGATCCGCTTGACCAGACAAGGAGCAAACGATGGTGAGTCCCAAGCCGGATATGTCTCTCTACCCCGAACTGGATATGCCCCCGCGCGTCCTGCTCGGCCCCGGCCCCAGCATGGTCGATCCCAGGGTACTCAGGGCGATGGTGACGCCAGTGGTCGGGCACCTCGACCCGCGTTTCCTCGAACTGATGGACCGCACCCAAGGGCTGCTGCGTTACGTCTTCCAGACCGAGAACCCGCTGACCATCCCCCTACCGGGCACCGGCACGGCGGCGATGGAGGCCGCCGTCGCTAACATGGTTGAGCCTGGCGACACGGTGCTGGTTTGTGTGAAAGGCTACTTTGGGCTGCGCATCGCAGACATGGCGCGGCGCTACGGCGGCGACGTGCAAACCATCACACGCCCCTGGGGCGAGGTGTTCACGCCAGCGGAAGTGAAAGCCGCGCTGGACCGCCGCCCGGCCAGGGTCGTGGCGATTGTGCACGCGGAGACATCCACCGGCGTGCTGCAACCGCTCGACGAGATTGCCCGGATCGTGCACGCGCAGGGCGGCCTCCTGATTGCTGACGCGGTGACCTCGCTGGGCGGGGTGCCGGTATGCGTGGACGAGATCGGCATCGACGTGTGTTATAGCGGCGCGCAGAAGTGCCTGGGCTGTCCGCCCGGCCCCAGCCCGATCACGCTTGGCCCGCGCGCGGTGGAGAAACTGGATCAACGAAAGACGCCGGTCGTCAACTGGTATCTGGACCTCTCGATGGTCAGGAAGTATTGGGGCAAAGAGCGCACGTATCACCACACGGCCCCGATCTCGGCCAACTACGACTTCTACGAAGGGCTGCGCGTCGTGGCGGAAGAAGGACTTGAAACCCGCTGGGCGCGGCATCGGCGCAACGCCGAGATGCTGTGGGAAGGCCTCGAAGCGCTGGGGTTGACGCTGCACGTCCCGCCTGAGCACCGCCTGCCCACGCTCACGACGGTGCGCGTCCCCGACGGCGTTGACGAGGCCGCGACCCGCCAGCGGCTGCTCGACGCATACAACATCGAAATCGGCGGCGGGCTGGGCGAGTT
>DAOTXU010000362.1:0-9313 GCA_034435135.1 Anaerolineae bacterium | reverse complement strand
GCCTTGCAGCCCGCGTCGCACTGCTCCCACCGATGGCCGCGATACCCTCTCCTGCCGCCGACCGGACCCCCCAGCCCCGCGCCGGGCTGGCGCTCGCGGCGCTGGCGTTGCTGGTCGGCGCGACGGTCCTCATCACCCACCCCGCCGCACGCCATAGCCTCTGGTACGACGAAGCCTGGTCGGTGATGGCGATACGCACCCACGACGCGGCGACGATCAGCGCCATCGCGCGCGAGGAATACTACGCGCCGGTTTACTATTGGGCGCTGAGCGCGTGGGCGTCGTTGACCGGCTTCTCGGAGCCGGCGCTGCGCTACTCGTCGGCGCTAGGCGCACTGCTGACCGCTGCGTTCGTCTACCGCCTCACGGTTGACCTGCACGGTTCGCGCGCCGCCGGGGCGCTGGCGGCGCTGGCGCTGTGCACCATGCCGCTGCACATCCGCTTCGCGCAGGAGGTGCGCATGTACGCCGCGCTGGCGCTGCTCGTCGCCGCCTCGATGTGGCTCTTCTGGCATTGCCTGGCTCACCCGCGCATCAGGGTCGGGCTGGTGTATGCGGCTGTTACTGTTGCAGCGATCTACATTCAATATCTGGCCTTGTTCCTCATCCCGATTCAAGGCTTTTACGCTGCTGCGCGTCTGGTAGCTGAGAGCCTGTCCAGGAAACCTGAGACGAATAGAACCGGCCCCGTGACGAGAGCAGTAGTTTACGCCCTGCCTTTCATTGCGGGGGTGTTCTTCTTGCCCTGGCTGCCGATGTTCCTGGCGCAACTGACTTCGCCTGAATACGTCCCCGTCCACAGCCACGCCCTGCCCACGAGCGTGGACACCATCGTCAACACCCTCACTGGGCACTTCTTCGCCGGCCAGACGATCCTCTACCTGGCGCTGATTGCCCTGGCGGTCATTAGTTTCGTCCGCAGGTCGGCAGGTTGGCGGCTTGCGGTTTACGCGCCGCGCGCGGCGCTCTACCTCGCCGCCTGGGGCGTCGGCTGGCTGGCGCTGATGTGGGGCACGAACATCTTCGTGCCGCACTACCAGGCGCGCAACGCGCTTCCCGCCCTGCCGGTCCTGGCGATCCTGGTCGGCGTGGGGTTGCGCCGGCTGCCGCGCGCCGTGGGCCTGATCTTGCTGATCGTGATGGTCGCCGGCAACCTGACGGGCTACTACACCTTCCAGGCGCATGACCCGCATTACCGTGACGCTGTAGCTGAGCTGGCGCACGGCTACCAACGCGGCGACCTGGTCTTCGTGCAGACCAACAGCTTCCTCCACGATCTGCCGCTTCAGCACTACCTGGACACGCTCCTGCCGCCGCACCCGGAACCGGGGTGGTTCAGCACACTGGCCGGCGGGTGGTCCCCCGGCTCGGAGGCGTTCGGCCAGGCGTTCGCAGAGCGCGTCGGCGCGGAGCCGCGCTTCTGGCTCTTGCAGACGCTCCCAGTCGATAACTGTTGGCTGTCCGACGCCGCACCGCGCTACGTCGAGGTCAGCAACGTGCACGTCGATGCGTTTCAGATTGCGCTGTACGAGACAAGATGAAGGTGGAAAGCCAGGGCAAGGGGCTTAAGCCTCTTGCCCCTCTCGATTTGGAGACCCGCCCCCGCCGGATTCGCGCCTACTGGCTCGCCGCGCTTGGCATATTGCTCATCGCGGCTGCGTTCTTCGCTGCCCTCATCACCGAGTTGCCGCCCGGCGTCATCCACGACGAGGTGTGGGAGCGCGCCAACGTGCAGCATGTCCTCGACGGCGTGATCGCCCCGTACTACCCGACGGGTGGAGGCCGCGAAGCGCTCTATATCTTCTTGCAGGCCGCGAGCGTCACGGCGCTGGGCGACAACCTGGTCGCCATACGGCTGCCGACGGTCGCGCTGGGGATGGCGCTCGCCGCGCTCACGATGGCGTTGGGCGCGCGGCTGTTCAACCGCGCGGTGGGGTTGCTGGCGGCGCTGGCGCTGGCGACGGGCTTCTGGCCGGCGCTGTTCGCGCGGCTGGCGTTGCGCAACATGAGCCTGCCGGTTGCCCTGGCGCTGATGGCTTACGCGCTTTATGGCGCGCTCACCGAGGAAACGACGCTGCGCGGCGTGACGCTCCGCTTCGGGCTGGCGGGCGCCTTCCTCGGCCTTGCGCCGTACACCTTCCCCGGCGCGTGGGGGCTGCCGCTCTTCCTCGCGCCGCTGATGCTGTACCTCGCCCTTTTCGAGCGCGCGCGGATGCGCGGGCGCTGGTTGGGGCTGGCCGCCGCGCTGCTCCTGGCTGCGCTGATCGTGACGCCGCTCCTCGTCTACCGGCAGGCTCACCCCGAAGTGACCGAGCGCGCGGCGCAGGTCGATGAGCCGCTGCGCGCGGCGCTGGCCGGCGACTTCGGTCCGGCGCTGCGCAACATCCCGCTGGTGCTGAGCATGTTCACCGTACAGGGCGATCACGGGTTGGAGTACAACCTGCAATGGCGTCCGGTCTTCCCGGAGCCGCTGATGAGCGCGTTGTTTTACCTGGGGCTGGCGCTCGCAGCGTGGCGGGTGGTTTTTCCGCACCGCCGGCCTTCGGGGTGTCCCGTAGGGGCGCGGCGTGCCATGCCCGATAGCTCCCCGGGAGCTACTCTGGTATTTGACGAGGTAAAACGGCGACGTCTGCCTTACGTGATGGTCCTGCTGCTCAGCGCCGCCATGCTCGCGCCGACCATCGTCACCTCCGACGCGCGCAATCCGTCGCGGCCTATCGGTCTCCTGGCGGTGCTGTTCTTCTATGTGGGGTTGGGCGCCTATGCTTTCTGGCGGTGGATGAGCGCGCGCTGGGGTCAGGCGGGTCGATGGTTGGCGGCGGGGCTGCTGACGCTGACCTTTGGCCTCAACGCCTACCTCACCGCCCGTGACTTGTTTGCATGGGCGGACAACTCGGTCGTCCGCTTCCTCTACCAGGACAATCTATATCAGATCGCCCGCTTTCTCGACGCTGCCGAGGACGCCGGCCAGAAGCCGGTCTTCATCGCCGGGTTGACGCCCGACTGGGTGGATCCCATGTCGCTGGATCTACTCATGGCCCGGCGCGACCTCACGCCTGGCTTTTTCGATGGGCAGGGCGCGCTGCTCGTCCCCACCGACGGCGTGCCCGCGCGCGTCCTGGTGCCGGACATGCTCACGCTGCATCCGACGATAGAGGCGATGCTCGCCAGTGCGGGCGAGGCGTTCGAGGAGGCGGGCTTCACGCGCTGGGAGCTGCGGGGGGCGGTCGCGCCACCGCCCGGCTACACGGTGACGCCGGTGGACGCGCCTGACCCGCTCGCGGCGCTGACGGCGGTCGCCTGGGACCGGCTCGCGCCGGGGGCGCCGTCGCACCTGCTCACGGTCTGGGAGACGCGCGCGCCCAGCGCAACCCGCCTGCGCATCTTCGTGCACCTGATGGACGCGGCACAGACGCAGGTTATCGCCCAGCACGACGCTTTACAGGTACCCTCGCTTCAGTGGCGGCCCGGCGAGGGCTTCTACCAGACGCACACGCTCGACATCCCGGCGGACCTGCCGCCCGGCGAGTACGCGCTGCGCGTCGGCCTGTACGACCCGCTCACGGGCGTGCGCGTCCCCTTCGATGATGGCGCGGATGCCGTTACGCTTCCGGTGACTATGCCCTGAACATCGGGCGCGCTATTCAGGATCGACGACAACGCCCATGAACAACACCGTCCCGGTCGTGTGATCTACAATAGCGAAGAAGAAGGGGCGGTCCACCACCATGCGGAAGCGCCTCGGCGGGGCCGCCATGAGGCCGCGCATCACCACCGCAGTGACCGCGGCGGCCTCAGTGCCCTCCTCGTTGACCTCCACGAAGGTCTTGTGAATCACCGTATCAATCCAGACTCGCTCCGGCGGCGCGCACAAGGCGGAGAAATCCGCGCGCGACGGATCGAAGGCGATGCCCATCCCCAGCGCGTTTAGCGCCCCGTTGAGCCTGACCTCGTATTCCAGCTTGAAGCGCGGCAGCATGATGTCGCCCTCGGTCTCGCGGAACGAGGCCATCCACCGCGCCCAGTTCTCGGCGGCCAGGTTTCCTAGAAGCGCGGCCAGGCTGGAGTCTTCATCCGGCAGGAAGATCACCATGCTCATCGCGCCTGCGCTCTGGTAGGGGAGTTGCACCGCCTGGAAGCCCTCGCCGCGCAAGTACGGATACTCGCCTGACTGAGACATGAGCGGGTGTTGCTTGGAGCGCCCATCGAGCAGGGTAAACGGGCGCTCCTTCGTCAACCCTTCGTCAAAGCGGCTGCCCCACGCGCCCTTGAAGTAGATGGCGTTAGCGAGGATCAGCACGGTCACCGGGGGGATGAAATCGACGATGCGGCTGATCTTGCCGTGCGTCTTCTCGTTGACCCACCCGTTGATGACCCCCGGCGCGTCGGGGTCGGCGAAGTTCAGGGCGACCACTTCGGCGTCGTAGTACTGCCGGTTGGTTTCGATGAACGCCGGCGCGAAGACGACGCCCTCCCGCAGCCACAGCGCGTTGGCGATGGCGAGTTGCAGCAGGGGATCCGGTTTCTCTAAGACTTCCCTCAACTCTCCATTAAGCCGGTTGATCCAATCCGGCGGCGCCCCCGCGATTTGCAGCGCTTCGGCCATCGCCGCCTGAGTTGCGCCGCTCGCGCCGTTGCAGGTCATAGTCAGCGCGAGCGATACGCTGTAGGGCGAGATGAACACGTTTTTGCTGACGTTGGGGCCGGCGACCTCCGCGAACAGCCTGAATGCAAACCGTGTGTGGGCGGCGACCAGTGCTTCACTCGAAAGATGCTCGCTCATTGGTTCTCTCCAGTCGGGTTGTCCAACAGATAAAGCGCCAGCCGGTAGCCGTCGAGCACCCTCTCGTCGATCAGGCGATCGGCGGCGCGCAGGCGGTCTTCGTACCACGAAGGCGGCGGGGGATCATAGGTGAGCAGCCAGGCGCGGCGCTTCCCTTCGCGCGCGCGCGCAAAGAGCGCCTCCGCCTGCGGGTCCTCATGCCACGCGCCGCGCGGCAACCCCACCGCCGGCGGGCGGTCGGTCAACTCGACCAGCGCCCAGGTCAGGTCGGGCGTCAGGACGAGCAACACATCGCCCGGCGCGTGAGCCGCCAGCGCCGCCGGCAGCGCCTGCAACGGCTGGCCGCCCCCGCCGGTGGCCGGGCTGGGCAGGCGGCCCAACGCCATGTTAATTGAGATGGTTGTCAGCACAGTTGCGCCTGCAACCAGCAAAGCGTTTGTAGGGGCACGGGCCGCGACCGAAGGGACCGTGCCTCTACCCAGAATGATCGTCACGACAACCGTTGCAGCAAACGCCAACCCTAACGCCCCCGCCGCCACCCCATCATCACGCTCCGCTTTGAACCACGCCACCTCCGGCCCGCGCTCGACTAGCAGGCGCGCGTTGCCGAGGATGGGCGAAAACGCCGGGTCGGTGAGCGCGCGCCAGCCGTGCGGATAGCCCGCCGGCCCATCCCCGCCGTGTGGGTCTTCCGCGCTGAGCTGGCCCTCGTAAAGATTCACGTCGGCGGTCGCGCCGATGACCTGTACCACGACCGCCGCCGCGATCACCGCCGCGCACACGGCGCGCCACGCCGGCGCCGTGCGCGCTCTCTCCAACGTTGGGAGCGCCGCCAGCGTCAGGAAGGGGGCGGCCGGCAGCAGAAAGCGCGGCCCCCAACTCACCCCGCCGGCCCACGCCCACCACGCGCCAAAGATCACGACCTGCGTCACGACTAATGCCAGCGCCAGCCACGCCTCCGACGGCGCGCGCCGGCGCCACGTGAACCAGCCGGGCAGCGACAGCCAGGTCAGCGGGTTGAACCACAGCAGGCCGCGCGCCGGGCTGAGGATCAGCCCGTACATGCCCAACCATAGCGGCGCGGTGAACCCCTCGCCGGCGTCGAAGTGGTAGCCGCTCTGGAGGATCGCCCCGAAGCGCGCCAGGTTGTACGCGCCGATCAGCGCCAGGCACGCGCCGAACGCCGCCCCTGCCGGAATCAGACGGCGGATGCCGGCACGCCAGCCGGCGCCGACGACAAGATACACTGCGAACATTGGCGCGAGCGCCGCCAGCGCTAGGTTGCCGCCCGCCGCCAGTCCAGGCCCCAGCCCACAGACCAGCGACCCGGCGCCTTCGCGCCCCTCGCGGCGCGCGCGATACGCGCCCCACGCGGCCAGCGTCAGGCCGAATGCCGCAAGCGGCTCGCCGAGCAGGAACCGGCTGTAGACCAGCGCCAGGCTCGCCCCGCCGTAGAGCAGGCCGCCCGCCAGCGCCACGCCGCGCGTGTAGCCCATCCGCCGCGCCAGGTCGTAGATCAACGCGGCGGTCGCGGCGGTCAGCAACGGGCTGAGCAGCAGCGCGGTCGCGGTGTTGCCGAGCCAGGGAAGCGCCATCCCCAGGCGGAAGAGCGGCGCGGCGAGCCAGGCCGGCGCGGGCGCTTTCTTGGCGTAGTAATCGCCGGTCGGGCCGAACGCGCCGAGACCCCCCGGCGGCGGGAGGTCCCAATGAGAGTAGGCGAGTTCGTTGATGTCGAGACGCCCGGCGCTGCCCAGGTTCGCCGTGCTCGCCAACAGCGTGAAGTCGTCGATGACGAAGGTGCGCCCGGCGTAGAAGAGCAGGCACAGGGTCAGCACGGCGCAGAAGAGCGCCGGGGCGGTGAAATCGCGGGGTGCGCGCGCCGCGTGGTTCATGGCGCAGAGTATAGCCCAACAGAGCGAAATTGCTGGTACTTATGGGCTATGCTAAAATCCTGCACCGTCTATGGTCGATCTAGGCATCGTCATCGTCAACTGGAACACGCGCGACTACCTGCGCGACTGTCTCGCCTCGGTGTTCGCCAGCGAGGGAGTGACCACGCGCGTGGTGGTGGTGGATAACGCCTCCCGCGACGGCAGCGCCGAGATGGTGCGCGCGTCCTTCCCGCAGGCCGAACTGATCGCCAGCGCGGTCAACGGCGGCTATCCTTACGGCAACAACCTGGGGCTGCGGCGGCTGGGCTTCGACGGCGGCGATGGCACAGCCCCATGTGAAGGCTTGCCGCGCTACGCGCTGCTGCTTAACCCCGACACGGTTGTTCCCCCCGACGCGCTGGCGGAGATGGTCCGCTTCATGGACCAGAACCCGCGCTACGGTGTCGCCGGCCCCAAGCTCGTCCTCGCCGATGGATCGCTCGACCTGGCGTGCCGGCGGAGCTTCCCCTCGCCGGAGGTGTCGTCTTACCGCATGATCGGGCTTTCCAAGCTCTTCCCGCGCAGCCGGCGCTTTGGCCGGTACAACATGACCTACCTCGACCCCGACCAGCCCACTGAGGTGGACGCGGTGGTGGGCGCGTGCATGATGGTCCGCCGTGAAGCCGTTGAAGCGGTCGGTCTGCTCGACGAGGCGTTCTTCATGTACGGCGAGGACCTGGACTGGGCGTACCGGATGCGGCACGCCGGCTGGCCGGCGTACTACTACCCGGCGGTGAAGGTGCTTCATTACAAGCGCACTGCCAGCAAGCAGAGTCCGCGCGCGCGGGCGGATTTCTACCGCGCCATGCTGATCTTTTATCGCAAGCATTACCAGGCGCTCACGCCCCGGTGGTTGCACTATGTCGTCCTGGCAGGGCTGGTGCTCAGGGGCGGGCGGCCCATTGTGGAGATGTTGCGCGGAGGTGCACAATGACCCGATCGAAACAGAGCCGGATCAAGACGGCACTTTCGGCTTTGCTCTTTCTCACTGATCTTGTGCTGGTGACGGCGGGGTTCGGCATGGGCTACTGGCTGCGCGCCAATATCCCGGTCCCGGCAGCGCCGGAAGACCCGCGCCCGCTCACGAGCTACCTGTCCATGTGGGTGGTGTTCGTGATCTCGACCATCCTGGTGTTTTACTTCTACCGGCTGTACCACATGGCGCGCGCGGCGTCACGCCTCGACGAGGCGTATGCCATCTTCGGTGGGGTGTCCATTGGGATGCTCGTCACCATAGGGGTCACGGAACTGCTGCTCAAAAACAGCGTGTACGAGCTGGACTACCCGCGCGGCATGATCGTCTACGCCTGGGTGGTGACCATCGTGCTGGTCGTCGCGGGTCGATGGGTGCACCGCCTGGTGGTGCGTTCGCTGCGCCGGCGCGGCGTCGGCTGCGACCGGGTGCTCATTGTGGGTTCGGGCGAGGTGGCGCGCGCCATCATCCAGAAGATTCAGTGGTCGCCGTACCTGGGCTACGAACTGGTCGGCGTCGTCAACGGCAACGACCGGCGCGAGGCGCTGGGCGCGCCGGTCATCGGGAGCCAGGGCGAACTCCCGCGATTGATCGACGCCTACGAGGTGGACGAGGTTATCATCGCGCTGCCCGAAGCCAGCCACCGCGAGCTGCTGCAACTCACCGCCGCCTGCCAGCGCGGCAGGGTGAGCATCAAGGTGTTCCCTGACGTGTTCCAGATCATGACCAGCGGCGTGACCATCGACGACCTGGGGGGAATGCCGCTCTTGAACGTGCGCGACGTGCGGTATCGCGGCTGGAAGCTGAGCCTGAAGCGCGCGATCGATATTGTCGGCTCGATAGTGGGGCTGGTGTTGCTCTCGCCGTTCATGTTGCTGACTGCGCTCCTGGTCAAGCTCACCTCGCCGGGGCCGGTGTTCTACGCGCAGGAGCGCATGAGCTTGGACGGGCGGCCCATTCAGATCATCAAATTCCGCTCGATGCGGGCGGACGCCGAGGCCGACGGCCCCGGCTGGACGGTCGCGGACGACCCCCGCCGCACCCGCCTGGGCGAGTGGATGCGCGGGAAGAACTGGGACGAGATTCCGCAGCTTATCAACGTGCTGCTCGGCGACATGAGCCTGGTCGGCCCCCGGCCTGAGCGCCCGGTTTACGTGCAACGCTTCCAGCAGAGCATCCCGCGCTACATGGAGCGCCACCGCGAGAAGGCCGGCCTCACCGGCTGGGCGCAGGTCAACGGGCTGCGCGGCGATACGTCGATTGTGGAGCGGACCAAGTACGACCTGTGGTACATTGAAAACTGGTCGCTCTGGCTGGACATCAAAATCCTGATCCGCACCGTGTTTCAGACCGTTTCCGGCATTTTCACTAAGAGCAGGCGCGGGTATTGAGGCCTCTCGGTAATGGCCGGCCCAGAGCTTTAGGACCTATCCAAAAAGCCCGGACAGGGGGCTTAAGCCTCCTGTCCGAAGCAGCCGGAGCGGCTATGCGGATAGGTGTCGCTAATCAGGACATCGTAGAATCGCCCTTGTCGAGATACATCCCAGGGATGGGAACAAACCCACGTCTTAACGAGCAGACGCCATATCTGGGAGTAGTCAATTGGCTCATGATTCCATGATGTCG
>DAOTXU010000361.1:0-13374 GCA_034435135.1 Anaerolineae bacterium | reverse complement strand
CACAGGTTTCAATGGTCTTCCACCTGGACAAGTGTATCGGCTGCCACACGTGCAGCGTCGCCTGCAAGAACATCTGGACCGACCGCAAGGGCGCGGAGTATATGTGGTGGAACAACGTCGAGACCAAGCCGGGCACAGGCTACCCCACGCTGTGGGAGGACCAGGAGAAGTACAAAGGCGGCTGGGAGCGGAAGAACGGCGACCTGCGCCTGAAGCTGCACAGCCGAGTGGGCGGCCTGGCGAACCTCTTTCACAACCCGCACCTGCCCACCATCGACGACTACTACGAACCCTGGACGTACCGTTACGAGGATTTGTTCACCGCACCTGAAAGCGACGACCAGCCCACCGCCCGGCCCATCTCGATGATCGACGGGAAGCCGATGGACATCGAGGCCGGCCCCAACTGGGACGATGACCTGAGCGGGTCGCCCATCTACGCGAAGAACGATCCGAACTTCGAGAGCATCACGGACGAGGAGCGGCGGCAGCTCTTCGAGCTGGAGCGGCTCGTGTTCTTTTATCTGCCGCGCATCTGCAATCACTGCCTGAACCCCGGCTGCGTCGCGGCGTGCCCGGCGGGCGCGATCTACAAACGCGGCGAGGACGGCATCGTGCTCACCAGCCAGGAGAAGTGCCGCGCGTGGCGCATGTGCATCTCCGGCTGCCCTTACAAGAAGGTTTATTTCAACTGGGCGACGGGCAAGAGCGAGAAGTGCATCCTGTGCTATCCCCGGCTGGAGACCGGGCAGGCCCCCGCCTGCTTCCACTCGTGTGTGGGGCGCATTCGCTACCTGGGCGTGCTGCTCTACGACGCGGATCGCATCGAGGAGGCGGCGAGAGTTCCTGACGAACAACTCGTCGAAGCGCAGCGCGCGATGATCCTTGACCCTTTCGATGCAGACGTGCTCGCGCGCGCGCGCGCAAACGGCATTCCCGACGCGATGCTCGACGCGGCGCAGAAGTCGCCGGTGTACCGGTTCGTCAAGACCTATCCACTCGCCCTGCCGCTGCACCCCGAATTCCGCACCCTGCCGATGCTGTTCTACGTGCCGCCGCTGCTGCCGGTGGTAGGGACCAGCCAGAACGGGGCATACCGCGTCGCCGCTGACTTCTTCAGTTCGCTGGAGGGCGCGCGCGTGCCGGTGCGCTACATGGCGAAGCTGTTCGCGGCGGGCAATGGCGCAGCAGTGACGGTGGTATACCGGAAGCTCATCGCAGTGCGGCTCTACAAGCGGGCCGAGGCGGTGGGCGACATCGCGCCTGAGGAGGTCAGCAAAGCCCTGTCCGAAGCCGGGATGACCCCCGACGAAGCCGAGGCCATCTACCGCCTGACCTCGATGGCGACGTTCGACGAGCGGTTCGTCATCCCGCCGCTGGCGCGCGAGATGAGCATCGAGGCGATGGTCGATCCGTTCACGCACAAGCATGGAGCCGGCTTTGGCTTTCGCCAGGCCTCAGATCGGGAGTGGTGACGATGGACACGATGGTTCTCGAAAGGCGCATCTCCCGCCTCTTCGCTGATATTCTGGTATACCCCCGGCCAGGCCTGGCAGAGACGGCGCGGGCGTGCGCCGCGCTGGTCGCAGAAGGGAACACAGAGGCCGGGGCGTTGCTCGGCGAGTTTGCAGCTTTTGTGGAGGCAACGCCTCCGGGCCGGCTGGAGGAAATCTATACGGCGACCTTCGACCTGGACGCGACATACTATCCCTACGTAAGCTATCACCTGTTTGGAGAGAGCTACGCGCGCAGCGCCTTCATCGTCGGGCTGCAAGCGTGTTACCAGGCGCACGGCTTCACCGTTGAGAACGAGTTGCCCGATCACCTGGCCGTTCTGTTGCGGTTCCTGGCGATATGCGACGACCCCGCTCTGGCCGCCGAGCTGATCGACGACGCGCTGCTGCCCGCGCTGGAGCGGATGATCGGCCAGGGGACAGAGGACGCCAACCCGTACCGGGCCGTATTGCGGGCGCTGCAACTGACTCTCGGCCCGCAAGCCGGGGGAGTTCTCGGTGAGCGCCAGATGCAAGGAGCGAGCGACTATGCTTGATCTTGTGTTGTTCGCAGTCTTCCCCTATGTAGCGGTTATCCTGGCCATCATGGTCGGGACGTACCGATACTTCCACGCCCGCTTTTCGTATACGAGCTATTCCTCGCAGTTCCTTGAGACGCGCGCGCTGTTCTGGGGGTCGGTGCCCTGGCACTACGGCATCATCGCCATCTTGCTGGCGCACCTGCTCGCGGCGCTGTTCCCTGAAGCCTGGGCCGCGTTGATCGCCGAACCGGGCCGCCTGTACGCGCTGGAAGTGATCGCGCTGATGTTAGGAATGCTGGCCCTGGCAGCAGTGGCGCTGCTCATCGTGCGCCGCCTGTACAACGCGCGCATCCGGTCCGTGACCTCGGTGATGGACTGGGTGCTGCTGGCGGCGCTGCTGATCCAGGTGGCGCTGGGCGTGTGGGTGGCGCTGTTTTACCGTTGGGGGTCGGCGTGGTACCTGTCCTCGGTCACGCCCTGGCTGCGGTCGCTGGTGGCGCTCCAACCCCAAATCGAGACCATCACGGTGCTGCCCCTGGTCGTCAAACTGCACGCGCTGGGCGGGTTTGTCATCATCGCGCTGTTCCCCTTTACCCGCCTGGTGCACCTGATCGTTTTTCCGCTTGACTACCTGTGGCGGCCCCACCAGGTCGTGATCTGGAACCGCCGGGCGCGGGCCGGCGCACGGGAGAGCAGCGAAGGGATGAAAAAAGCATGAACGCGATGCTCCGAAATGGGATCCGCGACCTTTTCCCCGGCTACTTCGCCCTGGTGATGGCGACAGGCATCGTGTCCATCGCCACGCACCTGCTTGGGGCAGAGCCAGTGGCCCGCTTGCTGTTCGGGATCAACCTGGCAGCCTACGCGGCTCTGTGGCTGCTCACGCTGGCGCGCGTCGCCCGCTTCTTCCCGCACGTGCGCGCCGACCTGACCGACTATGCGCGCGGACCGGGGTTCTTTACGATGGTAGCGGGGACATGTGTGGTGGGCAGCCAGTTCGTGATCCTCACCGGCGATTCCGCGCCGGCGATGGCGCTCTGGTTTTTGGGGCTTCTGCTGTGGGTTGTCCTGATCTACGCTTTCTTCACCGCCATCGTAACGACGCCCAAGCCCAAACCCACCCTGGCGACCGGGATTAACGGCGCGTGGCTCATCGCGGTGGTGTCAACCCAATCGGTTTCGGTTCTGGGCACGTTGATCGCCTCTCGCCTGGAAGCGCGGCCGGAGATGCTTTTCTTCACTTTAGCGCTGTACCTGCTCGGCTGCATGTTCTACATCCTCATCATCGCGTTGATCTTTTACCGCCTTCTCTTTTTCAAGCTAGAGCCGCAAGCGCTGACGCCGCCCTACTGGATCAACATGGGTGCAGTCGCCATCACCACGCTGGCCGGCGCGACCCTGATTCTGAACGCCAGTCAATGGACATTCCTGGAAGAGCTTCTGCCTTTCCTGAAAGGGTTCACGCTCTTCTTCTGGGCAACTGCAACGTGGTGGATTCCCCTGCTCGTGATCTTGGGCGCGTGGCGCCACTTGTACAGGCGCGTGGCCCTTAGCTACCATCCGCAATACTGGAGCATGGTCTTTCCCCTGGGCATGTACACGACCTGCACGTTTCAGCTCGCCAGGGCGTTAGGGCTGGAATTCCTGTATGTGGTTCCTCGACTCTTCGTTTTCGTTGCGCTCGCGGCCTGGATGGCGGCCTTCGCCGGTCTGATCCACAGGCTGCTGGGTAGCCTATTCTTCTCCGTTCGCGCTGTCCATCTATCGCATGAGCCATGAGTGAGAAGGTCAGCCCTGTGAGGCAAATGCCGGCGTTGAGGACACCAACACTGACCATGCTCCTGAACCAATCTGCCGCGCTGCACCGGCACTTATGCCCCAGGCAGGTGCTCGGCGTCCGCATGGGGCTGTGCGGCTCGGCCCGGCTCGGCCTTGAGGGGCGACGCGACGACAAACGCCTGTTGACCATTGTCGAAACGGACGGCTGCGCCGCCGACGGCGTGTCGGTCGCCACCGGCTGCACGGTGGGCCATCGCACGCTGCGCGTCATGGATTTCGGCAAGGTAGCGGCGACTTTTGTGGATGTGTGTACCGGGGAAGCGGTGCGCATCGTCCCGCGCCCCGGAGTCCGCGAGGCGGCGCAAAGCCTCGTCCCCGGCGCGGAAAGCCGCTGGCACGCGCAAGTCGTGTGTTTGTATTGACCATCGCAAGAAACTGATCTTGATCTGTAGAAGACGAACAGCAACCGCTCAATCGGTTAGGGTGGGGGTTGCTGAGTAGAAAGGCTGCGGTTCGACCCCTTACGCCCTTCAACCCAGCCGCACTCCAAAAGGTTTTTTGCGTACATAAGCCTGCCTTGCAGGAATTCCCAACCAGACAGTGCCCTTAAACTGTGATACTTTGCGGTTCAAATGAGGATTATCCAGTTATCCTGGCTTTGGGAGCGCTCTCATTGCCAATGATAAGTGTAAGATACTCCTGGCGCTTTGTCAAGACCCAGTGCTTGGGTGCATTCGGAATTAGGGGCGGGGTTGTCTTCAAGACCGCGCGACTTCCGTCAAGGGCCTCAACCACAGCTCAAAGCGCTCAAGCGCCGCTGCTAGGCTTTGTTCAGCCTGACGCACTTCACCCAAAGAACTCATCATACCGAGGCACGATTCGTGATAAACGTCACGGCCCGGTAGTGAGGGCTTACAGCGCCGAGCGCAAAGCATCCTCGCTGATCGGACCAGCGCGGTGGATGACCAATCCGGCCCCGGTCACTTCGGCCACCGTCGAAGGCTGTCCGCCGGGGCACGGCCCTCCGTCCAGATAGAGCGCCACCGCCTCGCCAAGCTGCGCCATCGCCTCCGCCGCCGTGATCGGACTTGACCCCCCGGAGCGGTTGGCGCTGGTGACAGCCAGCGCGCCCCCTGCCGCGCGGATTACCGCGCGCGTCGCGTCGTGGTCAGGGATGCGCACACCCACCGTTGGAAGCGATGAGACGATCTCCGGCAGGTCGGCGCGCCTGGGTACAACGAGGGTCAGTGGCCCAGGCCAGAACGCCTCGGCGAGCCTCCGCGCCGCCGCCGAGAGCGGCATCGCCACATGCGCTACGTCATCGATGTCGGCCAGCAGAATCGGGATCGCTTTGTCGGGCGGGCGCGCTTTGGCCGCATACAGCGCCGCGACGGCCTCCGGGCGCGCGGGGTGCGCCGCCACACCGTACACGGTGTCGGTGGGCAGGACGATCAGCAGCCCATCGCGTAGCGCCTGAGCCGCGCGCGCTAGGGAGTCGGGGTCTTCAATGGGAAGAAGCTCACTCATGCGCCGCGCTCCGAACGAACCACGCGCGGGTGCCCGGCGTAATCGTGAATGATGCTCACGCGCGCATCAGGCAGCGCGGCGCGCGCCAGCGCCGTCACTGCGTCGCCCTGGTCAAAGCCGATCTCCACCAACAACAGACTCTCATCTTTGAGCACCGGCGGGGCCTGCTCCAGCAGGCGCGCGATGACGCGCAGTCCATCGGGGCCGCCATCGAGGGCGGGGCGCGGCTCGAAGGTCGAGAGCAAGTTCAGCGCCGCCGAGGGGATGTAAGGCAGGTTGGCGGCGATCAGATCGACCGGCGCGCGTAGCGGGCCTAACAGGTCGCCGTAAACCAACGCCACCCGCGCCGCGACGCCATGTACTGCCGCGTTGCGCTGCGCCACAGCCAGCGCTGCCGCGCTGCTGTCGATGGCGGTGACGTGCGCGTCAGGCAGGTGGACCGCCAGCGTCACTGCAATCGCGCCGCCGCCCGCGCCCACGTCTACAATGTGCAACCCGGCGCGGCCTTTGCTCCACGCCAGCGCCGCCTCGACCAGGTGCTCCGTCTCCGGGCGCGGGATGAGTACGTCGGGTGTGACCTCAAAACGCAGTCCGTAGAACTCGCGGTAGCCGACGAGGTAGGCGACCGGCTCGCCTGCGGCGGAGCGCGCGACGAGCGCGCGGTACGCTTCGCTCTGTTCCGGGGTAAGGAGAAGCTCCGGGTGGGCGAGCAGCGCCGTGCGCTCGACGCCGAGCGCGTGGCAGAGCAGCACTTCGGCGTCGAGCCGGGCCGTGTCGGATACAGGCCGCATTATATTGGCCGCCTGCGTTAAGACTTCGCCAACACGAGCGCCCATTGTCGTCAAAGGGGATTGGTATGCAGGGACACATCAGCGCCGTGTCCCTGCCACAGAATCGTTGAACCGGTGGGCCAGGCCATCATGCCCCTACAGCCTGGAGCTTCTCCGCCTGCTCGCGCGCGGCCAGTTCGTCGATGAATTCGTCGATCCCCCCGGCCATGACCGCCGGCAGATTGTAGTTTGACAGGCCGATGCGGTGGTCAGTGACGCGGTTCTGCGGGAAGTTGTAAGTGCGGATTTTCTCGCTACGCTCGCCCGTGCCGACCTGCGCGCGGCGCGTGGTGTCCTGCTCCTCCTGGAGGCGCTCCTGCTCCATGTCGTAGAGGTGTGCGCGCAGGATCGAGAGGGCGCGCGCGCGGTTCTGAAGCTGCGAGCGCTCATCCTGGCAGGTGACCACGATGCCGGTGGGCAGGTGCGTCACGCGCACCGCCGAGTCGGTGGTGTTGACGCTCTGGCCGCCGGCCCCGCGCGAGCGAAACACGTCGATGCGCAGGTCGTTGAGGTCGATGTCCACCTCCACCTCGTCCATCTCCGCGAGCACGGCGACGGTGGCGGTGCTGGTGTGAATACGCCCGGCGCTCTCGGTGACGGGCACGCGCTGCACCCGGTGCACGCCGCTCTCGTACTTGAGGCGGCTGTACGCACCCCTGCCCTTCACCAGAAAGATGATCTCCTTAAAGCCGCCGATGCCGGTCTCGTGCGCGCTCAATACTTCGACCTTCCAGTTGCGCACTTCGGCGTAGCGGCTGTACATGCGGAACAGGTCTGCTGCGAAGAGGCCGGCCTCGTCGCCGCCGGCGCCGGCGCGGATTTCCACGATGACGTTTTTCTCGTCGCGCGGGTCTTTGGGCAGGAGCAATGCGCGCAACTCCGGTTCGAGCGCGTCGCGGCGCGCGACCAGCCGGTCCAGTTCGTCCTGCGCCAGCGCGCGTAGCTCCTCTTCAGGCTCTTCTTCAAGGAGCGCTTCGGCCTGCTCAATCTCGTCAAGGACGCGCCGGTACGCGCGGTACGCGCTCACGATGTCCTCAAGCGCGGCCCTCTCCTGCGCGAGTTCGGCCATGCGCTCGTAGTCAACCGCGACATTCGGGTCGGCCATCTGATTCTCGATTTCGACGTAACGGGCCTCGATGCCCGCCAGTTTTTCCAACATACCCCGTCTACCTCTACCAAAAAGGCCCCTCGTCAGAAGGGGCTTCATTGGGTGGGATTATAACACCGGTCTGCGACTCTCCCAACTCAAGAACAGTTTCCCCTTCGTGAGGGCGCGCCGTGCCCTCACTCATTGTCGCGCTGCGCCAGTCCTTGTATAGTAGGTATAGAACTATAGTGCCGTTCTCGCAGGGGCAGCGGCTGAACGCTAGCTGTTAGGCCCGCTCAGCGCTCTCTGGAGATGACCATGCAGTCTGCCGATGTGGTGATTAAGCCGGTGTGATTGGTGCCAGTGTCGCCTATCACCTGGCGACACAAGGCTGCACCAGCGTACTCGTGCTGGACCGGGGTTCCCAGCCAGGCCAGGGGAGCAGTGGCAAGGCCACAGGAGGATTCCGTGCCCAGTTCGGCACGGACGTGAATGTCCGTCTTTCGCTGCTCTCCCGCGAGAAGCTACAACGATTCCGGGATGAACTCGGCGTTGATCCCGGCTATCGTCCATGCGGCTACCTCTTCCTCGCCCGCCATCAAGCGGCGCTTGACGCGCTGCTTGCGGCTCAGACAATCCAGAAAGCTGCGGGGCTTCAGGAAGCGGAGCGTGTAACCCAAGAGGACATCCGGCAGATCAATCCTGCTGTCAGTGCGGATGATCTTCTTGGCGGCGTCTTTTGTCGTACCGATGGCTTTCTTCGCCCACTCGCGATTTTACGTGGCTATAGGGAGGGCGCCGAACGCCTGGGGGTACGGTTCACCTATGGAGAGCCGTGTATCGGCTTTCAGGTGGATGGAGACAGGATTACCGGGGTACGTACCCCCTCGGATGAGATTGCCACCGGGTGCGTAGTCAACGCAGCCGGAGCCTGGGCTGCCCTGGTGGCGAACTACGCACACGTTGATCTTCCTGTCAGTCCGCTGCGCCGCCAGGTAGCGATCACCTATCCAAGCGATCTGCTGCCTGAGGCGATGCCGATGACCATCTTTGCAGAAGATGGCTTTCATCTGCGGGTGCGCGACGGACGTATTCTGTTGCTGTGGCCGGATCAGCCAGAAGTGGCAGACCCATTCGACGCCACATTCGAGGATACGTGGCTGGAGGAAGTAACACGCCGTGCGCATGAGCGCGTGCCTTGCCTCGCAGAGGCGGCAATTGACCGGAGAAGCTGTTGGGCAGGGCTGTACGAGATGTCTCCAGACAAGCATGTGCTGCTGGGGCTGGCTCCGAGTATGCAGAACTTCTATCTCGTCAATGGTTCTTCTGGCCATGGCGTGATGCACGCACCGGCATTGGGACAGCTCCTTGCCGAGATCATCTTGAATGGGAAGGCGAGCACACTGGACACCTCCAGGTTGCGGCCTGGCCGGTTCACGGAAGGACAACCCAATAACGCCTCGGAGCTGTTATAGGAAACTGTGTCATGTCCAGCCAGGATGATCGGTCTACTTTTCACCTCCCCCTATCCTCAGCCAGAGTCCCAGGCTGCTGTCGCCACCAGTCGATAATCTACGGATGTGATTTCATGCCAATAGGCTAACGTTCAGCAGGCACAACCTCCAGATATAGCGACACGATGCGTCGGGGCGGCAAGCGTAACGTGACCGCGCCCTCCGACACCGCCAGAGTTTCCAAAGGCTTTTCCAACAAGTCGCAACGCTGTGCTGCAACGATACTCAAAAGCCCAGACCCTACTGTGGCATCTTGGGAGCTGTCGCTGGCGTTGAGCAAGCGCAGGGCCAGACCGCTACCGCGCGCAGCAGGCTTCACATGCAGGGCCACCACAGGGCCGCCAGGCAAATGCAAGAGCGTCCCTTGCTCAGGGAAAGGCGGCGACGCCCCGGTCGGCTCGCCCAGGTGTTGAACCAGAGGCTGCGCATACGCCGCTTCCAGGCCGAAGCGATGCGCATGTGCCTCATTGAACCCTCCGCGATGCGGAAAGATACGATAGCGCGCCCGCACCCTCCCAGGCTGGTGCGCTCTGAAGTTGGTAGGCCAGTAGTTATTGGTGGCCCAGCCAAGCAGCATCGCCCGGCCCAGCGTAAACTTCGTCTGGTTGTGCGCAAAGTGAAAGTCACCCAACTGGACCATCGGGTTCTCCGGCAGCGCGACGGTCACGCCCAAGTCCCCATTCGAGAAATCCACCCACCCATGGGCGGTGAAGTAGTCCCGGCACGCACCCGGTAGTTGGTCAGCTTCGGGTTTCATCGCCTGCCCACCCAGGTCCAGGCAAGCGACGGCACCCGGAACGTTAAACGGGTATAGGAGATAGGTTGCCTCCGGGTGAGCGCCAAGCCCCATGTCCCACCACGCTTCACATTCGATGAAATCGGCATAAGCAGGCAGGAACACGCTCTGGCGCAAGGGGCCAGCGCAGCACGGCGCTTCCAAAAGCTGGATCACCCGCCAGCCCAACGGCGTCTGGTACACCCGGTGCACCAAGACTCGCGCAGGTTGGGTGCGCAGAGCACGCCAGCCTGACCGCCAATGGCGAGGATCGTCCAGATCGTCGGGCATCCCATTGAACGGCACCCTGAAGAATAATTGATAGGGGTTCGGATGTGCCGTATCCTCAACCTGTTCGTGGATAAAGCCGTTGAAGCGGTACTCTGCGCTCGAATCGACCCATTCCCACCCTAACTCCTTGTCGTACCAAGAGAGAACGCCGCCGCGCTGCCGATCAAAGACCAAGCGGAAGCGGTTGTTCTCGACGAAAGGCTCTTCCGAAATCGACGTATGCGTGCGCAGTTCCAGCAACTCCTCCCGCGCCACAACCGCATAGCCGAATCCGGGCACTTCCAGCGGCTTAAGCACGAAACGCCCTTCGGCGACCGCGCCGTCAGAGGTTTCCGCCGCCGACGCCAGCGCGTCCCGGTCAGCCATCCGGTCCTGGAGATGCCGGCTCGAGGTCACATCCTGCGGGACAAGCTGGTCCGCCATGAAGATCGTCGGCACCTCGCCAGCGATGATACGCGCCCACGGCAGCAGATTAAACACCAACAGATCGGTCGGCCTGCGTCGCGCCGCCCGCTGCCCCAACGCCGCCAGCGCGTCGCGCTGGAGCATTAGACTCAGGCTGCGCGCGGTGTAGGCGTAGCCAGCCTTGTGATGCCATTGGGTCACAACGTCCTCGCTTTCAGGCGCATCGACGGAATGATCCGCGCCCCAAGTGTGTTCATCCCACAGGTGCAGCGCGCGCCAAGCGGTTTCGCGGTGCCGCGCAAATGAGCGGCTGACCTGCTCATCCCCCACGGCGGCGGCGAGCGCGTCAGCGGTGCGAAGCCTGGCTCGGCTGGCGCGATTGATCGCCTGTTCGCGCGCGCTGCTGACGCAGCCGAAGTTCCAGAAGTCGGTCCAGTCGCCCCGGTAAGTAGGCAGTGGCACCCCGATTTGTCTCACTGCCTCCCACCACATGCGCGGCGTCGCCATCTGCACGCGGGGCTGTTTGCCCGCCGCATTCCAGCGGTCGATGAAGCGGGCGAATTCGACGTAAGCGGTGCCATTGTCAACGATGGGATGTGTGGACTGCACCATGAGTATGGGCAAGGGGTAATCGATGGCGTTTAGACGCCTCAGGATGCGCGGCAACCATTCTTGCTCAAACGCCGCCGCGTCGCGCCCGAGGCCGAAACGCAGCCCCAGCCCGTAATGCCACCCGTTCCACGTCAGGAGCCTGCGCCCGCTCGGCCCCTCCCACCAGAAGGCGTTGGGGCGTCGGATCGGCGCGCCGCCAAACGTGGCGTTGACTGCCATGGAGAAGCCCTCGATGCCCATGTCGAGTAACACGTCCACCAGCGGCCAGTTCTGGCCGTTCACGTCACAGTTCATGGCGTGGCGCACATCGAACCCGTAATCCTCGCGCAACGTGCGCAACGGCTGAAGCGACTCAATGAGTTGGTCGATGTCAAACAGCGGAGTCAGGTTGGCGAACATGCCCGTCACCTCGATCCGTCCGGCGCGCTCCAGGGCGGTGAACCGCTCAATCTGTCGCCCGGAAGCGCGCATCAGCCAATGCATCAACACGCCAGTGGTCTCGACCGTCCAACGAAAGCCCTGGTCGCCAGGGCGCGCGGCGTCGGCCTCGGCGAGATCAATCGCCTCGTCGATAAAGCGCGTGTGCAGGTCCCACACAATCGGCTGATCGTGCGTGTAGCCGATGTCGGTGTGAGAGTGATGAATGAGGAATATAGTTTCAAGCGCGGTCATGTTTCTTCTCCTATGGCGAGCGAACGTCATGGGTTTGGCTATCTACCTGACGCGAATGCGGACACTGCACGAGTTGCGCGGATTGGCGTACTTTCAGAGAGTAAAGCTTTTACAAGAGAAAAAGATGAGCAGCAGTATCGAGTGTCTCATGGAATTCGGGCTGCTTTTTGCCCAATTATTGCACGTTTTAGTTGACATAGACGCACATTTATAATACCATGAAATTCAGACACGAGAACCTGCCCAATCCGTTCTACACCCACCCACCGAACGTCGAAATCTGGCGCCCACAACTGCACAGTTGGAAAGGAGGCGAGACCGAGGAGAAAGCTGCCTTTGGGTGTTGTCCCACTCTATCCCTGAGGAGGATCTTTCGTATTTAAGGAGGTTTTGGCATGTCGGGTGAGAAGAAACTCAGCCGCCGCGATTTTCTTAAGGCGACCGGTGTTGCTGCTGCCGGCGCAGCGGCCAGCCCTGTTTTGCGAGGGGAAAAGCGCTTTCTGCAGCCGTTCAGCGTGCGCCAGGCCGTGAAGGTCGCCTACTGGGCGGGCGCGCCCACCGCAGAGCAGCAGGAGATTCTCCAGCGCGAATTCATCGACTCGTTCAACGAGGCCCACGCTGGCGAGATCGAGCTGGAGATGTCGTTCCTCGAAAAAAACGTCGAGGTGACGCAGACCGCGCTGGCGGCGGGGGAAGGGCCAGACATTTATGACGTGCACGGCCCGGCGTGGGTATCGCAATTCACGAGCGCCGGCTTCACCCTGCCGCTCGACGACTACACCGAGCAGTACGGCTGGAACGAGAAGCTGCTGTCGTGGGCGCTCGAAGTGGGTAAGATCGCCGGCTCGCTGCGCAGCCTGCCGCAGACCTACGAGACCCAGATCACCGACTACAACAAGACGCTCTTCGAGGAGAAGGGCTGGACCATGCCCACCACCCGCGAAGAGTTCGAGACCTGGGCCGATGATGCGCTCGCGCAGGGTGTCTATCCGTTCGCGGTGTCCAGCAACCCGTGGCAGGGCCTCAACCAGCACCTGTTCGGCGTCATGGTGTGCAACTACGTGGGCGGCCACAAATTCTGGGAGGCGCTGAACGGGGATGTCCCCTTCAACGCGCCTGAGTTCATGGAAGCCATCAACCTGGTGGATGAATACCTCAACCGGGGCTACTTTATGGGCAGCCGCGACGCCTACCTCAGCTACGGCACCGATGCCGCTTACGCAACGCGGTACGAGGGCAGGGGCGGGCTGCTGTTCCAGGGGCCGTGGATGTTCAGCACCTGGCTCGAAGAGTGGGCCGCCGCCGGCTACGAATGGGCCTGGGCGCCGTTCCCTTCGTTCAGCGACGTCGTCCCCTACCCGCAGTACAACCTGGGCGTGGGCGCTTCGACCTGCGTTAACGCCGCTACCGAGAACCCGGACGCCGCCGCCGAGGTGCTCAACTGGTTCTACCAGGACAAGGCGCGCGCGGTGCGCATCATTGAGGGCTTCAGCTTCGGCGACTACCTTGTCCCGCTTGAGTTCACGCGCGAGGACTTCTCCGCCGACGCGCCCGAACTGCTCGTGAACTACTTCCTGGCGCTCAACGATGCCCTCGCCAAGAAGACATTCGGCTTCACCACATGGACCTTCCTGCCGGCCCGGACACACGCCTGGATCGGCGAGCGGTTTGATCTGGTCGTAGCGAATGAGATGACTACCCAGGAGTTCATGGACGGCGTGCAAGAGAACTACGCCGAAGAACTCGCAGAGGGCCTGGCGGTTCCCGCGCCGGAGCCGATCACGCCTGAGGAGATTGAGGCTATGTGATCTCCGGGTGGGCCGTGGGGCGGGGGGGCCCCAACCCCC
>DAOTXU010000360.1:0-16203 GCA_034435135.1 Anaerolineae bacterium | reverse complement strand
ATTATATGGAGAGGGGGGTCAGGGGGGTGAGGTAAGACAAGCGCAAACATTTTCAGGCCTCGCAAAGCCTGACTGGATCCGTATCAACACCCAAGCGGGAGGCCACCGCTCATCAAAAGCAACGAGAAAGCCGCCCGCACCGCAAAGGCTGGCGAGATGGTTAAGCGCCTACCGCAACGATTGGTTCTTATTCGCGGTTATCCGGTTTCTGGGGAGTTAGACGGGGCGGCACGAAAGTGGCAGGCGCTCAGCATACCCATCGGGCCTTGACAGAACGCCTCAAAAGGGGCACATTCCGCGTAACTTTATATTGATGATGTGTTCTCTCTCTAGGAATGCGAAAGGGAGAGAGAGTTGCATGGACATAGACAAGCCTTCATGGCAAGACCAGGACGAAGCCCGGCGCGACTGGGAGCGGGCGCGTTGGCGGGCGTCCGGCGGCTTGCTCGCCATCTTTAACCAGCCGCAGCACGAACAACTGCTCCCTTTTGAAGATGTGCGCACCAGGCTGCGGTTGTTCAGCCGCTACTACAAGGGGGTATTCGACGTCCCGCTGGACAAGATCGTCGGCAGCGTAGACCGCTACCAGGACTTCACGCGCGAGTTTCTTCCACTGATGGAAGAGGACGCCGAGCGCTGGCAGCGCGTGGCGGTGTTGCAGCGTATGCAAGGTATTCCCCCGATTGAATTGTACAAAATCGGCGACGTTTACTTTGTGAAAGACGGCAACCACCGGGTTTCGGTGATGCGGCAGTTAGGCGCGAGCACCATCGAAGCGCACGTTTGGGAGTACCCGACGCCGATCCCAATCACGCCTCAAGACAAAATCGACGACATCATCGTCAAGGCCGAACACGTGGATTTCATGGAAAAGACCCATCTGGACGAACTCAGGCCGGACAACGGTATCCGGTGCACCGCGCCGGATGGGTACGCCGAACTGGAGCGCCAGATCGAGGTGTACCGCCGCAACTTGAGCCTGATCGACGGCTACGAAGTCAGCTCGGAAGAGGCGACGACGAGTTGGTATGACATGGTGTACTCCCTGGCGGCAGAGACCATCCAGGAGATGGGACTGCTGGAGAAATTTCCCGACCGCACCGTGACTGACCTGTATACGTGGATTTACCGGCACCGCGAAGAACTGGAGCAGCAACAAGGGCGCAGGGTCTCGACCAAAGACGCCGCGAAGGACCTCATCGTGAAGGGTGAGGTCCGCAAACGACCGGTGCGGAGTGTGGTGCAGCATGTGGTCGACGGGGTCGAGCACCTGGTTGAAGAAGTCATCGACGCGCTGTCTGGCGAGCGCGAACTCGCCGAGGCGGAGCGCCCGGCAGAGGCTGTCACGTCCATGTCGGCGCTCATCCGCCAGGTGCGCGAGACCACGCCAGCGCTGCGCTATCCCAACGCCGGGCGCGAGGCGTGGCGGGAGTGGCATCAACAACTCCAGGCCAAGCTGTTTGAGTTGCTGGGCGTGACGCCGCGCACAGGCGACGCCTGGGAGCCGCCCAAGGTGGAAGTGGGCGAGCAAGCCATCGTACAAGAGGTCAGGCGCGAGTCGATTACCATGACGGCGGACGACGGGTTGCGCGTGCCGGGCTACCTCTTCGCGCCGGCGAATCTGGGCAAGGGCCAGAAGGTCCCGGCGGTGCTCGTCTATCCCGGCCATGGCACCATCCGGCAGACCGCCGGGCTGCAAAGCTCATACCACAACGGCAATGCACTCGCGATTGCCCAGGCCGGCTTTGTGACCCTCACGCTCGAAGGGCGCGGTTTCGGGCTGCTGGGCGATGTGGACTACGCCAAGCTGGACGCGGCTGCGCGCCTGATCGGGCGCACCTGGGTCGGCCTCGTAGTTGAGGATGGGCTGCGCGCGCTCGACTACCTCCAGACCCGTCCAGAGGTAGACCCCACACGGCTGGGAGTCGCGGGGACGTCGGTCGCCGGCGCGCAGGCAATGTACACGGCGGCCCTGGACGAGCGGGTCAACGCCGCCGTGATCGGCGACTACCTGGTGCGCTTCGACGACATCCCGCGTCAGGGGCCGCGCTACCGCCGCCTGTGCGTCGCTAACCTGCGCCGCTACGCCGAAGCGAGCGACATTGGCGCGGTGGTCGCGCCCCGCCCGACGCTCTACCTGCGCTCGGAGACGGCGGTCGGCCAAGACTACGAGTGCTTCCGCCAGGTGCGGTTGCCCTATGAGTTGCTTCGCGTCCCTGACCGGCTGCGCTACGAAGAGACCAAACCGGGGCGCAGGTTCAGCAACGAGGCCGCCATCCGTTGGTTCCAGCGTTGGTTGGTGGAAGAAGAGACCACCGAGGTGCTTAAACACCCCTACGCCCCCAATTAGGACCATCCGAAGACGAGACAAGGGGCGAAGCCCGTTGTCCACACCGGGAAATGCCCGGTGATCGGACACTGACTACTGCATATGAGAACAAGCGTCACCTCCAGAGTCGCCACCTTACGCCACAAACCCGCTTTGCCTCCACACCAGCGCACTTTTACCGTCGGGGTCATCAACGGCGCGCTGTTCAACCTGGTCGGCTCATTGATGGACCCCTCGGTCGTGCTCGTGGTGTTCGCGTCGCACTTTACCGACTCTACTTTCTTGCTCGGCCTGATCGGCATGATCCCGACGGCGGCGTGGCTCTTCCCGCAGTTGTGGGTGTCGGGCTATCTGCAAAGCCTGCCGCTTTCCAAGCCGGTGTACCGGATGGCGACGCTGGTGCGTTCCTGTATGCGGCTGGCGCTGCCGGTCGTGGTGCTCACGGTGCCGGAGCCGACCGCCCTGCTGGCAGCGTTCTATCTGCTCATCACCGTGGAGGGGCTGGCCGGCGGCATGGGCGGCCTGCCCTTCATGGACATGGTGGGCAAGGTGATCGACCCGACGCGCCGGGGGCTGTTCTTCGCCTGGCGCATCGGTCTGGGCGGGCTGCTGGCGATTGGCGGCGGGGCGGTTGTGCGCGCCGCGCTGGACCCCGCGTCGCCTTATCCGTTCCCGAACAACTTCGGGGTGCTGTTCGCGCTCGCGTCGCTGTTTGCCGTCATCTCGCTCATGACCTGGCTCACGGTAGACGAGCCGGCCATTGCGCCGCGCGGCGCGCGCAGCGGCCCGTTCGGCCAGATCCGGCTGGCGCGTCAGATCGTGCGGGAGGACGCCAACTACCGGTCTTACCTGCTGGTGCGCGTGGTGCTGCTGCTCATTATGATCGCCACGCCGTATGTCACCGTTCACGCCCGCAAAACGTTTGGCGTACCGGTGGAGATGTTGGCGGTTTATCCCGCCGTTGTCGCGTTCGTCACCCTGGTAGGCACAGCGGCGTCCGGATGGATCAGCTACCGGTGGGGCAACCGCCGCCTGATCCTCATGGGAGCAGGGCTGGGCATGTGCTCGCTGGTGATGATCGTCTTGGCTGTGCCGCTGAGGCTGAGCGCCGACGCAGCGGGCATTTACTTCTTAGCCGCGTTCGGCGTCATCGCCCTGCGCGACTCGATGCTGAACATCGCGCTGGCCGCGTTTAACATCAATATCGCGCCCGAAGCGCGCCGGCCGCTTTACATCGGTTTCGCCAACACGCTGATGGGCGTGGCGGTGCTGGCCTCGTCTTCGCTGGGGATGTTGGCCGACGCGGTAGGGTTTGATGTGTTCTTCCTGCTCCTGCTCGCGCCGCTGCTCTTCGGGTTGTGGCGGCTGCGCGCCTTGCATGACCCCTCGGCGCGATAGCAACGCCGCAGCGAGAAAGTTGGGCTACCGAGCGAGTGCGCTTTGCGCTACGCTCTGTCCCCCGCAGCCAATATCACGCTTGAATATTGGCCGCTGGCATATCTCCGGGCAGGTGATCCCGCCGATGCCCACCCACACGCGCCGGAGCGCGCAGACTTTTTGTAATGAATACTTTAATTGGCAATTTGCCACAGGGTGTTTTTGTCCGTTATAATACTGAGAGAAGTGACATCTGTAGCGTCGTCATCTGCGTCCGCGCCTGCCAACCGATGCTGCACTTTTGTAACCTAGCCAGAGGTAACTTGTAATCACGCCGGGAGCAGCGCTGTCTTCACCGGTGCATCCCCGGCTCGATGAACCGATACGGGTCATTCACGCAAAGGAGGTGCAACAACCCGGACAAGGGGATGATCTCCGTTCGCGTTGAGCAACTTGCCAAGCAACAGGCCACTCTATGCGCACATTCGCTTCAGTTTGCGTTCGCTCACAGACATCTGGAGGAAAGAATGATGAACCGAAAATTGCTGTCCGCGCTCTTGCTGATCGCTTTCGCCCTGGCCCCGATGGCCGCCGTGTCGGCGCAGGAAGCCGAAACCCTGCTCGTCTGGGCCGACAACACCCGCGCCCCGGTGATCCAGGAATTCGGCAAAGCCTTCACCGAGGAGTACGGCATTGAGGTCACGGTGCAGGAGATCGGCCAGGGCGACCAGCGCGACCAGCTCCTGGTCGCCGGCCCGGTCGGTGAAGGCCCTGACATTCTCATCCAGCCGCACGACAACCTGGGCCGCCTGGTCGAGAACGGCGCGCTCGCGCCCATCGACCTGACCGGCATCGAGGACATGCTGCTGCCCTCGGCGGTGGAAGCGGTGAAGGTGGGCGGCGTCGTCTACGGCCTGCCCTACGGCACCGAGAATGTCGCCCTGATCCGCAACCCTGACATCATCGCAGAATGGCCCGCGACGTGGCAAGATGTGACCGCGCTCGCTGGCGAGATGCCGGAGGGCACGTATGCCTTCTTGCTGAAGACCAACGACACGTACCACACCTTCCCGATCACGACCGCATTCGGCGGCTACGTCTTCGGCCAGAACGAAGATGGCTCGTGGAACCCCAACGACGTCGGCCTGGACAGCCCTGGCGCGATTGCGTCGGCCAAGTGGATCGAGGAAATGGCGAAGGCGGGCTACTTCCTCACCCAGGTGGGCGACGACGAGGCCTTCCAGCTCTACACCGAGGGCAAGCTCGGCATGTTCATCACCGGGCCGTGGTGGCTCCAGCGCCTGCGCGACACGGGTCAGCCCTACGTGATTGATCCCTTCCCCGGCGTCGAGGGCGTGACCGAGCACGGCAAGCCCTTCTCCGGCGTGCAGGCGTTCTGCATCAGCGCCTTCAGTGAGAAGCAACTCCTGGCCGAGATCTTCCTGCTCGACTACATGGCGACCGATGAAGCGATGCAGGCGCTCTTCGAGGCCGACCCGCGACCCTCGGCCTGGCTGCCCGTGCGCGAGGCGATTGACGATCCCGACATTGCGGGCTTCGCCGCCGCCGGCGCTGAGGCCGTCCCCATGCCCAACATCCCCGAAATGTCGGCGGTGTGGGCCGCCTCGAACGGCGCGCTCGTCCAGATTGTGAACGGGCAGACCGACGGCGAGACGGCTTACGTGACCGCCGCCGAGCAAATCCGCACGACCATCGAGGGGCTGGGCAAGCCGCCCGAGAGCGTGACGTTCGTGGGCAACTTCCAGGCGCTCCTCGGTTGCGCCGCCGACTGGGACCCGGCCTGTGAGGCGACCATGATCAGCGACGACGATGGCGACGGCGTGTGGACGGGCACGTTCACGCTGCCGGCGGGTGACTATGAGGCCAAGGTGGCGCTGAACGCGGCCTGGGCTGAGGCCTACCCCGGCGAGAACATGAAATTCAGCCTCGCCGAGGAGACTGCTGTCGAGGTCGTTTACGATCATAACGCCAAGACCGTCACGCTTCCCGGTATCACCCTGCAATAAGCCATGAGCGCGACCGGCACAAACGCCAGGGGCCTGCAAAGGCCCCTGGCCGCGCTGTTTGAGGACCGCCGCGTGTGGGTCACGGTGCTCAAGTACCTGGCCCTGATGATCGCTGACGCCTTCGCGCTGGTGATCGTCTATACCCTGGTCCAGGATGATAACCTGCTGCTGGCGTTGGTGCTGCTGGTCATCGCGGTCATGCTGAACGCGGTCATCCTGGTGCCGGGCCTGTTCCCGTACAAGTGGATGTCTCCGGGGCTGGCGTTGGTCACGCTCCTGGTGGTGTACCCGATCATCTACACGGTGATTGTCTCCCTCTCCAACTATTCCGACGGCCACCTGTTCACCAAACAGCAGACCATCGACCTGCTGGCGCGGCAGAAATACCTGCCCGGTGACGCGACGGTGTACAACTGGACGCTGTTCGCTTCGGAGACGGGCGAGTACGCGCTGTGGCTGACCCGCGAGGTGGGCGACGTCAAGGAGACGCTCTTCGCCGTCCCCGACGAGCCGATCAGGGTCGTGGCGAGCGACGCGGTGCAGGAGCCGCCGGAAACCTACGAAGGCTTCCGGCAACTCAGCCGCGCCGAGCGCGCCCAGGCTGCCACCGCCATCCAGGACCTCCAGTTTGGCGCCGGCGATGACACGGTCGGCATCAAGAGCCGCAACGAGGCTGGCCGCCCCTTCCGCCCGCGCTATACATATGACGCGGCGCAAAACGCGATCGTGGACAAGTCCACCGGCACGCTGTACCTCGCCGATGACGCACTGGGTTGTTTCAAGCCTGAAGGTGCCCGCGACTGCACCGCCGAGGCCGGCGCGCTGATTCCCGGATACCGGACTTACATCGGCTTTGAGAACTTCACCCGCCTGGTGAGCGACCCCGGCCTGAGCGGCCCGTTGGCGCGCGTCTTCGGCTGGACGGTGGGGTTTGCGCTTTTCACAACCTTGCTCAACTTTGCAATGGGCCTGTTCATAGCGATGATCCTGAACGACCCCATTCTGCCAGGCCGCAAGCTCATCCGGTCGCTGCTGTTCATCCCCTACGCTATCCCCGGCGTCATCAGCATCCTGGCGTGGCGCGGGATGTTCAACGAGAGCCTGGGCGTCATCAATGCGAACCTGAGCGATATTTTCGGCGTGTCAATCCCCTGGTTCTCGGACCCCGGCTGGGCCAAGTTCTCCATCTTGCTGGTGAACCTGTGGCTGAGCTACCCCTATATGATGCTGATTTGCAGCGGCGCTTTGCAAACGATCCCATCAGATATTTACGAAGCGGCGTCGGTAGACGGCGCTACGGGGTGGCAGCGCTTCTGGAGCGTCACGTTGCCCCTGCTGTTGATCGTGGTTGGGCCGTTGCTGATTGCGTCGTTCACGTTCAGTTTCAATAACTACCTCATCGTTGAGGGCCTGACCCAGGGCGACCCCCCGATGGCCGGAACGATCACGCCGGCGGGGCACACGGACATCCTGATTAACTACACCTATAACCTGGCGTTCGGGTCGGATCGCGGCGCGGACTACGGCTACGCGGCGGCGATCACGATCATCATCTTCGCGCTGACCGCGGCGATCACCGCAGCCCAGTACCGACTTACCCGGCGGTGGGAGGAGATGGGCGCAAATGTCTAGCCGGGTTGAAACCCACATGGTCATGTCGCAACGGCAGCGGGCGGTCACGATCGGGTTCCGCATGGTCATCGTCGTCTTCGCGCTCTTCTTCGCGCTCTTCCCGGTGATCTGGGTCGCCAAGGCGGCGTTTGACCCTTACGGCTCGCTGGCAAGCCGGAACATCATCCCCGAAAGGGTCGAGAGCTTCAGCGATCTCTTCCAGAACTTCAGAGTCCTGCTCACTGATCCGGACCACCTCGACCGTTACCCATTCTGGAACTGGATCGCCAACTCAATCTTCGTGGCGACGGTGAGCACCCTGCTGACGGTGTTGATTACGGCGCTGAGCGCCTACTCGTTCTCGCGGTTCCGCTTCACGGGCCGGCGCATCACACTGCTGGGCGTGCTGCTTATCCAGGTCTTCCCGAACCTGCTGGGGATGGTGGCGCTGTTCCTCATCTTGCGCGAGGTTGGCCGGCTGCCGGAACGAATCCCGGAGGTATTGCCCTTCCTCTCCTTCATCAACTGGTCCTGGCTGTCGCTGTTCTCGCTCGATAGCCTGGGTGGGCTGATCCTGGTCTATATGGCGGGCGCGATGGGCGTCAACACCTGGTTGATGAAGGGGTACTTCGACTCCATTCCCCATGACATCGACGAATCGGCGATGGTCGATGGCGCGACGCACTGGCAGACCTTCTGGAGGCTGATCTTCCCGCTGGTCCGGCCCATCCTGGCGGTGGTGGGCGTGCTGGCGTTTGTCGGCACGTTTAATGAGTTCGTGCTGGCGCGCGTCATCCTCCGGTCGAAGGAGCACTGGACGCTGATGGTCGGGCTGTACAACTTCATCACGTCCAACTTCGCCCGCGACTGGGGCAAGTTCGCCGCCGGCGCGCTCGTCGCCGCCACGCCGGTCGTGATCGTGTACCTCCTGCTGCAAGACCAAATCGTCGGCGGCCTGACGACGGGCGCGGTCAAAGGATGACGTGACCTCCTTGTACCTCAACGCGCTGTAATGTTGCGTGGTTGTAGGGGCGGGTCTCTGCGAAGCGGCCCGCCCCTACGGTTGTGCGCCTTTGGTAGCCCCTACCAGTGCAGAAGGATAGGCGGGTATTATGGAAGACTTCGTGTTCGGCACCGTCGCCTCCGACGACCTGAAGCTGGTCCATCACCGCGCGGCGCGGCAGGGCGTGCAACACGCGCATCAACTCGACCCGAAAGACCCCGCGCCCGGCCAGCCCGTGACCCTCACCGTGCACGTTGGCCCCGACCTGAGTGCCGATCACGTAGCCTGCTACTACACGCTCGACGGCAGCGCGCCGGTCGGCGCGCGCGGCGCGGCACAGAACGGCTATGCCCTGGCCCTGGAACGCGCCGGCGTGACGTGGGATACCATAACCTGGGGCTATGGCGAGACCTGGCGGGGGACGCTGCCTGCCCAACTCGAAGGTACAGTCGTGCGCTATCGGGTCGGCGCGTGGACGGATGACGGCGCGGAGACCTTCGCCGACTGGCCCAACTTCAAGGACCAGACCGACCAGGCGACCGCCGCTTTCTTTGGGAGCGCTTACAAAGCCACTCCCTCCGATCCGGCGCGCGGCGTTACCTTCACCTTTCACGTGGACCGGCTCACCCCGCCGGACTGGGCGCGCGAGGCGGTGATTTACCACATCTTCGTGGATCGCTTCTACCCCGGCGACGGGCGCGCGTGGCAGCGACCGAAAGACCTGCGCGGCATTCACGGCGGGACGCTGTGGGGCGTGGCGGATAAGATCGACTATATCGCCGACCTGGGCGCGACGTGCATCTGGCTCAGCCCCGTCTTCCCCAGCCCGTCAGATCATGGCTATGACGCCACGGACTACGACCATGTTGCACTGCGCGTCGGGGGCGACGAGGCGCTACACGCGCTGGTCGAGGCGGCGCACGCGCGCGGGGTGCGCGTGATCCTGGACCTGGTGTGCAACCACGTCTCCAACCAGCACCCCATCTTCCAAGAGGCGCGCGCGGACCCGAACAGCCCCTACCGCGACTGGTTCACCTTCGACGCCTCGCCGGTCGGCTACCGGAGCTTCTTCGGCTACTATAAGATGCCGCAGGTCAACCTGGCGAACCCGGACGCGCGCCGCTGGATGATCGACATCGGGCGGCGCTGGTTGCGCGCCTTCGACGTGGACGGCTATCGGCTCGACCATGCCAACGGCCCCGGCCCCGACTTCTGGTCCGACTTCTGGGCCGCGTGCAAGGCGGTGAAGCCGGACTGCTTTTGCTTCGGCGAGATCGTCGAAGCGCCGGAGCTATTGCGCCGGTACGTGGGTCGGCTGGACGGCAGCCTGGACTTCGCGCTGGCGGACGCGCTGCGCCGCACGTTCGGTTATGGCCGGTGGACCGAGGCGGAGTTCGAGCGTTTTTGGGACCGGCATCTCGCGTTCTTCCCGCGCGATTTCCTCTTGCCGAGCTTCCTCGACAACCACGACATGGACCGTTTCCTGTTCATAGCGGGCGGCGACAAGGAGAGGCTGCGGCGCGCCGCGGCGCTCCAGATGCGCCTGCCCGGCCCGCCGGTGATCTATTACGGCACTGAGGTCGGTCTGAGCCAGGCGCAGGGCCGGCGCGAAGCCGGGCGCTTGGAGCCGGCGCGCGCGCTCATGCCCTGGGGCGACGATCAGGACCGGGACCTGCTGGCGTATTACCGGGCGATCATCTATGAGCGGCGAGCGCGCTAAGCAGCGGGATATTGTATCTGCCGACAGAAATGGTCGGTCCACTCCGCCCGCCACGCCGTTGTAGCTGCTCTGCGTAACTGAGAACCTCTTCAGGGGACTTCTGAGGGTTTCGGTGGTAACCTGTCCACTCTATTTGACTGCTCCACTGGTCAGGCCACGTATGATGAAGCGCTGGAAAACAAGCGCCAGAAGCACTGGCGGCAGCGCCGCCAGCACCCCCGCGGCTGCCATACGCAGATACTCTAGCCCCAGTTTCGTGCTGAACTCGCCGATGAGGACCGGCACTGTCTTTGCATGGACTGCTGTATAGACAAAGGCGTACAAGTACTCATTCCATCCTGCGATGAAAGCGAAGATCACCGTGCCCGCCAATCCTGGGCCAGCCAGGGGCAACACGATGCGGAATAAAGCCCCAACCCGCGTAGCGCCGTCGATGCGAGCGGCGTCCTCAAGCTCGGCGGGAATGGAAGCGAAGTACCCGCGCAGAATCCAAACCACAAGGGGCAGAATGAAGCTGATGTAGACGATGATTAAACCCGGCTGGGTATCCAGCAGGTCCATAGAGCGCAGGATGATATACAGCGGCACGACGATGGTGATCGGGGGCAACATCTGACCAGCCATGAGCAGCAACAAATAGAGGCGGCTTCCGGGAAACCTGAGCCGCGTGAGCGCGTAGGCCGCGAATGTGCCCACCACGAGACAGACGGTCGTCGCCCCCAGAGCCACGATGAGCGAGCTTCTGAGCGCCGAGCCGAACTGGGCGGCTTGCTGAGCGGCCTCTCCGCCCCCCATCAGGAGCTCGGCGTAGTTCTCCAGCGTGATACGCGGCGGAATCCAACGCAGCGGCTTTTGGAGCAGATCAACCTTGTACGAGATCGACGAGATGAAGAGCCAGACGAACGGCCCGAGAGTCCATACTGCAATCACCAGTGCAGCGACGTATATGGGCAGGCGGCGCAGCCGAGACGGTCGCAAGGGCTAATACTCCACAATACTGCGATAGGTTGAGCGGATGTAAAAAAGGGCCGGGATGATGAGGATCAAACCGGTCAGGTAAGCCATCGCTGCCCCGTAGCCAAAACGCAGCGACCGGAATGTCATCTCGTAGATGCGTACGGGCAGGACTTCAGTGGAGCCAAAAGGTCCGCCTTGCGTGACCACGTAGACCAGTTCAAACGTCTGAAAGCTCCATATCGTCTGGAGCAACCCGCACACCATGATGACGGGACGAAGCAGCGGCAGCGTGATCTGTGTCAGGCGCTGCCACATCGAAGCGCCATCCACCTTACCGGCGTCGTACAGTTCATCAGGAATGCCTTGCAGCCCGGCCAGGACCAAGATGACGGTGAACGGGGTTTCCTTCCACACATTCGCCAGGATGAGCAGCGCCATCGCCCCGCCGGGGTCGGCGAGCCAGACCCGGTACTCGTCAATCACCCCAAGTTGGTGCAGCAGCGCGTTCAACGCCCCGTAGTTCGCGTTGTAGATCCACTGCCACATCGCCGCGTTGACGATAGATGGCAGCGCCCAGGGCAGGATAATTAACCCTCGCAGCACTCCACGCCCTGCGAACCTCTCGTTGAGGACAAGCGCAATTGCGGTGCCCAGCGCCAATTCCAGGACCATCGAGACGAGCGCAAAGGTCAGGGTAACCTTCAGCGAGTTGAGGAAGTAGCGGTCGCCGAGCAATCTGGTGTAGTTATCGAACCAGATGAACGCATTGTTTTGCGGTCGGGACAGGTCATAGCGGTTGAAGCTGAGGAACAGCGAGTACACAAAGGGGACAACCAGCACAGCCATCACGACAAGGATTGCCGGGAGCACAAGCGACAGGCCCAGCCATTTCTGATCGTTTGACCGAAACCGCCTGGTGAGGTTCATCAGCTCACTTTCGAGAGAGTATCCGCCTGAAAACGATCAGCAAGGGGCGGCTCGCCCCACACACAGTCCCGACAGGACGAGCCGCCGTCTTCGCAGCGTCGATCCGAACCCGGCAATAGCGCCGTGCTCACGGAACACACGAGAATTCAGCCAACCCCTCGGCCATGGCATCCAGCGCTTCTTGCGGCGACTTCTCGCCGGCCAGCGCAGCGTGAACCTCGATCTGCGCGATATCGACGAAGTCACCGTACCAGGTCAGCTTGGAGAGACCCCGCGCGGTTTCAAGCTGGTCGGCAAAGTCGGCCCAGAAGGGGTAGAGCGCGGTGAGTTCCGGGTCGGTGTAGAGGTCCACCCAGATCGGCAGCAGGCCAATCTCCTTGGCAAAGAAGATGTTGCTCTCACGGCTGGTCATATATTCGATGAACTTCCAGGCAGCCTCTTTGTGCTGCGAGTTGGCCGGGATGGCGTAGGCTTCGGGCAGGGTCAGTGTGGCAGACATGCCCTCTTCAGCGCCCGGCACCAACCCAACCGCGACCTGGTCAACGACCTTGGACTGATCTGGGTCGTTGGCGTAGGCCATCAGCCCGGCGATGCCCTGAGGCATGAAGGCCGCGCCGCCGTTGAGGAACACGTTCTGCGCCGCCGCCTGGTTGTAAGTCAGGCCGGCGGGGTCGGCGACGCCGTCCGTGAGCAAGCTGACCATGAACTCAAGCGCGGCGAGGGTGTTGGGGTCGGAGTTCCAGAGAAAGCAGCCGTTCTCATCGACGATCTTGCCGCCGAACGTGTACACCCAGAAATGGAAGTCGTTGATGAGCGACCACTCCTGGTTCCAGAACGGAGCCACGCCGTATTCGACCACGTCCGCTTCCTGGAGACGTTTAGATTGTTCTACCATCTCTGCCCAGGTAGCAGGGGGCGTCTCGATCCCAGCCTGTGCGAGCATGGCCTCATTGTAGAAGAAGAACCGCGTGTCGTTGTTCCAAACCACGCCGTAGAGTTTTCCATCGGGGCACGAAAACAGATCGACTAGACCGGGGATCATGCCTTCAGCAAAGCCTGCGGGGATGAAGTCGTCGAGCGGGGTGAGCCAGCCGGCTCCACACCACTCCGCCACCCAGCCATTGTCGAACTCAACCACGTCGTAGGCGCTGCCTCCGGTGGCAATTTCGGGCAAAACACGGTCGGCGATTTGATCCCATCCACCTTGGATGATCGTTACACCGATGCCTGTCTCAGCCTGGAACTGGGCTGCCCGCGCCGCGAAAGCGCCGACGAGATCGGCTTCGTGGCGAGGAAAGATCACGGTGATAGATTCACTTTGGGCGACCGCCGTCACCCCCGGGGGAACGGCCAGCACGACCACCAACATCAAAAGTGGTAGCCTGATCCGCTTATTCATCCGTTTTCTCCTCCTTTGCGGTGTCTTTCCGGACAGAGGGTAAGGGGCAAGCGAGACGACAACTTCTCGTCTCCCCCGCCGCGAGAACATCTAAGACGCTCTTGATGTGCAACCTCCTGTTCATGCCTTGCTGCAACCCAAGAAACGAACTAAGCCAGTCGCCTCTTGAGGAATACTTGTGGACTGGCAATCATGAACATCATAATTGCAGTCAAACGCGATGTCAAATCGGGACGGCTCGGCTTTGAGGAGGGTCCTTGATAGACGGCATTGACTAGCTACCGGACACTGAACGCATGTTCGAGAAAAAGGCTCTTGTATTCTCTTCCCTCACCCCCTCGCCCTTCGGGCAGTCCCCCTCTCCATGCAATGAAGAGGGGGACTTCAGACGCTGAACAGGACCGACTCCCCCTCTCCGCCGGCGGAGAGGGAGACGGGGGCTATAGTCCGGCGAAGCCGGGGTGAAGTAATACCATAGAACAACTGTCCGATGTCCGGTAGCTAGGTTACAGTCCTGCAACAGGCGCGGAAAACAAAAAGAGGGCAGAATGCGCCCTGCCCTCTCGAAGTCGCGGCGAAACGGCGTCAGTCGGTGTAAAACTCGTAGGTGATGGTCACCCGCTCGCCGGCGTGCACGGCCAGGTCCCAGCGGAGCACGTTGCCCGGCTGGCGCGTCGGCTCGTCGCTGAAGGTGAACTCGACCGCGTAGTTCAACCATTCATCCAGCACCGTGATCTCGATGTCCTCACCGCTGTAGTTGCCGATCTCCAGCGTGACTTCGTGGTAGTACTCGTTGTAACCGGAGCGCTCCGCCAACTCTTCTACGCTTTCCTTGCGGCGCACGCGCACATCGCTCATCCCCGCCACCGTGACGCTGCCCTCGCTGCCAACGGGCGTCCACTCGATGGCGTCGCTGCCCAGGTAGATACCGTCCTGGTAAGCGCGCACGAACCCCTCCGCGAAGGGCAGTTCTGACGTGTTGGCGACCTTGTAGACCACGTCGGTGCGCTCGCCCTGGCGCGTGTCCCAGGCGATGATGCGGCGCGCGCCCAGCGTCTCGTCCACCATGCTCACGCGCACCATCTCGCCGGGCATGACGGTGAGCGGGCCCAGATCATATACGTGGTGTGCGCTGATCTGCTCGGCCTGCGGCTGCGCGGCATCGACCACGTTCTGGTAGCCGAGATTGTTCTGCGCGACGGTCATCATCGCGTTGTAGACCGACCCATCCGCGCTGCCGATCATCCCGGAAACCAGGCGTACATGCGTCTCTTCCAGCGGCAGCGCGTAGTCGGTAATCTCCGCGCTGAAGCTGAAGCGCACGTTTTCCTCATCCAACACAAGCATGTCGTAAACCGGACGCCACCCCGCGCCGCGCGCCACGGATTCGAGCACGACCTCGCGCGGCGCGGGCGCTTCTGAGGGCCAGCTCACCTCCAGCGGCCCAGCCTCGGTGGTTATGAGCGTGCTGCTGCTCCACGCATCGACCGCCGGGGCGGGCGCAGCGCGGTTGTGGAAGCGCAGCACGCGCACCCGTTCGCCGTTTTCGCTCACCACCAACGAGTCGGCGACGACCGTCGAGGGGAAGGTCACTGTTACCTCGCCCGGCGGCAGCGACACCGAATCGCGCGCGTAAGCGAGGTCGCCCAGGTAAAGCGCCACCTCGTCGGGCTGGCTTTCGTAGCGGATCGACACGTCTTCCGCCGCCGCGACAGGCGCGACGCTCGCAACAAGGAGCGCGATGAGCACAAGTATGAGACCTTTGGCTTTCATGGGGCTTTTCTCCTTTTACCGTTATATCAAGAGAACTCCGCAATATGTTGCAGTTAGCATAACAGACGCTTGTTTCATTTCCATTGCTTTTGGATTGTGATATTGCGGACTGTCCGCGAGATATAACCAGAAGTTGTGGATGGGCCTGAGCAAGAAGGCAGCGTATCCTTCAGGTGGATCAACCCCAAGCCGGCAGAGCCGGGAAAGGATACGCTACGGTGATCGAGCTTACCACGAATGAGAGCGAGACGACAGCGCCCGAAGTCAGGCAGAGCCTGGACGAGTTGGCGCGTGAGGGGGCGCGGCGGATGATCGCCGAAGCGCTGCAACTGGAAGCCGACGCGTACGTCGAGAAGCTGCGCCGCCTGCGCGACGCGAAAGGTCACGCGGTGGTGGTGCGCAACGGCAAAGCCAGGCCGCGCACGGTGACGTTGGGCGTGGGGCCAATCGAGATCGAAGCGCCGCGCGTGCACGACCGGCGACCAGGCCACAAGTTCACGAGCACCATCTTGCCGCCGTGGGCGCGCCGCTCGCCGCGTCTGGAGGAGGCGCTGCCGGCGCTGTATCTGCACGGGCTGTCCACCGGCGACTTCAGCGAAGCGTTGACGGCGCTGCTGGGGCCGGAGGCGGCTGGCCTGTCGCCTTCGACGATCACCCGGCTGTTGCGGATTTGGCAAGACGAGTACTGCGCGTGGCGCACGCGCGCGCTGGCCGGGAAGGATTACGTGTACGTGTGGGCCGACGGGCTGTACTTCGGGGTCCGCCTCGAAGACGACCGCCTGGCGTGTCTGGTGCTCGTGGGGGTGCTCCCGGATGGCACGAAGGAGGTGATCGCTATCGAAGACGGCTACCGTGAGTCGACCGAGTCGTGGGCGAGCCTGCTGCGCGACCTGAAGCGGCGTGGGATGCCCGCGCCCGTGTTGGCGGTCGGCGACGGCGCGCTGGGGTTCTGGGCGGCGCTGCGCGACGTGTACCCGGAGACCCGTGCGCAGCGCTGCTGGGTGCACAAGCTCGCCAACGTGCTCGATAAGCTGCCCAAGCGCCTCCAGCCGCGCGCCAAGATGTTGCTGCACGAGATCA
>DAOTXU010000359.1:0-8525 GCA_034435135.1 Anaerolineae bacterium | reverse complement strand
GGGGGAAGCCGCGCTTCGCGCGGCAGGGGGTGAGGTCAAGCGTTCTGAAAAACCATCAACACTTTAAAGGGAGACCACCGACTTTCGCACTTACAGTTTTCGCGCCGCGCGGAGCTTAGCGCTGCGGCTGCGCGGATTGCGGGCAATCTCATCTGCGCCAGGGACGATGGGTTTGCGGTTGAGCAGTTTCAGGGTCGCGCGGTGGCCGCAGGTGCACACGGGTTGTTTCGGCGGGCAGATGCAGTCGCGCGCTTCGCGCCGGAACGTCTGCTTGACGAGCCGGTCCTCCAGCGAGTGAAACGCGATCACCGCCAACACGCCGCCCGGCTTGAGCAACATGATGGCCGCGTTCAGCGCCGCCTCCAACGCGCCGAGTTCGTCGTTTACCGCGATGCGGAGCGCCTGAAACGTGCGTGTCGCCGGGTGCAGCCCCGGCCTGCCCTTCGCGGCCTCGGCAACGACCGCTGCAAGTTCGATGGTGGTGTGCAGAGGCCGGCGCTCCACAATCCGCCGCGCAATAGCCCGCGCGCGCCGCTCCTCGCCATAGCGATAGATCAGGTCCGCCAGCGCCGCCTCGCTCAGTGTGTTGACCAAATCGGCGGCGGTCTGCCCCCGCGAGCGGTCGTAGCGCATGTCGAGCGGCCCTTCGCGCAGGAACGAGAACCCCCGCGGCGCGTCGTCCACGTCCATCGACGAGAGGCCCAGGTCCAACAGCACGCCGTCAACGAGGTCAAACCCATGCGCGCGGGCGACCTCGCCCATACGGGCGAAGTTGGCGTGGACGAGCGTAACCCGCTCCCCAAAACACGCCAGCCGTTTGCGCGCGACAGCCAGCGTATCGGCGTCGGCGTCCAGGCCGAGCAGCCGGCCATCCGGTCCGCTGGCTTCAAGGATGCCGGCGGCGTGCCCGCTGGCGCCAACCGTCCCGTCGATATACCTGCCGCCGGGCCGGGGATTGAGCAGGCGCATGACCTCATCGTAGAGGACGGGAATGTGCGGCGCATCCATCTCTATCGGCTTTTCATCGCCATCAGCACGCGCGTCGGCACGAGCAGCGCCCGCAGCAGCGCCGCCCTCGGCGCGCCGTAATACTTGCGCGCGAAGGCGACCATATCACCGAAATAGATCCGCGTCGAGAGGCGCGGCGTTTGGTCGAGGCTTGCGTGTACGCGGTGGACGATGGTCGCCTCGGCGACGTAGTGCACCTCCGCGCCGGCGTCACGCACGCGCCGGCTCAGGTCGTCGTCCGAAAAATAGAGCTTGAGCGTTTCATCGAAAAAGCCCAGCCGCGCCAGCAGGTCACGGCGGCCCATCAGCGCCGAGCCAGGCGCGACCTCTACCGCGCGCGTGAAGTCGCGGTCCCAGCCGGCGTACCACATCTCCTGCTGCACGGCGGCCAACCTCCCCGGCAGCAGCTTGCCGAGAAACGTGTGCGCCAGCGTCAGGTACACATAGCTGGGGAACTGCGAGCAATTGCGCTGTAGCGTACCATCGGGGAAAACCATGCGGCAGGTCGCCATGCCGACCTCCGGGTGCGTATCCAGGTAGCCGACGAGCGTTTGTAGCGCGCCGGACGTGAGCACGGTGTCGGGGTTGAGGATGAAGGCGTACTCGCCGCGCGCCCGGCGCAGGCCGGCGTTGTTGCCCCCGTTGAACCACAGGTTCGCGCCCGGCTCGATCAAGGCCATCTGCGGGAAACGCCCGCGCACCATGTCCGCGCTGCCATCGCGCGAGGCGTTGTCCACGACGATCACCTCAAGCGCCAGGTCGCCCCTGGTCGCCTCAATGGACTCCAGACAGCGCGCCAGGTCGTCGCGGGTGTTGTAGTTGCAGACGACGATAGAGAGTTTCACTGCCGTTTGCCGCGCCCATAGCGCTCGCCGCCGTCCACGACGATCACCTCGCCGGTGATATAGTCCGCTCCGATCAAGAACAGCACCGCGTCGGCCACATCCTCCGGGCTGCCCCAACGTTCGAGCAGGGTTCGCCTTGCCTCGCGTTCGCGTTGCGCCTCGTCGTAATCCGGCGGGGGGAGCACCGGGCCGGGCGCGACCGCGTTCACGCGCACCGCCGGGGCCAGTTCAAGCGCCAGTTGCCGCGTGAGCGCCAGCAACCCGGCCTTGCCCACGCTATGCGCCGTGAAATGACGCCAGGGTTCCCACGCCGAGAGATCGACAATATTGACAATGGCACCCTCGCGTTTTTCGAGCATCATCGGCGCGACGGCGTTGGCGCAGTAGAACGCGCCGTCGATGCTGATGCGCGTGACTCGCCGCCAGGTGTCTAAGTCGTCGGTGGGGACGGTGATTTTGCCGAACAACGAGGCGCTGTTGACCAGAACATCCACCGCGCCGAAGCGATCACGCGCCGCCTGAACCATTGGTCTGACCTGTTCATGGTCAGAGACATCAGCCCCAAATGGCAGCGCCTCCACGCCGAGGGCGCGCGCGTCGGCGGCGGTAGCCTCTGCCGCGTCGGAGGAACTGAAGTAATTGATCACCACATTCGCGCCGGCGCGCGCGAGCGCCAGGGTAATGGCCTTGCCCACGCGATGCGCCCCGCCCGTGATGAGCGCCGTTTTCCCGGTTATCTGCATACGTGTGCATCCTCAGTCACGATCTTGTCAGGCTCTCAAATGCTATCGTCCTCGCCGCGCCGACGCCAGAACTCAGATAGGCCTGGCCGTCACAGCGCGGTTACCATCATTGGATACAGTCGGAGCATCGATGTGTGTGTACCTCATGTCTACGTTGCAAAATACCGAGAAAATGCTAAGATGAAAACTACCAGGGAGCAGGGCCAATCGCGCGTCCCAGATTGCGAAGGAAATCACGTTGATCGTCTGTCCCAATTGCCAACACGAGAACCCGGCAGGAGCGCTCGTCTGCGCGCAGTGCGGGTTGCCGCTGGATCAGGCGGTAAACACTGGGGCGACCAAGAAGCTGAGGGATCAGGAGGATACCGAGGGCAAGCCCCACTGGGGGTCGGCGCGCTTCGGCGCGGATAGCGTGCTCGTGGTTCATGTGCGCGACGGCAACGAGCCGCTCATCATCCGACCGGGCGAGGAGCTGGTGTTGGGGCGCTACGATCCGATCAGCGGCTCCACCCCGGACCTGGACCTCAGCCTGTACAACGCCGTCGAAAAAGGCGTTTCGCGCCTGCACGCCGCAATCCGTCGCCAGGGAGACTCGTTGAGCCTGGTAGACCTGGGCAGCGCCAACTCGACGTACCTGAACGGCCAGCGGCTCGCACCTCACCAGCCGCGCGTGCTGCGCGACGGCGACGAGGTGCGCCTGGGCCGGCTGGTGCTCCAAATCTACTTCCGCCACGATGTCCCGGCCTGATGGGCGTGGTGTCCAGGGCCGAGGAACGGTATGACATCCGACTGAAGGGGGAGGCGTGAACGATGGGTCGCCAGAAAAAAGAGCAAACCTCGATCCTGGAGAACCGAATCACATGCCCCAACTGCGGCCATGAGAACAAAACGACGTCGCTTGTCTGCAAACGTTGTGGGCGGCTGCTTCAAGAGCGCAATGACGCGCCGGAACCCCGCTTATACGCCAAGCCGAAGGAAGCGGCGACAGAGGCGGCGGGCGCTGTCGAATCAGGGGGGACCTATTTTGGCGCGGGCGGCGTCCTGGTGATGCACATCCGCGATAGCATCGCGCCGCTCACCGTTCGGCTTGGCGATGAACTCATCATAGGGCGCTTCGACCCGCAGAACAAAATGTTTCCAGACCTTGATCTCAGCCTCTACGATGCGCTTGACAAGGGCGTCTCGCGCCGACATGCGGCGATCCGCCGCAACGGAGACGCTTTGAACGTGGTGGACCTCGATAGCCCCAACGGCACCTTTCTCAACGGCCAGCGTCTTCCGCCCCAACAGCCGTCCGTGCTCCATGACGGCGACGAGTTGCGCCTCGGTAGCCTGGTCATGCAGATCTTCTTCCGCGTCAAGGGCGCCATATAAGCCCCGACCAAGACGCCCCAATCCCGTACTTCGTGGTTCATTAGAAAGACATCAGAGAGACTCAGCCCTGGTAAGATAGATCAAACCGTGTGCATCGGTTATAATAGCTGGGCAGCCGCGCCTCTTGTGTCGAGGGGGATGCTTTTTCTTGCGTGTGCAACCCGGCGACGGATACTGCATCCAAATGAGTGGATATTGATGTGCGGCATTCAACCCCGCAAGGAGTGCGTGTGAAGATGCAACATGAGAAAGTTATCATCATCGGTTCCGGGCCGGCGGGTTTGACGGCGGCGCTGTACGCCGCGCGCGCGAACCTGAATCCCCTTGTGATCGCTGGGGAGCAGATCGGGGGACAGGTGGCGCTCACGAGCGAGGTGGAGAACTACCCCGGCTTCCCTGAAGGGTTGACCGGTACCGAACTGGTGGACAAGCTCCGCGAGCAGGCCGAGAAGTTCGGCGCGCGGATTGAGTATGACATGGCGACTGAAGTGGATTTCACGAAGGGGCGACCGTTCTTGGTCAAGACCTACGGCCACGAGTACCAGGCCGATGCGGTGATCGTCACCGCCGGCGCGACGCCGCGCAGGCTGAACGTGCCCGGCGAGCGGGAGTTTACCGGGCGCGGCGTGAGCTACTGCGGCACCTGCGACGGCTTCTTCTTCCGAGGCAAGGACATCATCGTCGTGGGCGGCGGCGACAGCGCGGCGGAGGAAGCTGATTTCCTGACTCGCTACGCCAAGACGGTGGAGATTGTCCATCGGCGCGACGAACTGCGCGCCGGTTACACCCTGCAACAGCGCGTCTTCAACAACCCGAAGATCAGCTTCATCTGGGACACCGTTGTTGAGGCGGTTCTCGGCAACGAAAACGGCACGGTCAAAGGAGTACGGTTGCACAACCTTAAAACCGACGAGGTCTACGAAAAGCCGACCGACGGCGTGTTTATCTTCATCGGGCACGACCCCAACAACAACCTGTTCGCCGGCCAGTTGGAGATGGACAAGCAGGGCTACGTAATCGTGGACCGGCTGATGCGCACCAGCGTTGAGGGGGTGTTCGCCGCCGGCGAGATCATGGACCCGATCTACCGCCAGGTGGCGACCTCGGTGGGGCAAGGCGCGGCGGCGGCGATTTCGTGCGAGCGCTGGCTGGCCGCCCAGGGAGATATCGTTGAGCCGGCGCAGGTCAGCGCGCCGACGGCGTGACTTTGCGTCTAGCGGGGTGTGACGTGTACGTCATACCCCGTTTTTTGTGTCGATTGGGCAGGCAGGAGAGAAAACACGATGGCCCTTTTAGGGATCGACATTTCGACCACTGGCGCGAAAGCCCTCATTATCGATGAAAAGGGCGAGGTACTTGCCAGCGTCACGCACCCGCTCAAGCTCAGCACACCCCAACCGCTCTGGTCCGAGCAGGACCCGCTCGACTGGTGGACCGGCATCGTAGCCAGCATTCGCGGCGCGCTGGAGAAGGCGCGCATCTTGGGACAGGACATCGCTGGCGTGGGCCTCACCGGGCAGATGCACGGACTGGTCCTCCTCGACGCCCGCGACCATGTGTTGCGCCCGGCGATCCTGTGGAACGACCAGCGCACCGGCCCGCAGTGCGCGTGGATCACGGACAGGCTCGGCTTTGACAAACTGCTCGAATACACCGGCAACCCGGCGCTGACCGGCTTCACCGCGCCGAAGATCGTCTGGGTGCGCGACCACGAGCCAAAGACTTACGCAAAGGTCGCGCACATTCTCTTGCCTAAAGACTATGTGCGCTTCCGGCTGACCGGCGACTACGCCACCGACATGGCCGACGGGGCCGGCATGTTGCTGATGGACGTGAAGCACCGACGCTGGTCGCCCGAAGTGTTGCGAGCGCTCGGCATCCCCGCCGAGTGGCTGCCGAAAGCCTACGAAGGTCCGCAGGTGACCGGCGGCATCTCCGAATCGGCGGCGGCGCTGACCGGGCTGAAGGCCGGCACGCCGGTCGTGGGCGGCGGCGGCGATCAAGCGGCGCAGGCGGTCGGCGTGGGCGCGGTGCGGCCCGGCGTGGCGGCGCTCACGGTCGGCACGTCGGGCGTGGTGTTCGTCCCGACGGACAAGCCCGTCATCGAGCCGAAGGGCCGCCTCCATGCTTTCTGCCATGCCGTGCCCGGCATGTGGCACCTGATGGGCGTGATGCTCTCCGCCGCCGGCAGCCTGCAATGGTACCGGGATCAACTTGCGCCCGGTGTGGACTTCGACGCTCTGCTCGCGCCCGCCGCCGAGGCCCCGCCCGGCAGCGAGGGCCTGCTCTTCCTCCCTTACCTGACAGGCGAGCGCACGCCGCACCCCGACCCGCTGGCGCGCGGCGCGTTTGTTGGATTGACGGTGCGGCACACACAGGCGCACCTCACCCGCGCGGTGCTGGAGGGGGTGGCCTTTGGCCTGGCGGATAGCTTCGCGCTGGTGAAGGACATGGGCATCGCGGACGTGGCGCAACTGCGCGCCTCCGGCGGCGGCGTCAAGAGTCCGATCTGGCGGCAGATTTTGGCCGACGTGCTGGGCGCGGAGTTGGTCACCGTCAACGTGACCGAGGGCGCGGCTTACGGCGCGGCGCTCCTGGCCGGGGTGGGCGTGGGCGTCTGGCCCGATGTGCCCGCCGCGTGCGATGCGACCGTCCGCATCACCAGCGAGACGCGGCCTGATCCCGAACGCAATAAGGTTTACGCCGGGCTGCATAAGCTCTACCGCGACCTGTATCCTGCGCTCAAGCCGACGTTTCACGCGGTCGCGTGAGCCATTGCTGCCGCTCTTCCGTCGTTCCCCGCAGGAGGCACGGCAGCCTGTCCCCGTCAAGGGGACGCCGTGCCCCTCAATTGGTCAGCCAAACTCGAACCGGATTGTATCCGCACCCTAACCCGATTTGTACCGCCCGGGGCCGCAGCGTTTCCCCAGCTAATGATATGATGAAAGAAGGCTATATCCACCCCTGTAGGATTGAAGGATCAGCGGCATGGCAGAGTTGGTCATGCGCACGAAGGAAGCCCAAAGCCGACCTGCACTGTTCTCCTCGCTCCGCGCCCGGATGTTTCTCTTTTTGCTGCTGGCGGCGTTGGTGGTCGCCGTCGTCGGGTCGTTGGCGATTACGCTGCTGCTCTCCACCTGGTCTTCAGCCCGTGCCGGCGATGGGATCAACACGGCGGTCGTGCTATTTGGCGTGTTGTTCGTGTTGGCGACCGTCGCAGCCCTGGCGGTGGGCTACATCGTCGCCACCCCGATCGCGCGCCGGCTGCGGGCGCTGCTGCGCGTCGCGGAGGCGGTCGCCGAGGGCGACCTCTCGCAGCGCACGGGATTCCTGATGGACGACGAGATCGGCCTGTTGGGCCGCAGTCTGGACGTGATGGCCGGTCGCCTCCAGGAGCGCAACCGGCAACTCGACTCGGCGGTGCGCACGCACGACGAGGAACTGGCGCGCCTGGGCGCGATCCTCGCCAGCATCGCTGACGGCGTGGTCATGCTGGATCGGCGCGGGCGCATCTTGATGTTCAACCAGGCCGCTTATGCCATGCTCGGCTCAGAGGATGGCTTCTGGCGCAGCGACCTCTCGCAGCTTGTGACGCGCCTGGACTCCAGCAAGCCCCTGGCTCCACAGTTGGCCGCGCGCAAGCGAATGCAAATCGACACCGCGGACGGGCGCGTGTTGGAGGCCGAAGCCTCCGCCGTCGCCACGCTGACCGGGCAGGAACTCGGCGCGGTGGTCGCCATCCGCGATGTGACGCGCAACGCGCTGGCGACGCGCCTGAAGGACCAGCTCATCACGCAGGTGTCTCACGAACTGCGGACCCCGCTGACCGCCATCAAGGGGGCAAGCGACGTGCTCGCGCAGACGCTTCCCCACGATACGCCCGGCTACAACTTCTTCGGGACGATCAACCGCAACGTGTTGTTGCTCGATGGGATGATCTGCGACCTGCTCGATATTTCCGAAATGCTGGTCGGCGCGTTCAGCGTGCGCGGAGAGCCGGTCGATTTGCAGCCGTTGCTGTGGCAGACGCTCGATATGTACAAGCCGCGCTTCCGCGCCGCCGGCCTGGAGCTTCAGACCTACATCCTCGACCCCGCCCTGCACGTGATGGGCGATATGCGGCGGCTGCGCTGGTCGCTGGGCCACCTGCTGGACAACGCGCTCAAGTACACGCCGCGCGGCGGCAGCGTGACCGTCACACTCGGCGCGTTGATTTACGGCCACGCGGTGATCGACGTGGCCGACACGGGCGTGGGGATCAACGCCCACGACCTGCCGCACGTCTTCGAGCCGTACTATCGCGGCGAACCCGTCACCCCGGACGGGCGCCGCCTTGACCCGCGCGGCCTGGGGTTGGGTCTGTTCATCGCGCGCACGGTCGCCGAGGCGCACGGCGGCACCCTCACGGTCGTGACCGAGTTGGGGCGCGGCAGCACCTTCTCGATGGTGTTGCCTATCGCGCCGGAATGATTGAAGTGATTCAAGCTTTTGAGCCAACGACCGCGGTGCGCGTGGTGCTTGTCATGTTTGTGGACACCTCACCCCCCAAACCCCC
>DAOTXU010000358.1:0-11737 GCA_034435135.1 Anaerolineae bacterium | reverse complement strand
TACTCGCTGGCGTATTTCCCGTCGCGGGTGTCGGAGATGATCGCGCGCGGGATGCCCTGGACGATCGGGCTGCTGGCGATTGCCACGATGATCTCGTTTATCGGCGGCAACACCATCGGCGCGCTGCTGGGTTGGCGGCGCAGCCCCAGATTGCTCAAGGCGTTGCTCCCCTTGTCGCTCGTCTTCACCTCCGTGCCCTTCTTTATGTTGGGGATGCTGCTGATCTATATCTTTGCCTACGGGCTGCGCATCTTCCCGCCGACCGGGGAGGCCGCGCGGGGCATTGACCCCGGATTCACGGCGGAGTTTTTCTTGACCGTCATCCACCATGGCGCGCTGCCTGCAATCGCCATTATCTTCGCGTCAATGGGGTTCTGGGCGCTGGGAATGCGCGGCATGATGATCACCAGCGACGGGGAAGACTACCTGATCCTGGCGCAGGCGAAAGGACTCCGCCAGTCGCGCATCTTCTGGCGCTACACCGTCCGCAACGCCATCCTGCCCCAGGTGACCGCGCTGGCGCTCTCGCTGGGGGGCATTGTGGCTGGTTCCATTCTGGTGGAATACATCTTTGCGTATCCGGGGGTGGGCTATCTGTTGTATCAGGGCATTGTCAACAGCGACTTCAACCTTATCCAGGGCGTGGTGTTTGTGCTGATCCTCTCTACCTCGCTCTCGGTGCTCATCATTGACCTGCTCTACCCCGTCCTCGACCCACGCATCACGTATCAGAAGCGGTAACGATGACCACTCAAACCGACGCCATTCCGGGGGCGACCCCGCTCAAGAAGAAACGCATCAGCCGCTTTGACTCGCCGTGGCTGAACCCCCATTTCATCGCCGGCGCGATCATGATTGCCCTTGTGATCCTGGCGGGCATTCTCGGCCCCCTCGTCTGGGACACGAAACTGTCGCTGGTGGCAAGCTCTCCGCTGAATCTGCCCCCGATGTGGGTGCAGGACGAAGGCGGCGCCTCCCAGGTAGCGGCTGCGCCGACATCGGCTGCGGCCACGCCTACAGCAGGCAGCCTGACGGCTACGCAGACGACAGATTCGCCAGCGACGCCAACGCCGCGCAGTCTGTTCGGCCCCGGCGGGCTGGGCGGCAGCGGCATCATCAGCCTGATGGCGACCCAGACGGCGGCGGCAGCTGCACCCGCGACCCCCACGCCGCGCGGCTTGTTCGGCCCCGGCGGGCTGGGCGGCAGCGGCATCATCAGCCTGATGGCGACCCAGACGCAGGCCGCCTTGACGCAGACGCCGCAGGCTGGAGCCACGCCGACGCCGGCTCCGGGGGCTGCGGTCGCGCAACCGACCTACCAGCGACCTAACCAGCCCCGCGGCGTACCAGAGCACCCCTTGGGCACCGATAACAGCGGGCGCGACATCCTGGCTGTGCTTATCGTCGGCGCGCCGGCCTCGCTGCGCGTCGGTGTGATCGCGGCCAGCGTGGGGATGCTCATCGGGGTCATGCTGGGGTTTGCTTCGGGCTTTCTGGGCGGCTGGGTCGATAACGTCATCCGCACGATCTCCGATGTCGCCTTCACCATCCCCTCACTCGCCGTGCTGCTCGTGATCTCGGCCTACATGCGCCGGGTGGAACTGGACACCATGGCCTTACTGCTGGCGCTCTTCGCCTGGCCGGGGCCAACCCGCCTGATTCGCGCGCAGGTGCTCACGCTGCGCGAACGGGGCTACGTGCGTATGGCGCAGCTTTCGGGGCTTTCCACGTTTGACATCATGTTCAAGGAGATGCTCCCCAACCTGCTGCCCTACCTGGCCGCCAGTTTCGCGGGCAACGTTTCCGGGGCGATTCTGGCCGCGACCAGCCTGGAGGCGCTTGGGCTGGGGCCTACCCGCTACCCCACGCTGGGCACGAGCCTTTTCCATGCGCTGCGCGCGACAGCGATCATGCGCGGGATGTGGTGGTGGTGGGGGTTCCCGCTGCTCACCCTGGTGTTCATCTTCACGGGTCTTTTCCAGATCGCCACCGGTTTGGATGAAATCGCCAACCCGCGCCTGAGAGGAGTCCACGCACAATGAGTATTGCACCCAGCGCGGTGGCGACCGAACAGGCCGCACCTGCTCGTGATATTGTTCTCCAGGTCAAGAACCTGCGTGTGCATTATGATACTCCGCGCGGCGATGTCATCGCCGTCAACGGGATCAGCTTCCACCTCTATCGCGGCGAGACGTTGGGGTTGGTGGGCGAGTCGGGCTGTGGCAAGACCACTGCTGCGATGGGCATCCTGCGTCTGGTACAGCCTCCAGGCCGCATCTTGGGCGGTCAGGTGTTTCTCAACGGCACCGATCTCATAGCCTTAGACGAGGCCGGGTTACGTGAGGTGCGGTGGCGGCAAATCTCTTTGATCCCGCAGGGCGCGATGAACTCGCTTAACCCGGTCATGAAAGTCAAGACGCAGATCGGCGACGCCATTACGACTCACGAGCGCGGCGTGATGGGCGGGCCCCTGCAAGACCGTATCCTGGAACTATTGAGTCTGGTGGGCCTGCCGGGCCGCGTGTACGACATGTACCCGCACGAACTGAGCGGCGGGATGAAGCAGCGTGTCTGCATTGCGATGGCGATTGCGCTCAACCCCGCGCTCATCATCGCCGACGAGCCGACCAGCGCCCTCGATGTGGTGGTGCAGCGCGTCGTCGGCCAGACGTTGTTTGAAGTGAAGGAACGCCTGAGCGTCTCGATGATCTTGATCGGTCACGATATGGGCCTCCAGGCCCAACTTGTGGACCGTATTGCCGTGATGTACGCCGGCAACATCGTAGAGGTTGCGCCGGTCAAGGCGATATTCAAAGAGCCGCTCCATCCCTACACCCAGCTTCTCATCGCCTCGATCCCGTCCATCAAGGAGCGCAAGCCGCTCAAGGTCACCGAGGGCCTGACCCATGACCTGCGCACCCCCCCACCCGGCTGTATTTTCCAGTTCCGCTGTCCGCATGTGACCGATCGGTGCCGGGCCGTTGTCCCGCCGCTGCGCGAACTACGGCCAGAACATCACGTCGCCTGTCATCTGTATGAGTAATTGAAGAAGAGTGATTGTCGTGTCTCAACCCCTGCTGGAAATTCGTAACGCGACCAAAATCTATGGCGCCGGAGGGCTGTTGGGATCGTCTGGCCCTCAGACCATCGCCCTGCAAGACTTTAATCTGACCATCGCCGAACGCCCGGCGACCATCACAACCATCGCTGGCGAGAGCGGCAGCGGCAAGACGACCCTGGCAAACGTTGTGTTGGGTTTCGTTACCCTGACCTCTGGGCAGATTTTTTACAGGGGCCAGGACATTACCTCGCTGAAAGGCGCGAGAAAACTGGGCTACCGCCGCGAGGTGCAGGCGATTTTCCAGGACCCATACGAGGTCTACAATCCCTTCTACCGCGTGCGCCACATCTTCGACATCGTCATCCGGCGCTTCCGGCTCGCTTCCGGCAAACATGAGACGCGCGAGATGATCGAAGCGGCTCTCAAAGTGGTCGGGTTGCGCGGCGAGGAAGTGCTGGAAAAGTACCCGCACCAGCTTAGCGGCGGGCAGCGCCAGCGCATGATGATCGCGCGCGCGTACCTTCTAAAGCCTCGGCTGATCGTCGCCGACGAGCCGGTTTCGATGTGCGACGCTTCCCTAAGGGCCACGATTCTGGATATCATGCTGCGCCTGCGCGATGAGTTCAACATCTCTTTCCTCTACATTACTCATGACCTCAGCACCGCCTACCAAATCGGCGACGACATCTATGTGCTCTACCAGGGTTCCGTAGCCGAAAAGGGCAGAACCATTCGCGTTATCGAAAACCCCAAGCATCCCTATGTTCAGTTACTCATTGACTCTATCCCGGTGCCCGACCCCGAAGAGCGATGGGATATTGATGTCGCGCTGCCCAGCGAGGAGGCGCTTCGCGATCGTGTTGACAGCGGCTGCCGGTTCTACCCGCGCTGCCCTTACCGCATGGATCATTGTCTGACGGCACCCCCGCCCCTGTACACGATCGACGGCCAATCCGACCACGAAGCGGCGTGCTTTCTCTACAGCGAGGCGCAGAGACTAAGTCAGGTGCACACTCCATGAAAAGGGGGTAGGGCAAGACGTCGGTAGTCGGGATGCAAGCATTTCAGCGCTGGAGGGAGCGGCAATGTAAGGCTCACCAGATTGGTGGGCCTTTTCCGATTTCCGTGAAGTGACCGTTGCGGGAGCGACTGTCCATCGTCCGGCAGCCCTGGCGCGGATACCGCTTTTCCAGCGGCAATGGCGGTAGGCACCACTTTTTTTCCTTGCCCAGTGACAACTCTTCTGCGACCAGATGTGCCATCAAATCAGCCTGGTTGAGCACCCGGGACATGGAACTCAGAACGCGCTAACAAGGAAATGACCAGGTTCGCCTCGTCATCGCCCGTCACCGCGGCGAGAATATTGGCTTCTGCGATCCCGGCTGCCTTCATCACAGCCGGGTTGCTGCCATCTCCCGCAATTTCGGTAAACAGCGGAGCGACGGGGTTCGATCGACCGCGCGTATACGCTTGCCGGTCTTCACCCCGCGCCATGTTGCGCGTCAGACTTGTCTGGCATACTCTTACTTGGGCAGCCAGCCACCCGGCTTTCAGCCTGAGTGCTTCAGCAAAGGGCGGCGCAAGTCGCGGCGCCTGTGCAGTCGGTGGCGACGGACGCCTTTGCCCTCACATAGCGTACAAGGGAGCGATCAAATGTCACAGGAAACCGTCAAGCCAGTCTATCAGGACCCCGCCCGCCCCATTGAGGAGCGGGCCAGCGACCTTCTGTCGCGCATGACGCTCGCCGAAAAACTCGCGCAACTCGGCAGTGTATGGGTGTACGAACTCTTCGAGAACATGGCCTTTTCAGAGCAAAAGGCCACTGCACTGCTCAGCAATGGCATCGGGCAGGTCACGCGCCTCGGCGGCGCGAGCAACGTCGCACCGGGGCCGAGCGCAGAACTGGCGAATACGATCCAGGCGTTCCTGTTAAGAAACACGCGCCTGGGCATCCCGGCCACGGTGCACGAGGAAAGCTGCGCCGGGTACATGGCCCTGGGCGCGACCGTCTTCCCGCAGATCATCGGCGTCGCCAGCACGTGGGAGCCGGAACTTGTCGAGCAGATGACGTCGGTCATCCGGGCGCAGATGCGGGCGGTCGGCGCGCACCACTCCCTCGCGCCGGTGCTGGATGTGGTGCGCGACCCGCGTTGGGGCCGTGTCGAGGAGACTTTCGGGGAAGACCCTTACCTGGTGTCGCAGATGGGGGCGGCTTATGTGCGGGGCCTTCAAGGGCCGGATCTCAAGCAGGGCATCCTGGCGACCGGGAAGCACTTCGTCGGCTACGGCGTCTCCGAAGGCGGGTTGAACTGGGCGCCAGCGCACGTGCCGCCGCGCGAACTGCTTGAGGTTTTCCTGCTCCCCTTCGAGGCCGCGATCAAGACCGCCCACCTGGCGACCATCATGAACGCCTACCACGAGCTTGACGGGGTTCCGTGCGGCGGCTCGCGCGAACTGCTGACCGAACTGCTCCGGGGGCGGCTGGGCTTCGAGGGCATCGTCGTATCAGACTACTTCGCGGTCAACATGCTGGAAGCGTACCACCACGTCGCCGCCGACAAGCAAGAGGCCGCGGTGATGGCGCTGACCGCCGGCATCGACATCGAGTTGCCCAGCACGGACTGCTACGGCGAACCGCTTCGCCGGGCAATTGAGGCGGGCGCCATCGACCCGGCGCTGCTCGATGCGACCGTGAGCCGCATCCTGAGGATGAAGTTCGCGCAAGGGTTATTCGAGAACCCCTACGTAGACGCCGGACGCGCGGCGGAGGTCTTCGACACCGCCGACCAGCGCGCGCTGGCGCGCCGCGTCGCGCAAAAATCGATGGTGCTGCTCAGGAACGCGGGCGACCTGCTACCGCTCAAGAAAAACGTCGGCTCGGTCGCGGTCATCGGCCCCAATGCAGACAGTGTGCGCAACATTGTCGGCGACTATTCGTACCCGGCGCATATGGAGACCCTCGCGCAGATGAGCCAGCTTCATGATCCGTTCGGCACGCCCGCGCCCGATTCGGTCGTGGTCGTCGAGACGTCGGTGTCGATGGTCAGCATTCTCGAAGCTATTCGGGGCAAGGTCTCACCCAAGACGCAGGTGCGCTATGCTAAGGGCTGCGACGTGCTGGGCGACTCGACCGAGGGCTTCGCCGAGGCGGTCGCCATCGCCCAACAGTCGGATGTGGCGATCCTGGTCGTCGGCGACAAGGCCGGCCTCACGCCGGATTGCACTGTCGGCGAGGCGCGCGACCGGGCCGAACTCGGCCTGCCCGGCGTGCAGGAGGCGCTGGTGCGCGCGATCCACGACACCGGGACGCCGGTCGTGCTCGTGCTGGTCACGGGCCGCCCCCTGGCCCTGCCCTGGATCGTGGACCATATCCCGGCCATCGTCGAGGCGTGGTTCCCCGGCGAGGAAGGCGCGAACGCCGTCGCCGATGTGCTCTTTGGCGACGTCAACCCCGGCGGCAAGCTCCCCATGACCTTCCCGCGCGCGGTGGGGCAGATCCCGATTTACTACAACCACAAACCGTCAGGCGGGCGCTCGAACTGGCTGGTTGACTATGTGGAGACGCCGGTCAGCCCATTGTTCCCGTTCGGCTACGGCCTGAGCTACACCCAGTTCAAGATCGACAACTTGCGGGTCAACCCCAGCCAGGCCCGCGCGGGCGAGGTCGTCGTCGTCAGCGTGGATGTGACCAACAGCGGCGCGCGCGCCGGCGATGAGGTCGTGCAGCTTTATGTGCACGATGTCCTATCGAGCGTGACCAGGCCGGTCAAGGAGTTGAAGGGGTTCAAGCGGGTGACGTTGGAGCCAGGCGCGAAGCAGACGGTTACGTTCCGGCTTGCGGTTAACCAGCTTGGTTTCTACAACCGCGACATGCAGTTCGTCGTCGAGCCGGGCGCCATTGAAGTGATGGTCGGCAGTTCGTCGGCGGACATTCGCGTTTCCGGGTCGTTCGAGATCGTCGGCGAGGTCAAAGACATCAGCGCGACGAAGGTGTACTTCAGCGCGGTAGAGGTCGGCTGAGCGGCCTCTGGCGTAGCGATAGCGCGGGCAGCGTCACGCTACCCGCGCTATCTGCCGCCTCGACAATCCCTGCCATTTCTCTACCCACGCCCCTTATCACACGGTATACTTTGCCCGGCGGCACGGCAGACCCAGCGCCGCCGGTTTCTGTCTAAACCTCAGTGGGGGCAATCGCAGGATGGCATCTCAAGGCGTAACTCCTCGCAGCGAAGATTATTCACGCTGGTATACCGACGTGGTTCAGAAAGCCGAACTGGCCGATTACGCGCCGGTGCGCGGCTGCATGATTATCCGCCCTTACGGCTATGAGCTTTGGGAGGCGATCAAGGGCGGGCTGGACCGGCGCTTCAAAGAGACCGGCCACCAAAACGCCTACTTCCCGCTCTTCATCCCGATGAGCTTCTTGCAGAAAGAAGCCGAACATGTGCAGGGCTTCGCGCCAGAGCTGGCCGTGGTGACGCACGGCGGCGGCAAGGAGCTTGAAGAACCGCTCGTGGTGCGCCCCACTTCCGAGACGGTGATCGGCCACGCCTACGCCCACTGGATTCAAAGCTACCGCGACCTCCCCGTGCTCATCAATCAGTGGGCCAACGTGGTCCGCTGGGAGTTGCGCACGCGGCTGTTCCTGCGCACGATGGAATTTCTTTGGCAGGAGGGGCACACTGCTCACGCCACTTACGAAGAAGCGCAGGAAGAGACCCTGCGGATGCTCGACGTGTACGCCGACTTTGCGATCAACGACGCGGCGATCCCGGTCATCAAGGGGCGCAAGAGCAACCAGGAAAAGTTCGCCGGCGCGCTCTATAGCTACAGCATCGAGGCGATGATGGGCGACCGGCGCGCGCTCCAGGCCGGGACCAGCCACAACCTGGGCCAGAACTTCGCCAAGGCCTTCGACATCAAGTACCTGGACCGCAACAACGAACTGCAATATTGCTGGACCACTTCCTGGGGCATGAGCACGCGCATGGTCGGCGCGGTGGTGATGGCGCACGGCGACGACAAGGGCCTGCGCCTGCCGCCGATCCTTGCGCCCTATCAGGTCGTCATTGTCCCCATCTACCGCGACGACGCCGAGAAGAGCGCCGTGACCCCGGCAGTCGAGAAGGTGGCCGCCGCACTGAAGGCCGCCGGCGTGCGCGTCCACGTGGACCGGCGCGACGACGTGACGCCCGGCTTCAAGTTTAACAACTGGGAGATGCACGGCGTCCCGCTGCGCCTCGAAATCGGGCCGAAGGATGTGCAACAGGGCATGGTTACGCTCGTGCGCCGCGACCTCGACGACCGCAAGCGTGCCCGGTCGTTCGCGCCACAGGAGGGCGTCGCCCAGCAGGTGCGCGCGTTGCTGGCGGATATTCAGGCGAGCCTGCTGCGCCAGGCGACCGCGTTCCGCGACGCGCACCTGCACGAGGTGGACAACTACGACGATTTCCGGGCCGTCGTTGAGTCAGGCGACTGGGCGCTGGCATACTACGACGGCAGCGCGGCGGTCGAGGATCAGATTAAGGCCGACACGGGCGGCGGGAGTTCGCGCAACTTCCCGCTCGACCAGCATCCGGGCGAGGGCGTCTGCGTTGTCACCGGCAAGCGGGTCACGGAGCGGGCGTGGTTTGCGAAGGCGTATTGAGTACACATACACCTGCAAACGCCACCCCAGAGCTTGGTTGCCGGACGCCAGGCAAATGCTCTGCGCTTGTTGATCGTTTTGCCAACTCTTGCCTCGTGTGAAGAAATGGGTCAGTTGACGCACCCTATCGCCCGCCGTATAATGACGATACCAGGGCGGTTAGCTCAGTTGGTCAGAGCGCTTCCCTTACAAGGAAGAAGTCACAGGTTCGAGTCCTGTACCGCCCATCAAAAGAACGCCACATGTGGCGCTTCTGGCGTGAAGCAACCCCACATGTGGCTTTTCCTCTCCCCGATAGGCGACAAAGCGCCCGATCACGTTGCTGTAAAGTCGCTGTCAGAACAGGTGTTCTCACTGCCGCCCCGATTGCTATCATTCATGCGCGCTTGCAGCGCACATGGCGCTACAGCGTTACGGCGGGCGGGAGGGCGCGTCAACTGAGCACAGGCAGCGCCGGGGCAAGAGAGGAGCAAACCATGTCCAACCGAAGCCCCGGCGTCGGATACAGCGCTTCTATGCCGGCTTGCCCACCCCCTCAATATTGCACTCATGGCTTTGCCTCCCAATGGGTTGTGTTAACCTTCAGCTTAACCGAGGAGGTCTTTGTGCCCCCTCCTGACTTTCCAGCTAGCTACCGGACATCGGACAGTTGTTCTATGGTTTTACCTCACCCCGGCTTCGCCGGACTCTAGCCCCCGGCTCCCTCTCCGCCCGCGGAGAGGGGGAGTCGGTCCTGTTCAGCGTCTGAAGTCCCCCTCTCCAAAAATGGGGAGGGGGACTGCCCGAAGGGCGAGGGGGTGAGGGAAGAGAATACAAGAGCCTTATTCTCGAACATGCGTTCAGTGTCCGGTAGCTAGACTTTCCAGAAGTCATGTTTCAACTCACTGCATTGTGATTCGCGTGCGCCTGTGTTACAACTGAATCGACGCGCGACGCGGGCGCAATACGGCCTTCGGCCCAGCCCAGGAGTAAGCCCTCTTTGACCGACCGCAGCAACGAGGAATGGATCGTCGCTCTGCGCCAGCCCGGCCCTGCGCGTGACGAGGCGCTGGCCGATTTGCGCGCGACGCTGCTGCGCGGGCTGCGGTATGCCCTGGCGGACCACGCGGTCGTCCGCGCCGAGGACCTGGAAGACTTCGTGCAAGACGCGCTGCTCAAAATCCTGACCGGCCTGGAATCGTTCCGTGGCGAGAGCCGCTTTACGACCTGGGCGCAGAAGATCGCGGTGCGCGTGGCTTTCAGCGAACTGCGCCGCCGCCGCTGGCGTGATGTGTCGCTGGAGTCGATGGCCGAGACCCCGACCGGGGAGGAGTTCATCCCGGCAGAACTGGCCGACCCGTCAGCGGACTCGGAGCAGCAGGCAGCGCAACGGCTCATCTTGCAGGCCATGCGCCGTGTCATCAACGACGAGTTGACCGACCGCCAGCGCAAGGCGCTTGTCGCCATCGCGCTCAGCGGCGTCCCGTTGGAGGTGGTGGCCGAGCGCCTGGGCACCAACCGCAACACGCTGTACAAGCTCCTGTATGACGCGCGCCAGCGCCTTGCCCGGAAGATGCTCGACACAGGGCTGTCGGCGGAGGACATCCTTTCCGCCTTTGATTAGATTAAAGGTAAGAAACGGGCGCGACGCCCTATCTTACAGGAAGCAGGGTATCAAGATGGCGCTGAATAAGGACATGCTCAAGGGAATGGTGCGCGGCATCCTCTCGACCCGACCGGATGAGATTGCGTGTGAAGAGTGTTTTGCCCAAATCGATCTGTTTGTCGAGAAGGTGCTGGCCGGCGCGGACGCTGCCGCTGCAATGCCGCTGGTGCAGGATCACCTGAATCGGTGCCGCGACTGCCACGACGAGTTTGAGGCGCTTCTGGAGGCGTTGCGCGCGCTCGACAACGCTTAGGCGTGCTGAGTTTGTTGCCTGAGGAGGAAGATGTTTAGCTTCTCAGATCGCGTCGTCATGGTAACCGCTGCGGCGGGTAACCTGGGCCAGGCGGTGATGCGCGCCTTTCTGGAGGCGGGCGCAAAGCTGACGCTGGTGGACCGCAGCCCCGACCGGCTGGCGAAGCGGTATCCTGACCTGGCTGCGTCGCCCGATCACCTGCTCATCCAGGGCGTCGATGTGACTGACGCCGAGGCGGTGGAAGCGGCGATAGCGAAGGCGGTCGAGCATTTCGCCAGGATCGACGTGCTCGTTAACGCGGTCGGCGGCTACCGCGCCGGGATGCCGGTTCACCAGACGTCGCTAGATGACTGGGACTTCATGCTCAACCAGAACGCACGCTCGGCATACCTCGTCAGCCGCGCAGTTGTGCCGCACATGCTCAAGCAGCGCTACGGCAAGATCGTGAACGTCGCTTCGCGTGCGGCGCTGGCCGGCGGCAAGAACGCCGCCGCTTACAGCGTGGCGAAGGCGGCGGTGGTGCGCCTGACCGAAAGCATGGCCGCCGAACTCAAAGGCGAAGGGATCAACGTCAATTGCGTGCTGCCCGGCACCATCGACACGCCGCAGAACCGCGCGGCGATGCCCAAAGCCGACTTCAACAAGTGGACGCCGCCTGAAGCCATCGCCGACGTGATTCTTTTCCTCGCCTCCGAGGCCGCGCGCGCGGTGCACGGCGCGGCGATCCCCGTGTACGGTCTGTCGTGAGGCGGCGGGTTGGGCGTGGCGCGGTGGAAGCGCCACTTCTCACGGGTGTCTGTTCAAGTTGTCCGTATCGCTTTACGTATTGCGCAGGCCCGCCGACTTGAAGGCTTGTCCGATATTCGAGTCGGAATGACAAAAAGGCAAATGCGAACCCCAAAACTGGTGACATCGCTGTGTGCGGCCCTTGCTGCTTAATATTGAACAGAGTCTCTATACGACCAATTTACTGCGCATAGCCTTACCTCACCCCCAACTCCCTCTCCCCTTCTCTCCCCCGCCAGCTACCGGACACTGAACGCATGTTCGAGAAAAAGGCTCTTGTATTCTCTTACTTCACCCCCTCGCCCTTCGGGTACTCCTCCTCTCCGCACGCGGAGAGGGGGACGG
>DAOTXU010000357.1:0-4060 GCA_034435135.1 Anaerolineae bacterium | reverse complement strand
GCCAGATGCAGGCGGGGTGGGTCGTGTCGCCGCCCGCGCGCACCTCGCCGACCTGGACCTCTTTCTGCGCCGCGCGCAGCAGCGCCCCCTGCTCGCGCCGGTCGAGCCAGCGCGGACCGGGCGTCTCCTGCGCCACGCGCCGCACGCCATTGACCGGGCTATGCACGATCAGCCCCGCCTCCTGCGCCCAACGTGCGAAGGCCCGCAGCGCGGCCAGATGCCGGTTGACCGTGGCCGGCGCGAGCCTGCGCACGGTCTGGAGATACTGCCGGTACAGGCGCACATCGGCCTGAGTGACGGCGGCGGGGCTGAAGCGTTCACCGTTTGACTGCGCGAACCACGCGGCGAAGTCGCGCAGCGCCGCCGTGTAGCCGCGCACGGTGTGCGCGGAGCGGTCCTGGCGGTCGCGGAGCCACGCCGTAAACGCGCTCTCGAAGTCGCCCTCGACGTTCTCAGCCATCTTTTTTGCCCTTAGCCCCCCGAAAACGGCCTGCTTTCGGCCCTTTCTGCGCCCAAAAGCGCCAACAAGCGCACTTCTCGACCGCCGCATAGCACAAACGTTCCTAACCGGCAACCGGTGCGCCAACGCCGCGAGTCGCAGGGATTCGGGAACTTCGGGCGTCGCGCAGTTGGAGGAACGGGCTGGCATCAGCGCATGTACCCACCCTCACAGGACCACAGCCAGGGCGAGTTCCCACTTGTTGGCTCACGGAAAGTGGTCCTATAATGAGTCATGATACCCCGTTTTCCCATGTGAGAGGCTTTCCCGATGGATTTGAGGGCTTTTCGGGACCGGGTGCGAGACTGGTGGCGCGAAAACGCCTTCCGCGCGGGCGCAGAAAGCGCCTATTATCTGCTCGCCGCCAGCGCGTTCCTGCCGCTGCTGACCGAACCCGACTTTAGGGCGGCGGCAGTGGCGCTGTCCGGCAGCGTGGGCGGGGACCTGCTCGCCGGCGTGGTGGAGCAGGCCCGTGCGCGGGGCAAACGCCCTGCCGGGGAGCCGGACGATGAGCAATTGCTGCGAACCGTGCTGGACCTGGCCGGGCGTTTCGACAGCGTGCGCCAGACGCTTGATGAGATGGTGGCGCGCGCCGGCGCAGTGACAGCGGCCCACCAGGCCTTGCAACAGCAGTGGGACGCTTTCGCAGCGCAATTGCTGGCCGACATTGAACAGCGCGGCGGCAGCCCGCAGGTGGAGCAGCAACTCCACATTGTCGTTCATGGCAATGTCGGCGCGGGTGCGGTGGTCGGCTCCGGCTCGGTTCACGCAGACATCATCGTCGGCGGCGACTACGTGCAAGGTGACAAGATCATAGGCGACAAGCATGTCCACCTTCCGGCCGGCGACTCCCAGGAGCGTGAGCGCCTGCACCGCGCCTATCTCAACGGCCTGTTTGCCCGCTACGGCAAAGTAAGCCTGGCCGAGCTGCTCGACGAAACGCCGCGCGAGCACGTGGACCTGTTCGACGTGTACGTGCGGTTGTTCCTGAGTGTCAACCTGTGGGGTGAGATCAAAGACGGCAAGTTGGCAGATTGGTGGGTGCTGGCGACCGATGAAACGGGCGAGCGCCGACCACTGCCGAAAGAGATGCCCGAAGCGGAGCGCCGCCCAAAGCGCTTCCCCGGCATGGACGTTGACCCTGCTGCGCTGGAAGGGATCGTTGCGCGGATGCACGCCTTTGTCGCGGAACTGGCCGGGCGCAAGGACGGCGTGAGAGACGGCGAACGTGCGCTATGGCGGCTGGAATCCGAAGAGGCGCCGGCGCTGACACCCCGGCTGGTGGTCACCGGCGAGCCAGGAAGCGGCAAGAGCACACTGATGCGCCATCTGGCGCTGTGCCTGGCGGAGTCGCAGCTTTGTCCCGATGAGAAGGGCAGAGGCCTGGCGCGGCTGGGGTTCTGGCCGCATGAGGCATACACGCCGGTGTTCGTCGAGTTGCGTGCGCTGGCGCTGGACGCCTTCCCGGACCCTGGCGACGAGGTGACCCTGGCCGGATTCCTGGAGCACGTCAGGCGGGCGTGCCTGGAACCGCACGCCTGCGCTGCGTACCTGCCCGAACTGGAAATGCAGCTTCAGGCAGGGCACGCGATGCTCTTCCTGGACGGGCTGGACGAGGTTCCCGATGCCGAGCGGAAGGAGCGCCGCCAGCAGGTCAAGCAACTCGTGGCGCTGCTGGAGGCCCACTATGGGAAGTGCCGTATGTTGGTGACAGGCCGCACCTACGCTTATGCGGGCGACTGGCAGCTGGAGGGCTTTGGGCAGGCGCGCATGGCCTGGCTGGACCAGGACCGGATGGAGGAACTGGCCGAGAAGCTGTTCCGGGTGGTGCCCGGCCCTGACACCCCAGAGCAGGACGCGAAGCAGTTCCGCGAGCAGGTGGAAAAAGTGCCGGAAGAGTTGCGCCGCAACCCCCTGTTGTTTACGCTGCTGGCCGGGCTGTGGATCAACAACCGGGGCGAGCCGCCGGCGCAACGCCTGCCCCTGACACGCGGCGCGATCTACCGGGAGTGCACGGAGTTGATGCTGAAACGCTGGACGCGCAAGGACCTGAACGACCCTGAAGGCCGGAGCCTGGTTGACCGGGTCGGAATCAGCGCAGACGAACTGCGCACGGTGCTGCAAAACCTGGCCTATGCCGCTCACTCCCGGCAGGAGGGACGGGACCGGGCAGCGCCGTTCAATAGCGGCCTGATCGACCAGGTGATCCGGACGACCCTTCCGGACGTGCGCGGGCGGCATATCGACTACGATTTGCTGCAACACTACCTGGTGCAGCGCGCCGGGCTGCTGCACGAGTTCGCACCCTGGCAGTACCGCTTCGCACACCTGAGCTTCCAGGAGCACCTGGCCGCCGCTTATCTGGCCCGGCGCGAGCACTACCCCGACCGGGCGCTGACGTGCCTCCGGGAGAACCCGGCGCAGTGGCGCGTCGTCTTCGAGTTGTTGCCGGAGGAGGTGCGCCGCGCGGAGGGCGATCTGTGGCAGCTGGTGGAGCCGATTCTTGACCCCGACGTGCCAGCGCCGCCACCCACCCCCGACAGCCCGACCTGGGCGGCAGCGGCCTTTGCCGCGCGGGTGCTGATCGAGGAACTGGTCGGGGAACAGGGCCGTGTGGCGCGGGCGATGCGCGACCAGGCGCGGAAGTGGCTGGCGGCGCTGCTGACGGTGGGCGCGCTCCCGCCGCCGGACCGGGCCGCCGCCGGGCGCGTGCTGGGACGGCTGGGCGACGACCGCCCCGGCGTGTGCGACTTCGATGAAGCGATGTGGGTGACCATCCCCGCCGGGCCGTTCCTGATGGGCAACACAAAAGAAACCGACCCGGAAGCCCGCAACAACGAGCAGCCCCAACACACCGTGGACATCAGGTACCCATACCGCATCAGCCGGTACCCGGTGACGAACGCGCAATATGAGGCGTTTGTAAAGGATGGGGGGTACACGGAGAAGTGGCGCGCGTGCTGGACGGACGCGGGCTGGGCGTGGAAGGGCGAGCGCGAAGGGCCAAACAACGAGCTGCCCGCCGATTACCTGCTGCCGAACCACCCGCGCGTGAACGTGAGCTGGTACGAGGCCTATGCTTTCAGCCGGTGGTTGAGCGCGAAGCTGGGTTATGCGGTGCGGCTGCCGACGGAGGCGGAATGGGAGAAGGCGGCGCGCGGGCCAGACGGACGGCGCTACCCCTGGGGGGATGCGTTTGACGCGAGCCGGTGCAACATGGAGGAGACGGGGATCGGGCAGACGAGCGCGGTGGGGATGTTCCCGCTGGCCGATGGCCCGTGGGGCGCGGACAGCCCGCTGGACATGAGCGGGAACGTGTGGGAGTGGTGCCTGACAAAATGGCGGGACAACTACAGTATTGAAGAGGATAATAATCCAGAAGGTGATATGCTCCGTGTGTTGCGGGGCGGCGCGTTCCACCACGATGAGTGGTACGCCCGCTGCGCTTGCCGCTTCGGGTTCCACCCGCTCGGCGTCAACGGGAGCCCCGGGTTTCGGGTGTGCGCCCCCAGTGGATTGCCGCTCTGAGACTCTGAACTCTGTGACTCTGTGCTCTGACAC
>DAOTXU010000356.1:0-12884 GCA_034435135.1 Anaerolineae bacterium | reverse complement strand
GGCGCGTTCCCCGTCTGGCTCGCGCCGGTGCAGGCGGTGGTCATCCCCATCGCCGACCGGCACCTCGACTACGCGCGCCGCGTTCAGGCACAGCTCCAGGCCGCCGGCCTCCGCGTGGAAGTAGACGCCTCCGGCGACCGCATGAGCGCGAAGATTCGCAACGCGCAGGTGCAGAAGGTGCCGTATATGCTCGTCATCGGCGACCGCGAGAGGCAGGCCGAGGCGGTGGCGGTGCGTCTGCGCACGGGGGAGGACCTGGGCGCGAAGCCCGTCGGCGAGTTCATCGCCATGGGGAAACGGATCATCGAGGGCAAGTCGATAGAGTTGAGGTAACGGGCCATAAAAAAAGCTCCCCGCGAGCTTCAGGCTCGCGGGGAGCTTAAAACCTCAGCCGAGGGTGAACGCCTCACGTATGCGCTTGCGCACCGCGTCCATGATTGCCAGCGCGCGCCCGGCGTCGGTTACCGTTACGCCGCCTTCGGGATAGCGAGCGACTATGCCCCGTTCCGAGAGCCATCCGAGATCCGCCTCGTTCAGGCGAAGATCCGGTTGAGCGGGTTCACTCAGTTTGTACAGATCCGACAGGTTATGAGTCTTTGGAATGAAGACCTGATGTTGTGCCAACAGCGCCTTCAGGTACTTCTCTACGCACTGCTGCGCGTGAAAACAGACCACGCTGGAAACCGGACCTCCTTCAACATGCATCATCACATACGCCGTCTGGTAATCCTCTTCGGCTCTCTGAATCCAGTTCCTCATGGCTTCGGTCGGGTCGCCCATAAAATCCCCATCCTTTGCTGACCGCCGTGCGTCATCTGCAACGTCTGGGCGCGCGTACAGCACCCGCCCTTTCATCAGCACCTCGCGCAGAAAGGGGTTGAACTTGCCGCGCTGCTCCTCGATCTCCTGAGGCGTGTACGCTAAGATGTCCATCGGGAATGCGCGTGCAGAGAGCAGCAGCGACACTGCCGCCGAGCGCTCGACCAGTGGCTTATCGCTCTCCATAATCACCAGCAAGTCCACGTCGCTGTCAGGGGTGGGATTGCCATAAGCATACGAGCCGAAAAGAATGATCCGCTCCGGGTTGAAGCGCTCCACGATCCGGTCCACGATCTCTTGCAGCTTCTCCTCAGTCACCGGCTCGCCGTAAGTTGGCGTCACGCCCGGCGCTAACGGCGTTGAGGTCATCGCGCACCCTCCTAAATCCCTCATCCTAATTGTAGCACATGAGTCGCACACAAATTGCGCGGCGTCTGGTATCATCAGTCCTATGCTGACGGGCCGCCTCGGACAGGAGCTTCGTCTTGCACGTTCTGATGATTAGCCTGGACACGGCCATCCTCACACAGAGCATCGGCGACGCGCGCCAGCGTCACATCGACTACGCCGCGCGCGCCGGCCACATTACCACGATTGTGTGCTCCCGCCGCGTTGAGGGCCTGCGCCGCGCGGAGCTTTCGCCGCACCTCACCGCCATCCCGACCAACAGCCGCTCGCGTCTGATGTTCGCCTGGGACGCCTACCGGCTGGCGGCGCAGGCGCACCGCGCGCGGCAGGCGGATGTCGTGACCGCGCAAGACCCGTTTGGGACCGGGCTGGTCGGGTGGATGCTCAAGCGGCGGTTTGGTCTGCCGCTGGCGTTGCAGAACCACAGCACCTTCATTGACAACCCGGATTTTCTGGGCGAACACCCGCTGCGCAATCGTCTCTTTAACCGGCTGGCGAAGTTCGTCATCCCACGCGGAGATACGCACCGGGTGACGAACAGCCGTGAGCGCGAGAAGTATATCGCCCTGGGCGTAGACCCCGCGCGGATAGGGGTAATCCCCGTACCGGTTAACCTGGACCTTTTCCGGGGACCCTTCCCTGCGCAAGACATCGCGGCGCTGCGCGCGCGGCTGGGGCTGCGGCCTGAACATCGCGTGGCGCTGTGGGTGGGGAGGCCGGTCAGCTTCAAGAATCTGCCGCTGCTGTTCCAGGCGGTTGACCGGGCGCGGCGGGTTGTGCCGGACGTGCGGCTGGTGCTGGTCGGAGACTTCAGCAAAGCCAGAGACCTGCGACAGCAGGCGCTAGCGCTGCTCGGCGACGCGGCGATCTTTGCCGGGGCGCTCCCGCACGCTGAGCTGCCCCTCTATTACGCAATGAGCCAGGTGTACGCACTCAGTTCGCGCTACGAGGGGATGCCGAGGGTGGCGATTGAAGCGGCGGCGGCAGGCCTGCCCATCGTGAGCACGAATATCGCCGCCGTGCAGGACGCGATCATCGACGGCGAGACCGGCTTTCTCACCCGCGCCGGCGACCCCGATGACATGGGCGAGAAGCTGACTCTCTTGCTGCGCGACCCGGAGCTGGCGCGCAACATGGGTGCTCGCGCCCACCAGCACGTCTGCGAGCGCTTCGATCCCGACAAGCTCACCGAGGCGCTGCTGGACACGTGGCGCTTCACAGCGGCGCTTGGTAAACGGGAGGCACTGTGAAGGAAACAGGCCCGATGCGCGTATTGATGACCACCTACAAAGTGGATGAGCGGGACGGGGGCGTTGGGTTCACTGCCCAGTGGGTGCGGGCGCTGGCGGCGCGCGTGGACCAGTTGACGGTCATCTGCCAGGAGCATGGACTGACGCGCCTGCCGGGAAACGTCACGCTGATTTCGCTCGGCAAGGAGCGCGGCGTCAAGCGCCCCGGCCAGCTTGCAGCTTTCTACCACGCAGCGTGGAACGCCGTGCCCCGCTGCGACGTGATCTTCTGCCACATGATCCCTCGCTACGCTTGGCTGATCGCCCCTCTGGCCCGGCTCCATCGAAAGCCGGTCGTGCTGTGGTACACGCACCGTACTGCCAGCCCGGAACTGCGCCTGGCGCTGGCGCTCGTGGATCGTGTGGTCACCGCCGCGCCGAGCAGCTTCCCGATTCCCAGCCCTAAAGCGATGGCCATCGGGCACGGCATCGACGCTGACCTGTTCGCCCCCGCCGACCCGCCCGCCGAATCCGCGCCGCCGCAGGTGGTGATGGTCGCGCGGTTGTCGCCCAGCAAGTATCACCGCACGATGATTCAGGCAGCGGCGCTGCTCCGGGATGGGTACGCCAAGCGCGACGTGACCTTCCTGGCCGTCGGCGGCGAGACCGCCGAGTCGCCGGGCTACCGCGCCGAACTGGAGGCGGAGGTCGCGCGGGTGGGCCTTGCCGACCGCTTCCGCTTCAGCGGCGGAATGCCCTACGACGCCCTGCCGGCGCTTTATCACCAATCGACCGCGGCGCTCAACCTCAGCCCGCCGGGCCACTTCGACAAGGCTGCGCTCGAAGCGATGCTCTGCGCCACACCGGTGGTCGTCGCCAATCCCGCTTACGCCGACGTGCTGGGCGCGCACACTGACGCGCTGCTGATCGACGGCCCTGAGGACGCTGAGGGGCTGGCAACGCGGCTCGCGGCGCTGCTCTCGATGAAGCCGGAGGCGCGCGCGGCCATCGGAGCAGACCTGCGCCGGGCGACCTGCGCCGCGCACAGCCTCGACGGGCTGATGGACCGGCTGGTCGCGCAATTCAGGGCGCTGTCCAGATGATCGGCACCTATAACCCATGACGGGATACCGCCTTGAATAACCGGGACCGCGCCGACGAGTACTACAAGAACGTGCGCCAATTCTCGCGGGCGCTGCTGCCGCCGGAGACGCGCCGTTTGCTTTCGATAGGCTGCGCGTTCGGAGAGACTGAGGCCATGCTTAAGAAAACGCTGCATCTCGAAGAAGTCGTCGGCGTGGAACAGGAAGGTGAGATCGCGGCCCAGGCTGCCAGTCGTCTCGACGCGGTGCACATAGGCGACATCGAGACCCTTGACTTGCCCTATCCGCCGGGGCACTTCGACGCTGCGCTCTGTCTGGACGTGCTGGAGCACCTGCGCGACCCGTGGCGCGTGCTGCGCGACAAGATTAACCCGCTAATGTCGCCGGGCGCAACCCTGATCGCCTCTGTGCCGAACTTCCGCTACTGGGTCGTGATCTGGCGGCTACTGTGGGGTCGGTGGGGGTATGCACGCCGGGGCATCCTCGACATCGGCCATGTGCGTTTCTTCACGGCGCGCACGACGGCGCAGATGCTCACGGAAGCGGGTTTTGCGGTTGTCACCATCAGCCGCAAGTACCGCCTCTACGACAGCCTGGGCGACCGGCCGGCGGGCCGGCTCGTGGGCGGAGCGACGCGGCGGCTCACGAATGCGCTTACCGCCCTGCGCGTCTTCGATCTCCTGTTCCCCTTCCGCGACTTCTTCACGTTCCAGATCATCGCGGTGGGGCGAAAACGATAGACTCTTATGCACGTCTGTTACTTCGGCGCCTTTGATCCCGACTATCCCCGCAATCAGATCATCCGCGCCGGCTTGGCCCGGCACGGGGTGCGAGTCAGCCTCACTAACGTGGAGCGCCGGCTCCCCACCTGGCGCAAGGTCGCGCCCCTGCTGGTTACCTACCGCCGCTGCCCGCGCCCTGATGTCATCATCGTCCCTGAATTCAACCAGACCCTGGTCCCACTCGCCTGGATGCTGGCGCGCCTGCGTGGCATCTCGCTGGTCTTCGACTGCCTGATCTCGCTCTACGACACCGGCGTCCTCGACCGCCAGACAACCAGGCCGGGATCGTGGCGCGCCGGCGTCTATTATCGGTTGGATTGGTTGGCCGCGCGCCTGGCGGACGTCGTCCTGGTCGATACCGTCCCGCAGCGCGATTATCTCAGCCGGCTTTTGCACCTGCCCGCAGAGCGGTTTCACGTCGTCCCGGTGGGCGCTTACGATGTCTGGTTTCACCCGATGCCTGAGCGGGCGGAGGACGGTCGTGTCCGCGTGCAGTTCTTTGGCTCGTACATCCCCTTTCATGGGGTCGAGTATATGCTCCACGCGGCGAACCGGCTCCGGGAGCGGCCCGAAATCGAATTTGAGTTGATTGGGCGCGGGCAAAGATACGCCGCCATGCGCGAGCTTGCGCGCCATCTGGACCTGCCCAACGTTCGCTTTGCCGACCCCGTCCCTCCCGAAACCCTGCCGGGGCGAATCGCCGAGGCTGACATCACGCTCGGCGTGTTCGGCGCAGGGGACAAAACCCGGCGCGTGGTGCCCAACAAGGTGTATCAAAACCTCGCCATGCGGAAGCCCCTCATTACCGGCGAGTCGGACACGGTGCGCCAGGCTTTTGCCGATGGGGTGCATCTTCGCTTGGTCCCGCCCGCCGACCCCGACGCGCTGGCTTCGGCGGTCTGCGCCCTGGCGGACGACCCAACCTCCCGCGAACGCCTGGCCGAGAACGGCTACCGTCGTGTGCAGGAGGCGTTTACGCCGACGCACATCGGGGCGGCAGTGCTCGGTGTCCTGGAGCAGTTGCAGCGATGATGACCCGGCTGCTCTATCTCGCCAATGCGCGCCTGCCCACCGAGAAGGCGCACGGCGGCCAAATCATGCAGATGTGCGAGGCGTTCGCCCACGCGGGCGCGGAAGTGGCGCTGTGGCATCCGCGCCGGATCAACACGCCGGAATTGGCCGGCGTTGATCCATTCGACCATTACGACGTGGCGCGCAACTTCACTCTGCGCGCCCTGCCGTGCCTGGACCTGTTCCCGCTGGCGCAACGCATGGGGAACCCCCGGTTCATGCAACGGTTGGCGTTCGCCCTGCAATCGGCCACGTACACGCTTGCGCTGCTCTGGAACCTGCGGCGCACGCGCGCCGATGTTTTCTTCACCCGCGACGCGCTGGCCGCCGTTGCCCTGATCCTGGCCGGCCGGCGGCGGCGGACGTTCTACGAGGCGCACCGCTTCCCCGGCTCGGCGGCGGGCCGCCGGCTGCACCGGTGGGCGCTGCGGCGCACGGCGGGGGTGATCGCGCTCACGCGGCGGCTCGCCGAGGATTACGCCGGCCTCGGCGTTCCAGCCGACCGCATCCACGTTGCGCCTGACGCCGTGCGTTGGGCGCGCTTCGCCGGCCCCCTTGACCAGGCCGAGGCGCGGCGGGCGCTGGGTCTGCCGGAAGGGGCGTTCATCGCCGGGTACGCGGGGCGCTTCCACACGATGGACATGCCCAAGGGGCTGGATACGCTGGTCCAGGCGGCGGCGCTTACCGAGGACGTACACGTGTGCCTGGTCGGCGGCCCGGCGGAGGCGGTGGGCGCGCTGCGCGCGCGGGGGATCCTCTCTGACAAGAGGTTGATCTATGTGGGGACTGTGCCCCCGGCGGAAGTGCCGCGCTGTCTGGCAGCCTTTGACGTGTGTGTGATGCCCTCGCCGTGGACGCCGTTCTTCGCCCATTACACCTCGCCGATGAAGTTGTTCGAGTACATGGCGAGCGACAGGCCCATTGTCGCCACCGACCTGCCCAGCACGCGCGAGATCGTGGCGCACGAGGAGACGGCGCTGCTGGTCCCGCCCGGCGACGCGGAAGCGCTGGCGGCGGCGCTCTGCCGCCTGCGGGACGATCCCGCGCTCGGCGCGCAGATGGCGGCGCGGGCGCGCGCGCGCGTCGCGGGGCGTTACACGTGGGAGGCGCGGGCGGTGGGACTTTTGGAGTTCATGCGGCGCCAGTTGGCGCCGGAGCGCGACAGGAGCAAAGACGATGTCCGATGACATGACGTTTCGTGAAGCGATTGGGCTGGCCCGCGCCATCTACCGGCGTTTTGAGAAAGTCGAAAGGCGACCCTGGGGCGTCGAGGGGGCGATGATTGAGCTGGTTAAGCAAGTGGGAGAGCTGGCAAAATACGTCATGGTTGCCGAGAAGTACTATCTCGCCCAGAGAGACCAGATGCCCCAATACCAGGTCGATCCACAGAAGGTCGGCGACGAACTGGCCGATATTCTTTACGCGGTGTTTCGCATCGCCGATTATTACGGGATCGATCTGGTCGCAGCGCATATCCAGGCGCGAAAATCGGAAGCGGCGTGGCTGACGCAACTGGGCGCTTAGTCGCACACGGGAGATGCCCTTGCGCGTAGGCTTTATCGCACCCGCGCTGACGCCGGCCAGCGGGTGGGGGCGTTATACGCTCGACCTGATCGACGCGCTGACCGCGACCGGCGTTGAGGCCGTGCTCATCACCGCCGCCGACTCGCCCGGCGACAGCGGCCTGCCTCACTGCGGCTATCACCCCATTCTCCCCTCGCTCACCGACCGGCGGCGCTGGCTAACGCCGCGAACCCTGCTCCGCGCGCCGGCGGCCCGGCGGCTTGTACGCCGCTGCGACCTGGCGCACATCACCGCCGAGCCGTTCGCCCCGCTAGGGGTATGGATGGGAAAGCCGCTGGTCATCACGGCGCACGGGACGTACCTGCCGCAAGCCCTCCGGCGGCGCAGCGTGGGCTGGCTATTTGCGGTCGCCGCGCGGCGGGCGACGGTCGTCTGCGTGAGCGCCTACACCGAGGCGCAGGTGAGGAAAGCTCTGCCCGGCGCGCGCACGGCGGTGATCCACAACGGGGTGCACTGGCGGCGCTTCGCCGCGCCTGCGCCTGCGCCCGGACCCAGGCGCGGCCCGGTGATTCTGGGCGTGGGGCAGATTAAGGCGCGCAAGGGGTATCATGTGGTTGCAGAGGCCATGCAGGCCGTCCGACGGACGCACCCCGGTGCGGAGTATGTCATCATCGGCGACGCGGAGGCCGCCCCCGATCTGGCGGCGCGCCTGCGCGCGACGCCCGGCGTGCGCTTGCTGGGCCGGGTGGACGACGAGACGTTGCGCGCGTGGTATCATCACGCCGATCTATTCGCGCTGACGCCGATCACTGTGCGCGAGAAGTTTGAAGGGTTCGGCTTGGTCTACCTGGAAGCGGGCGCGGCAGGGTTGCCGGCGGTGGCGGCGCGCGGCTCCGGCGCAGAGGAGGCGGTGTTGCACGAAGAAACCGGCCTGCTCGCGCCACAGAACGACCCCGACGCGACGGCAGCGGCGATCCTCCGCCTGCTGGACGACGACGCGCTGCGCGCGCGCCTGGGGCAGGGGGCGCGCCGTCGCGCCGAGGCGCACGGCTGGGATCGGGTCGCTGAACAGGTGCTCGCGCTATACAAAGCATTGACGCCAACGCGCAGCCAGTGACGGGTAGCGAGTCACGAGTGTCGAGCCACAAGAAACGCGCTTTCAGCGTCCGGCAACGATTGAGCAGCCTCGCGCGCAGCAAGTTTGTGCGCGATACCGCCATTTTGCAGGTGGGCACCGCGGTCAACATAGGCGCGACGCTGCTGACCTCGATCATCGTGTTTCGCGGCTTGGAGCCGGAAGGGTACGGGGTTTACAAGCTGGCGGTGGCGCTCTACGGCATGTTGACCACGCTCGACCTGACGGGACTGGGGCCTGCAACCTCGGTGCGGCTGGCGGCGGCGCTTGCGCGGGCCGACCGCGAGGCGGCGCTTGACCTGATCGCTTTCTATATCAAGGTCTCGGCGTGGGTGGCGATCATCGGGCTGGCGCTGGCGTTTGCCCTGGGGCCGGCGGTGGCGACCTGGTTCTACGGCGCGTCGACGGTGGGTGAGCTGGCGCGCGGGCTGGCGTTGCTGCTCGCACTGGACCCGGTGCATCAGCTTGTCGCGCTGGCGCTGCAAAGCGCGCGTCAGATGGCGCGCTTCACGACGATGACCGCGCTCCTGGCCCTGGCGGACCTGGGCGTGATCGGGGCGGCGGTGCTTGGCGGGCACGGGCCGGGCGGCGTGATTGCGGCGCGGCTGGCGGCGAGCGCGCTGATCGGAGGCTTCGCGGTGGCCTATTATGCGCTCACCCGCGCGCGCCTGCATCCCGCGCTGCCGGGGTGGAGAGCCATATTGAGCCGCGTGTTCGGCGCGCCGGTGCGGCCTTATCTGGGCTTCGGCTTCGGCATCGCGCTGGACAAGAACGTGGCGACCCTGTTTACGCTGCTGCCGCTGCAACTTCTGGGCAGGCTGCACGGCGAGGCTGCCGCCGGCTACCTGAGCCTGGCGCAGAGCGCGATCAGTATGCCGTCGGCGGCCTTTAACGCGGTGATGAGCAACCTGGGCGTCCGGCTGCCGCAAGACGTGGGGCGCGGCGACCACGCCGCGTTGCGGCGCAACTATGCGCGGGTCACGAAGGCGCTGGCGGCAGGCAGCGTGGCGATCTTCGGGCTGTTTGCGTTAATCGCGCCGTGGCTGGTGCCCTTTCTCTATGGCGAGGAGGCCACCCCTGCGGCGCCGCTCATCGGCGTGCTGGCGGTTTACGGCGCGATTGCGGCGGCGGGCGGCAGCATGGGCGCGCTCTACCGCGCGCTGGAGCGCGTGAACCGGGCGCTGTGCGCCAAGCTGGTCGCGCTGGCGATCATGGCCGCGCCCGGCTACTGGTTGATCCGCGAGTACGCGGCGTTGGGCGCGGCGTGGACCATCACGGCGGCGCTGGCGCTCAGTGTGGCGTTGACGGCGGCGCTGGTGCTGCCCTATCTGAGACGGTTAGCCGCTGGCGATTAGCGTTGAGCTGTGAGATGCCGCTCTGGGTGGGTCGAACGGCTGACAAGAGAACTCTACCGCCCGGAAAACGCCTCGTGATATGATGAAGCAAAGCTTTATGGTTAAGGCGCGGCGTACCCTGAAGGTATAGCTGCCGTGCTCTCTTCGCCAGGGGTTGATCGCTGGATGCGAGACTCTTGATCCTCGGCCTCATAGGGCTGATCGGCGTCGCCCTCGCGTGGTACCTGCTGGTCATCACCGAGGGGGTTTACCTGGGCCGGCGCGTGGTCGTGTGGCTCTACGACCTGTACGCCGGGCGGTACGACGCCATTAAGGGCTTCGACCCCGAAACCGAGGCCCGCTACCTGGGGCGGTACGTGCTTCCCGCGCTGGAGGATGTGCGCGCCGCGCTGGTGCTCGACGTGGCGACCGGCACGGGTCGCCTGCCGCTGCTTCTTATGGAAACGCCCACGTTCAACGGCTACGTATGGGGGCTGGACCTCTCGCGCCGGATGCTGCGCACCGCCGCGCACAAGCTCGCATCCTACGCGCGACGGGTGCGCCTGCTCTGGCACGCGGCTGAATGTCTCCCCTTCCCCGACAATACATTCGACATGGTGACGTGCCTGGAAGCGCTGGAATTCTTTGAGGATCAGCGCGCGGCGCTGGCCGAGATGGTCCGCGCGCTGAAGCCGGGCGGCGCGCTCGTGACGACGCGGCGGCGGGGCCGCGACGCGCGCCTGATGCCGGGCAAAGCGCTGAGCGAGCCGGCGCTGGCAATGCTGCTCGAAGGGCTGAGTCTGGAAGGCGTCGAGTTCTGGGCATGGCAGGTGGACTACGACATCGTGTTGGCGTGGAAGCCGGGTGTACCAGGGAGAGGCATGGGCGGCGTCCGCCCGCTGGTGGAGGCGTTGCGCTGCCCGGCGTGTAGCGCATCTGCAATGGCCGAGGGCGAGGGCGCGCTGACGTGCGCCGCGTGCGGCGCGCGCTATCCCATCGGCGCGGATGGAGTGATCGAGTTGCAGAGCGGGCGGTCTAGACGATAATGCAACTATAAGACAAGCTTCGCTCAACGAAAGAGGCGCATCATGGCGCGACTCTTGATCCTCGGTGGCGGCATCGCCGCAGCCGAGGGAACCCCGGATACTCTGGAAGAGGAGAGACGATATGGCGCGCATCCTAAGCCTGGACGATGAGCTGGAGATGCTCAAACTGCTCAACCTGATCCTGGAACGGCGCGGCTACGAGCACATTTACACAACAAGCGAGGACGACGCGCTGACCATTTTGCGCAACATACAGGTCGATTTGTTCACCCAAGACCTGATGCGACCACGTATCGACGGCCTGGCGCTCTGCCGGCTGATGCAGGCGGACAGGGCACTGCGCCGTATCCCCGTCCTCATTTTGACGGCGAAGGGTTCGGCGTTGGAGAAGCGTGGAATGCGCGAGATGCTGCGTCGAAAACTGCGCAGACAACCGATGTTGACGTTCGGGGCGAATCGCGTCGCGCTTAAGGTGGTCCCTCCGCACCGGCGGTGGCTCTGGAAGGTGTTCGCCCAACTCGTGGGTGTGGAGATCCTTTGTGTGGATGGCTTCCTGCCGAAGCCTTTTGGCCCCAACGAGTTGTACACCGCGATTGAGGCGATCCTCCAGGCGCGCGGGAAACCCATCCCCACGCCGCCAGCGAAGTAATCTCGCGCCGCCAACCGCCAACGACCAACTCCCAGTATCCAGCCTCCGGCTTGGTCTCAGGCGGCGGCGCTGGTAGAATACGCTCCACGCTTGACGCAACACCTACCACAGGAGCGGCAACCTTGAAACTGCTCACCGCCGAAATCGCCGACCTGACCCGGCGCGCCCTCGCAGCGGCGCAAGCTGCGGGCGATTTGCCGGCTTTCGACATCCCTGAAACCATCCCTGTCAGCCAGTCCGAGAGCGAGGCGCGCGGCGATTACGCGACGCCGGCGGCGATGCAACTGGCGAAGCTCGCGCGCATGGCCCCGCGCCAGGTCGCCGAGGCGTTGGCAAGGCACATGCCCGCCGCCGACTTCGTGGGCAAGGTGGAGATCGCCGGGCCGGGGTTCCTCAACTTCTGGCTCAGCGAGTCGTGGCTGGCCGGGCAGACCACCGCCATCGTCGAGGAAGGGCCTGAGCGGGCCGGGGACATCGAGGCAGGCAAGGGACGCAAGGCGCAGGTGGAGTTCGTCAGCGCCAACCCCAGCGGGCCGATCACCATCGCGCACACGCGCGGCGCGGTGATGGGCGACACGCTCGCCAACCTGCTCGCCGCCGCCGGCTATGAGACCGAGCGCGAGTACTATTTCAACAACGCCGGCCACCAGATGGAAGTGCTGGGCCTCAGCCTCCAGGCGCGCTATTTGGAGATGCTCGGCGAGCCGTTCACCTTCCCCGAAGACGGCTACCAGGGCCAATACCTGCGCTGGGTCGCGGCCAGCCTGGTGTACGCGCACGGCGACGCGCTGAAGGACAAGGATTGGCGCGCGTTCAAAGAAATCGCCGAACATACGATCTTCGCCCATATCCGCGCCTCACTGCGACGGATCGGCGTCGTGTTCGACCACTGGTTCAACGAGAACTGGTTGTACGAAAACGGCGACATCGACCGCCTGCTGGCGAAGCTGCGCGAGCGCGATTACATCTACGACGCCGACGGCGCGGTGTGGTTCCGCATGACCCGGTTTGGCTGGGAAAAAGACCGCGTGGTGGTCAAGAGCGCCGGCGAACCGACCTACGTCACGCCGGACATCGCATACCACATCAACAAGCTGGAGCGCGGCTTCGACCGCATCATTGACATCTTCGGGCCGGACCATGCGGCGCAGTATCCGGTCGTCGCAGCAGGCGTGCAGGCCGCCGGCTATGATCCGTCTCCGATCCACGTCATCATCCACCAGGCGGTGATCTTGATGGAAGGCGACGAGGCCCGGCGCATGAGCAAGCGCAAGGGCCATTTCGTCACCCTCGACGAACTGGTGGACGAAGTGGGCCGCGACGCGGTGCGCTACTTTATCCTCGCCTATAAACCCGAAGCCCATTTATACTTTGACCTGGACCGCGCGAAGGCGCAGTCGGACGAGAACCCGGTGTACACCATCCAGTACGCCTACGTGCGCTGTCGGGGCGTTGAGCGGCAGGCGGCGGAGGCGGGCGTCACCGACGCGGGCGCGGATGTGCGCCTGCTGACCGACCCGCGCGAACTGCGCCTGATCCGCAAGCTGCTCGAACTGCCGCAGGTGATCGCCTTCGCGGTTGAGCACCTGGAGCCGCACCACCTGGCGACCTACGCGCTGGAGCTGGCGCGCGTGTTCCACACGACCTACGAGACGGTGCGCGTGCTGCACTCAGAGACCCCACCGGAGCTGGCGAAGGCGCGGCTGCGGCTCTACAAGGCGGCGCGGGTGATCTTCGAGCGCGTGCTCAAGCTCATGGGCATGACCACGCCGGAGCGGATGTAG
>DAOTXU010000355.1:0-15237 GCA_034435135.1 Anaerolineae bacterium | reverse complement strand
GCTTCGCCGGACTACAGCCACGTGTGGAGCGGGGATTGCGCTGCCTGCCCGGCGCAAGCCGGGAAGCGCGAGGGGTGAGGTCAAGCGCGCGCACCAGAAGTTGCCCCAACTTGGAATGCACCCGATTCGCACGGCACTTTCACGAAGAGTGTGGGGCGGATCAGCGATCCGCCCCACACGCATTTACCTCAATTTGCCGCGTTATCCCGCGCGATCCAGCGCTTCCTGCATCAGTGCCGCAGCATCGTTCAATGCCTGATCGACGGGCTTGATGTCGTTGAGCGCCTCTTGCAGTCCTGCATCGAGAAGGCTGAGCAGTTCCTGGGTCACGGTGGTTCGCGGGTCCTGAACCCCGTACTCAGTGAATGTCTGGCCCAGCAGAATATTGGACGGATAGTTCTCAGGATCGAGGGCCGCCTGCGCCGACAGGCGCGCCGGCACCTGACCGGATGACGCCCAATCCACCTGATGTTCGCTCACCCACCGGATCATTTGCAGCACGGCATCAAGCTTCTCGCCTTCCAGGCCTGCGGGAACCATGAAGGTGTGGGTACCGAACCAGGTCGCCTTCTTGGGGCCCCACTGCCAATTGGGCCAAGCCCTGCTGTTGATGTCGGTCTGCAGCAAGGACTGATTGCGGTACCAGGTGCCGGTAGGAAGCACGGCAACCGTGCCAGCCCCGAAGCCTTGCCAGGTGTCGAAACCAGCCGGAGGTGGCGTGACATGATACTTGTAGATCAGATCGTATGTCTGCTGGAGCGCCGTGAGGCCGGCCTCGGAGTTAACGGTCACCGTCTTGCCATCTTCACTCAAGAAGGTTCCACCATGCTGGTAGAGGGCGGCTATGAAGTTGACATTGATCCATTCGCCGCACGCATAACCCCACTGCACCACGTTTTCGGGGTCGAAGTCGGGTGACAGCGCATTATTGCCGTTGGCGTCGAGGGTGAGCTTCTGGAACAGCTCAACCCAGCCTTCGTAGGTGGTCGGTGCAGTGGCGGGGTCGGTAGAGATTCCGGCAGCCTCGAACATGTCGATGTTGATCCACAAGCCACGCCCGTGGTTGTCCAGCGGAATGCCGTAGATCACGCCATCCCACATCATACCGCTCATGGTGTTTGCCGAAATGTCATCATCGGGGAACCAGCCGCCGCCGGAGACGTACTGGTCGCCCAGGTCCCTGAGCACGCCATAGCTGGCATACTGGGGGACTTCCGACGCATGGAGCAGGAACACGTCCGGGTAGGTACCGGCCACAAACGCGGTCTGGAGCTTCTGGTAAAGCGTATTCCAGGCGATCATTTCGACTGTAACAGAAATTTCCGGGTTTTCTTCAGCGAACTTGGCCAACATCTCATTGAGCGTGACCCCATCCGACCCGGTGAGACCGTTCCAGAACGAAATGTGCGTAGCGCCGGTGCCGATTTCAGCCACAATGGGCGTTTCGGTGGGTACTGGTGTAGCCTCCTGAGCTACCGTCCTCTGCATCGGGAGGGAGAGCACCATCCCCGCCATGACAAGCAGCGCGAGGCCGATCAAAGACAGACGCTTGAACATGAGTTTTCCTCCTCAAAGAACAAGTCTCCGATTTCGAGCGGGTTCTTGGGTCGAAATTGATGCGAAGCCATTCCAGGAGCGGTTGAGGGAGGAAGTTGTAGAGGCAATGTTCATGAATTGACCCCTCACTCGTCCAGATGGCTTCTCGTTGTGGATTTCACCTCCTTTCGGCGTGGTGATCCGCCAAACCAAAGGGTAGTGGCTATGAGTGAAGCAATGTCGGGATTATTCCAGTATGTCTGCTAACCTGCCAAGAAGCAGTTACAGTTGTCGAAATGATGAATGATCCCCCGCGAGCCTGTTTCAGAATATGGACACCTGAAAACAGGCACTTTGAGCAGAACGGGCGCTTCAAGTTTTGAGGTAGATTTTCATCGTAATTCGGTTCTAAACACGTGACATTCTCGCAAACGCGATTACAATATCATATTGTGTCCGTGTATCCGAATTCGTGCAGTCGAATTCACAAAGCTAATTAAAGCATAGGCCCGTGAACATGTCAAGAGGGGATTGCATATGAGGGGGATTTTAGGGATACTCGGTCCACAAGGGGCGGAGCAGGGGCGAGCAAGCGCTCTCAATAGGGGAGAGCCTGTTTCCAAAGTCTTATGTACTGATTGAGTAGCAATCGCCCGGAGCAATCCGATATGACAATCGTGGCGATCCTAAGTGGGTGCAAGGGCAATCGTAGATGTTGAGCGGATCTTTCGCAGAGCAAGAGGAAACTATGAAAAAGCCTAAACTCAAACCGCCAACCATGTACGATGTTGCAAAACTGGCTGGGGTTTCCCAGCCCACCGTCTCTCGTGTGCTCAACAGCAGCGAGACTGCGGTGCAAATCAGCGATGAAACCAGACAGCGGGTTCTGGCCGCTGTAGAGGAGCTGGGCTATCGACCGAACGTCCTTGCACGCCGTTTACGCATCCAGCGCACGCAGACCATTGCCCTGCTGATCGCGGACCTGTCTAACGCTTTTTACCATCCCATAGCTCGCGCCGTCCAGGATGTTGCCCACCAGCATGACTACGAAGTGCTCATCTCCAACAGTGACCATCTGTATGAGAAAGAAAAGCATTTTTGCGAAATTGTGCTGGGGCGCGGGGTTGATGGCGTCATTATGGTGCCGATACGCCTCTCGACAGAGGAACTTGACCACTACGTTTCACAAACCCACATACCTTTTGTCGTTCTGGGCCAACACGTCGACCATCCTAACATTGATGTCGTTTATCTCAATGACGAACTCGCTACCTATGAGGCTACTTGCTGGCTCATTTCGGAGTGCCGACACACCAGCATCGGCTACATCGGTGTTCCAGACTATTTTCCTCCTGGTCCACGGCGCGTGCGCGGTTTCATGCGCGCGATGCACGAAGGCGGCCTGACAGTCGATCCACGTTTCATGCCGCAGGGCGACTTTACGCTGGAAAGTGGAACAAAAGCCGCGCACGCCCTGATGCAGGTTGGCGAGCTACCGTCTGCGCTCATGGTGATAAACGATTTGATGGCGATTGGGGTCATCCTTGCCCTTCAAGAAGCAGGTTATTCGATCCCGGACGATGTGGCCGTGGTCGGCTTTGATGACATTCCTGAGGCGACCATCGTTCGACCGACGCTCACGACCATCGCGCAGAATCCCCGTGACATTGGGCAGAAGCTGGCGAAAGCCCTGTTCGAGCGCATCGAGAATCCGAACATTGCAACGAGACGTTTTTTTGAGAGTCCTTACAAGCTCATCCCAAGACAATCTACGCGAGTGTTTAGCGATACGAGGGGGGACAAACCGTAGCCGTCAATTGCGCGATTGTGAACCCCTTTGGTGACCAGGAATCATACATCGCGCGATCACACCAGGCGAGCTTGGCACGTTTGACCTGACGCTTGCGGACATGGTCACGGCTGGTACAGGTGGGCTCGCGTGAGCGGCAGCTCAGCTGTATCGTTGCGGCTCCTGGAAAGCAACGCCTGGAACACATTCGTCTCGCCAATCTCGAAACCCAGGGCCGAAGCAGACATGAACAATCGCCAGTTACGATAGGTGCGCTCATCCTTGACTCGAACCGCCTCGGCGCGAGCGGCCTCAAGGTTTCGAACCCAGTGACGTAAGGTAAGCGCGTAGTGTTCGCGCAGGCTCTCCACATCACGTACTTCGAAGCCCGCCCGCTCAGCGACGGCGAGCGCCTCGCTGATGGGCACCAGCTCACCATCGGGGAACACATAACGCTGACTGAACTGGCCCTGTTGGAAGAGCAGACGACCGATCAGCCCAGGCGCATGGTCATATTGAGCCGCGATCCCGTGGTTGAGAAAAAGCCCGCCGGGCCGTAGCGCGCGATAGACCGCACTGAAATACGCGGGCAGGTTGGCGCGCCCGACATGCTCAAACATCCCCACGCTCACGATCTTGTCGAAAGGTTGATCGGGATCAAGGTCCCGGTAGTCGCGTATCTCCACGCGCACCCGGTCGGTCACACCCGCGCGCCGGATCCACTCGCGGGCGAACGCAACCTGCGGGTCGCTGAGGTTGATGCCGGTAGCCTGGACACCGTATTGCTCCGCCGCGTAAACCACTAGTCCCCCCCAGCCGCAGCCGATGTCGAGCAAGCGTTCGCCAGGCTTCAGGCGCAACTTGCGACAGATGTGCTCGAACTTGGCCTCCTGCGCCGTGTCCAGATCGGTCGCGTCGGTAGGGAAGTAAGCGCACGAATAGGCCATCCACTTGCCGAGAAAGAGCGCGTAGAAGTCGTTGCCTGTGTCGTAATGATACGTTACTGCCGCGCAGTCGCGCTCGGGGGAGTGACGCCGGCCGTGCAACTCGGCGCGTTGGCGGCCTTGGTCATACAGGTTAGGCGGGTTCGTCGCCGGCAGCGACAGGACCTTCCACGCCAGATACAGCCAGTCGCCAAGCCTAAGGTCCATGAGCCGCACGGCCAGGTCCATAGCGGCGACCATGTCGCCTTCAACCTCGAAATCACCGCGCAGATACGCTTCCGCGAGGGTGAGTTCGCCGGGTGGAAAGAACATCCGTCGTAGCGCGCCGGGATGGGTGAGCACCAAGATAAAGCGGGGTTCATCACTGGACTCCGCGGGGAGCATCTGGTCATCCCAGAGGCGAATGGCGAAGTCGCGCCCCTTACCACCCCGGAACAGCCGTGCGAGTATCGCGCGGATGATTTCGACCGCCTGATTATGAACCCCGGCATCGGGTTGCTGCGCGTGCGCTACTTTCATGATTCAGCCCCCAAGGCATGAACACATGGCTGTACATGGCAATGCCAGTATATGACGGAACTGGGCGCTGCTCAAGCATCGAACTGATTCAAACTTACCCCAACAGCTGGCCGTGCTAAGGCCTTTCTCTACCTCACCCCCGTCTCGCCTGCGGCTCGACACCCCCTCTCCGCTTGCGTCTATAGTCCGGCGTAGCCGGGAGAGGGGGACGGGGGGTGAGGTGCCCGCCAACACGACAAGCACCACACGCACCGCAGTCGTTGGCTCAAAAGCTTGAATCACTTCTTTGTTAAAATTCAAAAGCCCCCTATCCAGCCTAAGAATCATGTAAACCGGATGCGCGGGTCGAGCCAGGCGTAGGTGATGTCCACGATCACGTTGGCGATCACCAGCAACACCGCGTACAGCAGAATGGTGCCCATAATGACCGGATAGTCGCGGTTAGTGATGCTGGTGACGAAATACCGGCCCATGCCGGGGATGCCGAAGATCGTCTCGGTGACGAACGTGCCGGTCACCAGCGCGGCGAACAGCGGCCCCAGCACCGTGACCACCGGGATGAGCGAGTTCTTCAGCGCATGGACGCCGATCACCGAGCGCTCGGCCAGGCCCTTCGCGCGCGCGGTGGTGATGAAATCTTCGCGCAGCACTTGTAGCAGGCTGGCGCGGGTCAAGCGGGCGAGCAGCGCCATCGAGACCGCGCCCAGGACGATGACGGGCAGAATGGCCTGCTCCACCGTGCCCCAGCCGGTCGGCGGCAGCCAGCGTAACTGAACGGCCACGAAATACTGCAAAATCGGCCCCATCACGATGGGCGGCACCGAGACCCCGATGATGGCGATCGCCATGCACACATAGTCAACCCCGGTGTTGCGGTTCAGGCCGGCCATAATGCCCAGCGGCACCCCGACGAAGGCCGCCAGGGTCAGCGCCAACCCGCCGAGCGTAAACGAGACGGGCAGGTTCTCGCGGAAAACGTCGTTGACCGTGCGGTTACGCGAGGCATACGAGGGGCCGAAGTTCATCCAGCGGATGTAGAGGCCCTCGTCTTCCCCGGTCGCTTTGTCGTCCGCGCGCAACTGAATCTCGATCAAATAGTCGCTGGTGGTAGACCGCCCGCCGGTGCCGCCGATGCGCGGGATGAGGATGTCGCCCATGTACTCCACGTATTGCACCGGCAACGGCGCATCCAGGTTGTATTTCGCCGCCAGGTTGCGGAGGATGTGTTCGGGAAGTTGCTTTTCTCTGCTGAAGGGACCGCCCGGCACGGCGTGCATGAGAAGGAAAGTAATCAAGGAGACGACGAAAATAACAAGAAACATCCATAATAACCGTCGGACGATAAACGTGCCCATCAATCGGCTCCTGGGAAAAATCACTACCTGATCAGGGCTTGTGAGGCTCCCACGACCGCGTCAGGGGTTGCGCCCTTCCCGGACAGGGGGCTTAAGCCCCCTGTCGGCTCAAGCAAAGCTGTAGGGGCACAGCACCGCCGCGCCCTACTGTTGATCCATGATCGGGACCTGCCCCGTGCGCGACGACCTAGAACCAAGCCGAAAAACCATCACAAGCGACCTGGACAAGGGGCTTAAGCCCCTTGTCCAGCATTATTCGGATAGGCTCTTACTCAGAGAAGCTCCACTTCTCGTAGTGCTCGCGCCCGGTAACGCCGAAGGTGCGGTTGATGTACGGCTTGGTCATATCAAGCTCGGTGTACCAGTAGATGGGGATGATCGCCGCGTTTTCGTAGATCAGGCGCTGCTCGGCTTCGGCGTAAACGGCGGTGCGCTCCGCCAGGTCGGTCAACTCATACGCGGCCCGGTCCACCAGGGCGTCGTATTCAGGGTCCACCAGGCGGGTGTGGTTGTTGCCGGAGTCGGAGCGGAACACCTCGCTGGCGAAGTTGTGCGCGTCCGGGTAGTCCAGGCACCAGCCCAGACGCCAGATCTGCGGCGGGTCCTCTTCCAGGGTGCTCAGATAAACTCCCCATTCCTGGTTCGTGATCTGAACCTCGATGCCCAGTTCCTTGGCCCACATTTGCTGGATGGCCTCGGCGATGCGCGCGTGGGACTCGAGGGTGTTGTGCATCAGGGTGATCGGCGGCAGCGCGCTCACGTCAGCGAGGTCCATCTCTTCGAGCGCCAGCGCCAGCTCCTCCTGAGCCTTTGCGGGGTCATAGCCGATGCCCAGATCAGGGTACTGCTCCGGCGTGGGCGCCGCCGCGAGGCCGGGGCGCGAGAACCAGCGCGCGGGGATTTGCCCGCCCTTGGTCACGTTGTCGATCAAGGTCTGGCGGTCCACCGCGTAGGAGAGCGCGCGGCGCAGGTGCACGTTATCCACCGGCGCTTTGGTGACGTTGAAGCCGTAGTAGTAGGTGCAGAACAGCGTCCCGATATAGAGTTCCTCGCTCAGCACCGGGTCAGCCTTAATCCGGTCCAACTCCGCGAGCGGCGGGTCGGTGAGGTCCACCGTGCCGGCTTCGTAGTTGGCGAACGCCGGCGTGTCATCCAGGATCACGCCCACCAGGTGTTGAATCTGCGGCTTGGGCACGGTGTCGGTCCCAGGCCAGAAGGGGTTGGCGATCAGGCCGATGCTGTCGTCGTGATACCAGAACTCGACCGCGTAGGGGCCGTAGGTCTGGATGTTCTCCGGCTCGCTCCAGAAGTCGCCCACTTCTTCGATCAGCCACGACGGCTGGCCGTAACCGAACCACATGCCCGCGATTTGCAGGGTGTGGAAGGAGGCCTTCGTGGCGGACTCAACGCGGAGGGTGGAGTCGTCAACCGCTTCAACGGCGACGGCATCCCTGAGCGCCTGCATCTCCTCGGCGGAGAGCGCGGAGGGGTCGGCGGTGTTGTAATCCTGCCCGCCCTTCACCGCGCCCGCGAGCACGTAAGCGTATTCGCTGGCGGTGGCCGGGTCGAGCGTGCGCAGCATCGAATACTCAACATCGTAGGCGGTCAGGTAGCGGACGTTGCCGGCGTCGTCAGTGACCTGCACAACCTCGCCCGCTTCGGCGTCGTACTTCACCCACGGGATGCCTTGCATGAGGGTAAACGTGAAGATGAGGTTGTCTGCGCCCTCCTCGACGGTCCACGTAGCCGTGCCCGGCTCGGTCTCGGTGGTGACTTCATTCTGCCGCCCCAGGCCGACAAAGATTTCGTCAAGGATGTCAAGCGACTGCGAGTCCTTGGCGATAGAAGGGTCAAGCGTAGGGATGTCGGTGGGGCCGGATCGGAAGACCAGCGTGTCACGTTCCTGCGCGCCCGCAGTCGGCGCGAGGCTGGCGACGATCAAAACAACCATGAGGAGCGCAGTCATGCGCTTGTTCATGCGGAACATTTCCTTATTTCCTCCTACGGCGTCTTCAGTTTTCATAAACAGACATGCAGGATTGGTGAGATAAGATGTCATCGCGTAATCGGCGGTGCACCTCCTCCCCCATCAGTGAGACGGCTTGCGCATTTGAAGTGGAACAGGGTCAAAGACCCCCCGCTACTTCCGTACCAAGTTCCCCAATTATAGTATATCACCTGGTTGGTTGCTTGTGCAATTAATCATATCAACCGATGATGATTGGCGCGCCGGGGCCGAAAAGCTCCCCCCGCGCTGCAAGCTTACTAGCCCACGACCCGGTGGCTGGAACACGCGCGGCCCCTGACCTCGGCGGCGAAAGCAAGGCGCCGAGGCCAGGGGCCGGATGGAGGAGGGCCTTCTGATGTGTCTTGTAGGGGCGAACCGCTTCGCAGAGACCCGCCCTTACTGCTCCAGACAGGGGGCTTAAGCCCCCTGTCTGATCTTTTAACGCTTGCGCAAAAAGGCCGGGATGTCCAGATTGTCCGTGTCGTACACCCGCGCCGAGAACTCTTCCGGTCGGGACGGGCGTCGCGGCTGCTGCGACGCGGGGCCTTGCGGCTGCGCCGGTTGTCCAGTCCGCGCCGGTTGCACCTGACCGTGAGCCGCCGGCTGCGCCACCTGGCGGCGCGGCATCCGCGCCTGCTCGAACCCGGTGGCGATCACCGTGATGCGGATTTCGTCGCCGATGTTTTCGTCGATCACCGCGCCGAAGATCAGGTTCACGTCGGGGTGCGCGGTCTCGCGGATGATGGCCGCGGCCTCGTTAACCTCGAACAGGCTCAGGTCGGGGCCGCCAGTGACATTGAACAGGATGCCGCGCGCGCCGTCGATGGTCACATCGAGCAGGTTACTGCTGATGGCCGCCTCTGCGGCTGCCCGCGCACGGTCCTCGCCGGAGGCGCGCCCGACCGCCATCAGCGCCGCCCCACCTTCGGACATGATCGCGCGCACGTCGGCGAAGTCCAGGTTAATCAGGCCGGGCACGGTAATCAGCTCCGAAATGCCCTGGATGCCCTGGCGCAGCACCTCGTCGGCGGCGCGGAAGGCGTCGTTGAGGCTGGCGCGCTTGTCCACGATCTGCAAGAGGCGGTCGTTGGGGATGACGATCAGGGTATCGACCTGGCCCTTGATCGCCTCGATCCCCGCCTCGGCCACCTGGGAGCGCCGCGACCCTTCAAAGGAGAAGGGACGAGTCACCACGCCGATAGTCAGTGCGCCGAGTTCGCGGGCGACCTGGGCGATGACCGAAGCGGCGCCGGTCCCGGTGCCGCCGCCCATGCCGCACGTAACAAACACCATGTCCGCGCCGCGCAGGACCTCGTACAACTCGTCCGCCGACTCCTCGGCGGCCTTGCGCCCGACTTCGGGGTCGCCGCCGGCGCCCAACCCGCGCGTGAGCTTATCGCCAATGCGCACCCGCGTCTTGCAGTTGGAAAGCAGCAACGCCTGGGCGTCGGTGTTGACCGCGATGAAATTGACGCCGGTCATGCCCTCGTCGATCATGCGGTTGATGGCGTTGCAGCCACCCCCGCCGACGCCGATCACTTTAATCTGCGCGAAGTTCTCGCCGGGCGTCAGCAGTGGCTCCGGCTCATGCTTCGCCTGCGCCTTCTTTTCAGTACCAGTGCGCTTCTCGTCCATCAGGCCCTCCATCCCTTAAGCCTTCATGAGGTTTAGACGCCCCACTCCGCGCCTGGAACACCCATAGCGGGGTGGCTACATCCCGATCGATCATCTCGATGCTTTTTGGAGGGTCTCGCAGGTCCGGCACTTGGCCGGAGGGGGTCGGTCCTACAAGAACCACATCATGGTGGACGCACGTCCGGGGGTCATAGACGCCGCCCGCCTGGCTTCCCGTAGCGGAGCGCTACAGCCTCAAAGTTAGTTTAATTGTACACAAAACGGTAAACTGCACAACTCCGCAAAGTACCATTGGTCAGCTCAAGACTCCCTTAGCTTCGCAGAAGCGTGAAACTTCCGGGCAGCTATCCGCCTGCAAACCGCACAACCCTGTAAAGCACTCAATAAAGACCTGCCTACGAGTATACAGGAAACGTGCCAGGGGGCAAACCCGTTGTCCGTCGGCAGCGCGGCGGCGCGCATCCTTACAGCCTGCCCGAAAAACCGCTCTGGTTGCTTCGGACAGGGGGCTTAAGCCCCCTGTCCAGTGCTTCGCGGACAGGTTCTTTGGCGAGTCTCCCGATTCCGAAGGTTATCTGCACTCTTCCCAGCAATGCGTCGCATCGCACAACGTCACGCACGTCCCTTCGGCAGCAGGGGTGACCGCCACCGGCGTGCCCTCGGTCCAGTCTTCCCCCGTGCCCCACCAGGGGAGCCAAATCTGTCGCGGCAATAGCTCGACCGGCAAACTCTGGACCAGCTCACTGGGGCAGGGGGCCGGGCGGGTCGGCGGCGTGTCGGCAGTCGCCGCGATGTACTGCCCCGCCCTTGCCGTCTGCGACTTGCCGGCCGAGGTGAGCGTCACCGCCCCTTCCATCACGTTCGCCAGCAGTTGATCCTCGTCGTTGACCAGAAAGAAGGCCGTGCTGCCCAGCGATACCCCGACGCCGTTCATCATGAAGTTGACGGTGACATTCTCCGGGGCCTGGATGATGACGCCGTCATGTGGGGCCTCCTGACACGTCGGCAGGCCGAAGCCGGTCTTGAGATAGAACGCCTGCATCGGCGTGGTGTAGCTGAGCGAATCGTCGATGCTCACCTCGTCAAGCGTGGCGGGGTCGCAACTCAGCTCAACCAGCGGGGTGTGAACCCAACCGTTTTGCCCCCTATAGCTGAGCCGCAACCAGTCGCCAGCGGCGTTGCGCCCATTGGCAGTCATGGCTTCGCCGCTCGCCAGGCCGCCGATGACCTCGTACTCGGTGCCCGGCCCGCTGCGGACGTTGGTCCCGGTTGAGGTGAGGACTGTTCCAGTACACATTGGGGCCGGCGGGGCCACGGCATCGGGGGAGACCGCGTTCGTCAGTTCGGCGTCGCCAAAGACGATGAAGGTGACGTTTTGCCCCGGCAGAGTCTCAGGCAGGTTGGCTTGCAGCGAAAGCACCGCCACACCCCAGGTGTCCTCCTCGACGCGCATCGGCGCGGTGTTCAGCGTCGCCACCTGCGTGATGTCGGCGAGGTGGCCGGGCGCGGTAAAGTCGGACAGCGCGACCTGTTGCCAGTCCCTCGCCTCGACCAGGCTGTTGCCGTAGCAGGCCTGGTTGCGCCCCAGCGCGGTGCACACTTCCCCGGCGCGCGCGAGCGCTTCTTCCACGAGCGCGGGACAGGCCTCCTCCTGGGCGTTAACCGGAAGGGACCAGAGCGAAGCCGGCGCGAGGCAGAGCGTCGCGCCAAGCACGATCAATAAGGCCAGACGCTTCAATCGATGCACGGTTTCCTCCTTAACATCAAATAGCACTATCCGAGACATAGCATCCCTGGGCGTCTTGAAGGAACATGGCAATGTCTAGGTTCCTACAACGCTTTCGCAGCCCTCGCCCTGAGACTTCCGGACAGGCCATAACAGCGACAGGTGATGAAGATTATAGCATGACGCCAGAGAAGGGACTTATTTAATTGGATCAACAAAGTAGATAATTGATCCTTGACGCGGTTATTCCGGCTCTTCCTGCTCCGGCAGGAAGCGCCGCACCAACCCGCCAAGCGCCCGGCCCAGCCCGAAGCCGCGCGCGCCGTTGTCGGCCCGCCGCCGTTTGCCCCGGCCCCGACGCGCGTCGCGCTGCTCCTGCGCCGTGAGCGCCAGGCCCACCGTGAGCAGCCCCACCGCCGTGCTGAACGCCGGGCTGCGCACCGCGTCAGCCATGCCGGCCACGCGCTCCGGGCGCGCCAGGCGCACCGGCATCTGAAGCATCCGGTTCGCCACGTCGCGGATGCCGGGCAGGTTGCTCGCGCCGCCGGTCAGCACCACGCCCGCCGGCAGCAGGCCGTCGTAGCCGGAACGCTTGATCTCTTGCAGCACCAGCGAGAGGATTTCTTCCACGCGCGCCTCGACGATCATCGCCAGGTCCATGCGCGCCACCTGGCTGGGCGCTTCCTCGCCGAAGGGCTGCACCGGGAAGCCCGACAGCGGGTCCACGCGACGCGGGTCGGCGTGGCCATGCTGCAATTTGACCGACTCCGCCAGGTCGAAGGGCAGGCGCAGCCCGTGCGCGATGTCCGACGTGATGTGCTCACCGCCCACCGACAGCACCGCCGTGTGCCACACCGCCCCTTCGATGAAGATCGCCAGGTCGGTCGTGCCCCCGCCGATGTCCACCACCACCGCGCCGATCTCGCGCTCGGTCTCGGTGAGCACCACATCGCCAGCGGCGAGCGGGTTCAGGATAAAGCGGTCCACGTACACGCCTGCGCCTTCGACGCACTTCTCCAGGTTGGTCACGGACGTGCGCGCGCCGGTGATGATGTGCGTCTCCACCTCCAGGCGGAAGCCGTGCATCCCGGCGGGGTTGCGCACGCCGCTCTGTCCGTCGAGCGTGTAGTGGCGCGGCAGGACATGCAAGACTTCGCGGTTGTGCGGGATGGTGATCGCCCGCGCCGCCTCCAGCGCGCGCTCCAGGTCCTCCTCGGTGACAGGCCGGCTGCCGCCGCCTACCCCCACCACGCCCCGGCTGTTCATCGAAGAGATGTGGCTGCCGGCCACGCTCACGAAAGCGCGCCCGATCTCGCAGCCGGCGGAACGCTCCGCCTTCTGCACCGACGCGGCGATAGCGGCGGTGGCCGCTTTCAGGTCATTGACGACGCCCCTTTTGATCCCGCGCGACGGCTCAACGCCCAGGCCCGCCACGTGCACCTCGTCGCCGCGCACCTCGCCCACGAGAGTGGCGACTTTAGTCGTTCCTACATCGATGCCTACAACCAAATCGGCCATGATTCCCAAATCCGCGCCGGGCAAAGGGCTAAAGCCCCTTGCTATGAATCTACCCTGAGCCTACACGATAATAAGGCGCGCGCAAGTCGCCCACGTCGAACAAGCTCGGCCACACCCCGCTGCCGTTTTTCCACACCGTGTCCACCAGCGTCTCGTAGACCAGCAGCTTTTGGGGCATATCCGTGCCCGTGCCGAAATAGACCCGCCATCCCCGGCCATCGAGCAGCCCCAGGCCCTCAGTAGGATGGTAGAACATCACCTCTATATTAGGACGTAACGTGCGCAGTTGCAAAGCCCCGCTGACAATATTGGGGTCGATGCGCGAGCGCGGGGTAATCACCTCGTCGATGCCATCGACCACGACCCGCAGCAGACCGGGTATGTCGTTGCGCATCGGCATCACGTACCCCTGCACGTCCACCCACGTGCGCACTCCCGCCTGCTCCCACACGAGCGCCGGCTCGCGCTCCACCACGCGGATCAGCACGCGACTGGGCCAGCGGATCTCCACCTCGGCGTTGGCGACCGCCGGGTCGCGCTCGACGGCGCGCTTGACCTGCAAGGGGTCCACCCAGAAGATGTGCAGGTTCGCTACCCCGCTCAGGCCGTAAATCTCTTCGGGCGGCATATGGCGCAACCCGCCGACTTCGACGTAGAGCACGTAAAACGGGGCGCCGTCGAAGAACAGGTACAGCACGCTCGCCAGCCCGATCACCATACCGAAGCTCAGCAGCCGCCAGCCCAGGCCCAGCCGGGGCAGCCGCACGCGGGCGCGCGCCAACCCCACCTCGCGCCGGGGGCGCACCGCCGGCTGCTGCAACTCGCGGGCGCGCGCTTTTTCGCGCTTCCTCTGCTCCTGACGCCAGTCGCGCGCGCTGAGCTGCTTCGGCGCGGCCTTGGTGACCACGTGCGCGTACCGGTCCGGCAGTTTCTTCTGCACCGAAGGCTTGCCGCGCCGCCGGATGATAATCCGTCTCTGGTCGCGGCCCTCAGGTCTATTTCTGCTACCGCGCGTCTGATCTCCAGTCATAGCTCGTCTCGTTGCGCTGCTTGTCGGCGTGACGTTCGAGTGCAAGCTCAATCAAGCGGTCGAGCAACTCCGGGTACGGGATGCCGCTCGCCTCCCACAGCTTTGGGTACATGCTGATCGACGTGAAGCCGGGGATGGTGTTGATCTCGTTGATATAAGGTGCGCCGGTTTCGCGCTCAAGCAAGAAGTCCACGCGCCCCAGCCCTGCCCCGTCGATGGCGCGGAACGCCTCGACTGCGAGCCGCTGGAACGTCTCGGCCACATCGTCAGGCAGGGGCGCGGGGATGAGCAACTGCGACTCGTCGATGTACTTGGCCCGGTACGAGTAGAACTCGTCCGAAGGGATGATCTCGCCCGGCACCGAGGCAATCAGGTCCTCGTTGCCGAGCACGCTCACCTCGATCTCGCGCGCGTCGATCCCCTGCTCGACCAGCAGCCGCCGGTCGTAGCGCGCCGCGTATTCCAGGCCGGCGGCGAGTTGCGCGCGGTTCTTCGCTTTGGTGACGCCCACGCTCGACCCCAAGTTGGCCGGCTTGGCGAACAGCGGGTAGCGCAGGCCCATCTCCGCCTCGTCGAGCACGCCCTCGCGGTCGGACTCCCACTGCCGGCGCGTGACCAGCATGTAGGGCAGGATCGGCAGCCCGTGCGCGAGCATCACCGACTTGAACACGGCCTTATCCATCCCCACCGCCGAGCCGACCACGCCCGCGCCCACGTAGGGCACGCCGGCCAGTTCCAGCAAGCCCTGCACCGTGCCGTCCTCGCCGAACGGCCCGTGCAGCACCGGGAACACCACGTCAAGCTGCGCCTCCTCGTGCAGGGTCAGCGCCTCCGGCCCCTCGTCGATAGCCATCAGCGCGCGGTCCATCGGCTCGCCGAGCAGCGTCACCGGGCGCGTCGAGTCGAGCGCGCCGGCCTCCAGCGCCCGCAGCGCGTTCGCGCCGCTGATCCAGCGCCCCGCTTTGGTGACGCCGATGGGCAGCACCTCGTACTTGTCGGGGTTCAGCGCGCGCATCACCGACGCGGCGGAGCGCAGCGACACCTCGTGCTCGCCGCTCCGCCCGCCGAAGATCACGCCGACCCGAATCTTTCCTTTGGTCATCTGACTTCTCAACGTCAACTATGTTTGTCGTTGAAGTGATTCAAGCTTTTGAGCCAACGACCGCGGTGCGTGTGG
>DAOTXU010000354.1:0-3418 GCA_034435135.1 Anaerolineae bacterium | reverse complement strand
TTGCCTTCAGGCCGCGCGCCAACTCCTGGCGTTCAGCTTCCGTGGGTGGTCTCGCATATAGAGGTTTCATGCCCACGATTCAACACCATGTCTTCCCTAAATTCAAGCCATCTGTTCCGAATATGCACTAGGTAAGAGACTTCGCACCCAAGTTGATGGAACTGACCGACGACGTGCTCTTTGGCGACATTTGGGAACGCTCAGGTCTGTCCCAGCGCGACCGCAGCTTGATTACCGTCGCCGCTCTCGTCGCGCTGTATCGCATCAACGAATTACCATCTCACATTAAGCTTGCCCGAGCAAATGGGATCAGCAAAGACGAACTGGTCGAGCTGTTCACGCATCTTGCCTTCTACACCGGATGGCCGAGCGCGATTACAGCAGTCAGGACAGCAATAGTGGCCCTGGAAGAAACAGAGTAGCGTTTCAAGGGGTGTCAATCCGATTTTCAACTGGTCCATTGTCGGGTTCTTCCGCATTTTCCGTGCTGACAGACAGGAAGCGGCAGGTATGCTTGTAGGGGTATTTCTGCTGCAAGGTCCCTGGCATGCGCGGTCAGCCCGATGGCAACCCGAAACACGATCCCCCTCAGTCTGCCTGGTTTCGCAATCGATGATGTGCATGAGGAAGATGGTTGGCTCCGGATCACGGCGCACGCGGTCACCGAGAGCGCTCTGTGCCCGGACTGCGCGACGCCGTCTCGTCGGGTCCACAGTTACTACACCCGCTCCCCTTGTGATCTGCCCTGCAACGGGCGCGCCGTTCGCCTGGTGCTGCGGGTACGTCGGTTCCACTGTTTGAACCCGCAGTGTACGCGGAAGACCTTCGCGGAGCGGGTGCCTGCTGTGGTGCCGCGGTATGCCCGGTGCACGACGCGGCTGACCGCCGCGCTGCGGGCCGTGGGTTTTGCCGTGAGCAGCGAAGCCGGCGCGGGCGTGCTGAAGCATCTTCAGGTTCACATAAGCGCCGACACGCTGTTGCGCCTCCTGCGCAGGACGAGCCTGGAGCCGGAGACGACGCCCCGCGTGCTGGGCATCGATGACTGGGCGAAGCGGAAGGGGCATAGCTATGGGACGGTGCTGGTGGATCTGGAACGGCACCGCGTGGTGGATCTGCTGCCTGAGCGCGAGTCTGAGGCGGTGACGCAGTGGCTCAAGGCGCATCCTGGCGTCGAGGTCATCTGCCGCGATCGGGCCGAGGTCTATGCAGAAGGCGCAGCCCAAGGCGCACCCGACGCCGTACAGGTGGCGGACCGCTGGCACCTGACGAAAAACCTGGGAGAGGCGCTGCAGAGGTTGCTCGAGCGCCATCCGGCGGCGTTGCGCACGGTCGCCAAGCAGATGCATGAACAGACCATCAGCCCCGCCCCTACACCCGCGGAAGCTGCACCGGGCGAGCAAACCCCAGCTGCATCCGCCGTTTCAAAGGCATCGACGCGCCGGCAACGTCTCTTTGCGGAGGTCAAAGCGCTGGCTGCCCAGGGCTACAGCAAGCGCGCCACCGCGCTGCAACTGCATATCCACCGCCAGACGGTGGACCGCTACCTGCACGTCGACACCTTGCCACCCCATCAGCAGGCGCCCCAGAGCCTTTCAACCGTCACCCCCTACCTGGCGCATATTCAGCAGCGATGGGCCGAAGGGTGTCAGAATGGACAGCAGCTGTGGCGCGAGATCCAGGCTCAGGGGTTCACCGGCAGCTACGCCAGCGTGACCCGCGCCCTCAAACGCTTCCGGCAGGGTGATGGACGGCGCGTGCGCCGCTCCCCTGCACTCCCAACACCGCGCCCACTTTCGCCGCGCCAGGCGATGTGGTTGTTGGTTCAGCCGCCCGACGCCCTTACCTCTGAGCAGGAAACCTATTGCCAGTTGCTATGCGCGTGTTGCCCAGAGGTGGGCGCGGCATATCCCCTGGCGCAGCGTTTCATGCACATGATCCGTCAACGCCGGGCGGATGCGCTTGACTCCTGGCTGGAAGCGGCGCAGGCCAGCGCTGTCGCGCCGCTTCGTAACTTCGCCGTGCATTTGCGGCAGGACCATGCTGCCGTCAAAGCCGCACTGACCATGGAGTGGAGTAATGGACAGACGGAGGGACAGGTCAATCGTTTGAAGCTGATCAAGCGCCAGATGTACGGGCGCGCGCAGTTCGATCTGCTCCGCCAGCGCATTCTCTACGACGACTCGTGAAAGCCCACAACTCACAGCACGGAAAATGCGGAAGAACCACTTACGTCTGTTATTTGACATCAGGTCCAGTCCGACCCGGCGGTGATCGAGAAGATGGCCGGCGCGCTGGCCGGCTTCTACCGCGCCAGCGTCGCCGCCGATCTGGTGTACCTGGCCGGCAACATGACCAGGCCGCCGGTGGGGATCGTGCAGTGCTACTCTTACGGCTTGCAGGTGGAGTGGGACTGAAATGGACGGTGCGGAGCAGGTTCCTGCCTTTCGCTACAGCCGCCGGCGCCGGTCCGCGTCCGCGCGGGTGACGGCTGCCGGGTGGCTGCTGATCTTCGTCGCGTTCGCGGCGGTGGCGCTGGGCGCGCTGGTGGCGGCGCTGGCGAGCGGCCTCGCCAACCGCGAGCGAGAGTGGGGGACAGGAACGGCGGTGACGCCGGAGTCGCAGGCGCTGGTGGTCGCCGGGTCAGGCGAGCCGGAGGCGGCAGCGTCCGGCGTCGCGCCCACACCGACGGTTCAGCCGACGGCCACGCCGGAAGGCGGGGTCTGGTGGGCGGATGCGATGATGGAGGCCGAAAACGGCGCGCTCGTGCCGCCGGAAGCGGTCCAGGAACAGATCGTCGAGGCTTGGGAGGCTTACTGGGCAAACGTGAATCTGCCACTGACAGAGTTCGTTGCCTTGACCGAGGAAGACCTGGTGGAGCGGTTTTCCGCAACGCCGGCGCAGGCGGAGCGGGTCGTCCAGAACATCGCTAGTAAACACTACGACAAGTATGTAGTGACAGGCCGCATTCTGGTCGTCACGGGGGAGCGCGTGAACCTGCGCGTCGGTCCCGGCACAATTCATGAGACCGTGGGCGAAGCGCGCGCCGGGGCGCGCCTGGCCTTGCTTGAGGAGAATATCGGTACCGACGGCAAACTCTGGTATCGGGGCTGGCTGATGGCGGAGGGGCGTGAGGCATGGGTTGCTTCCTGGCTGGTGGAGGTTAAGGACAACTACTGGCTCTACCCGCACCACGAAGAGCGTGAAATCCAGGTGCATGACTGCGCTGCCGACGGTCTGACCTGCATCGTCACCACAGAACGATGGCTATGCGACGGCATCAAGTGGGAAAAGCTAACCGAAGACGAGTGAGCCGCCTGCGAGCGGCCCTGGCCCTATTGACTGTGCTGGCGGCGCTGTTGTCCCCCACTACCGTCTACGCCCAAGACCCGCCCATAGGCGAAATCAGCATAGGCGAAGG
>DAOTXU010000353.1:0-4816 GCA_034435135.1 Anaerolineae bacterium | reverse complement strand
CAGGGGCTTTTTGTGCGGTTAACTGACCTGCTCGTTTACCGGTTGGGACCGCGAGCGGGCCGGCGCGTTGCCGCCGATGTAGCTGTTCGGCTTATGGAAGTAGACGCGCAACGGCAGCGCGCCCAGGCGAATCTCGTCGCCGTCGCGGAGCACACGCGGCTGCAAGGGGAGCAGCCGTTGCCCGTTGAGGTAGGTCGAGTTGCGGCTGCCCAGGTCGATGAGCAAAAGGCCTTCGTTGGCGCGCTGGATGATGGCGTGCTTGCGTGAGACCCCTTTGCTCAGCGCGCCGTAAGGCAGCAGGTCTACATCGGGCACGGAGCCGTTGGCGAGGTCCGTCCGCCCCAGCGTGATGCGGCTGCCCGGTTTGACGATGAGCGGATTCGGGTGGCTGTTGATATGGAAGACGATGGAACAGCCTTCTTCAAAAAGAGCCGTGCCCCAGCTTAAGCCGGTCGGCTCGACTTTTTGTTCAGTGGCGAGCTTGTCTGTTTCGGGGGACTGATCCGGGACGAGGATTTTCCCGCATGTCTCACAAAAGAACACGCCCTCGCGGTTCTTGTTTAAGCATTCTGGACAGACTTGCATTTCATCCCCACGGGTTGCTTCATAGCATCGTCCATTGTCATTGTATCATGATGAGGTGACTTACTCGTGAAAAAGCGGTTAACATTGGTTTGAGTTTACATACGGTTGCGTCGCTTCGGCGCACGAGTGGGGGTGACCTGGGCGGAGCGCGATTCGACCTTGACAGGGCCGAGATTACTGTGTTATGCTCATGTGCGCCTTGAGAGGGTGAGTATCTACAATGTCGGCTTTATCGTCCTTTTGTTACTCCTATTATCACAGCCAATTGTCGGTGGGGTGTTGAAGCTCGCTCGTCGGTGTGAGACGGCGCGAGGATCAACGCCTCGCGCCTTTTTTGTTGAAGTGATTCAAGCTTTTGAGCCAACGACCCCGATGCGTGTGGTGTCTGTCGTGTTTGCGGGCGACCTCACCCCCCGTCCCCCTCTCCCGGCTACGCCGGACTATAGCCGCAAGCGGAGAGGGGGTGTCAAGCCGCAGACGAGACGGGGGTGAGGTAGAGAAAGACCTTAGCACGGCCACCCCTTGGCGTAAGTTTGAATCAGTTCGTTCATTTAAATGCTGGGCAAGAGGGTTAAGCCCCTCGCCCTGGATCGAAAGAGCACGCTCTTCAGACCTAATCCTTTTTTGCCGGAGCACCTGTGAGCGATCCATCATGAGCAAACCCATCATGTGTCGGGGTGTGCGTGGGGCCACAACCGCACAGAGCGACTCCCCGGAGGCGATCATCGCCGCCACCCGCGAGCTGCTCGAAGCGTTGGTCGAGGCCAACGGCATCGCCCCTGAGGAGGTCGCCAGCGTCCTTTTCAGCGCCTCGCCGGACCTGTCGGCGGTGTACCCGGCGGTAGCGGCGCGCGAGATGGGCTGGACCGACGTGCCGCTGCTGTGTTTGCAGGAGATGAACGTCCAGGGTGCGCTGCCGCGCGCGGTGCGCGCGCTGCTCCACTGGAACACGGCCAAAGCGCCGGAGGAGATCGTCCACGTCTACCTGCGCGACGCCAGGCGTCTGCGCCCCGACGTGGTGCAGCGCGGCGCGGAACTCGCCGACCAGCGCGTGACCGTGGTCGGGCTGGGGCTGATCGGCGGGAGCCTGGCGCTGGCGTTGCGCGGCCAGGCGGCGCGCCTGGTTGGGGTTGACCCCGACCCGCGCGCGGTCGAACTGGCGCTGGCGCGCGGCGTCGTTGACGAGGCGACGACCGACCTGGCGGCGGGCGTGCGCGATGCGGGCATCGTGATCCTCGCCGCGCCGGTGCGCGCCATCATTGACCTGATCGCGCAGGTGGGGCCGCTGCTGCCGGAGGGGTGCCTGCTCATCGACGTGGGCAGCAGCAAGAGCCGGATTTGCGCGGCGATGCGCGACCTGCCCGGCCACGTCATGGCGGTGGGCGGCCACCCGATGGCCGGCAAGGAGACCCCCGGCCTGAAAGCGGCGGACGGCGACCTGTTTGTAGACCGGCCTTTTGTTTTGTGCCCGGTGCGGCACGGGGTGCCTGACCTGGCCGAGAAGCTGGTGCGGGCGGTCGGCGCGTTCCCGGTGCCGCTGGAGGCCGAGCGTCACGACCGGCTCACGGCGGCGATCAGCCACGTGCCGTACATGCTGAGCGTGTCGCTGGTGCGCATGGTGGCGCAGGTGGGCCTGACTGACCCCTGGGTGTGGACGTTGGCGGCGGCCGGCTTCGGCGACACGAGCCGCGTCGCGGCGAGCGACGTGACCATGATGCAGGACACGCTCGAAACCAACCGGCGCGCCGTGCTGGAGATGGCCCGGCAGGCGCGCGCGGCGCTGGACGAGTTGATCGGCGCGCTGGAACAGGGCGAATCGGCGGCGCTGAGCGCGCACTTGACGGAAGCGCGGCTCGCGCGGCTGGCCTGGATCGGCGACCGCAAAAGGGGATCAACATGACGATGGTATGGGGTTATGTCTACCCTGAGGACAGTGGGCTTAAGCCCACTGTCCCCAGTGCGTTATTTGGAGTGCTGCCGTCATGACGACGCTACGGGTTCGCGGCGGAAAGCCTCTGCGCGGCACGGCGCGCGTGCCGGGCGACAAGTCCATCTCGCACCGGGCGCTGATGTTCGGCGCGATAGGCGACGGCGTCACGCGCGTGCGCGGGTGGCTGGCCGGCGGCGACACGCTGGCGACGCTGGGGGTCGTGCGCGCGCTGGGCGTAAAGGTGGAGCGCGACGGGTCAACCCTGGCCGTGCACGGAGGGCGCTTGCACCCACCGGGCCAGCCGCTCGATTGCGTCAACTCCGGCACGACGATGCGCCTGATGGCGGGCCTGCTCGCGGGCCAGCCGTTCGAGAGCGTGCTCGACGGCAGCGCGCAGCTTCGCAAGCGGCCCATGCGCCGCGTTGCCGAGCCGCTGCGCGCAATGGGCGCGGACATCGCCGACACAGACGGGCGCGCGCCGCTTTATGTCAAACCGGCGAAGCTGCGCGGCGTCCGCTACGAGTTGCCGGTCGCCAGCGCGCAGGTGAAGAGCGCGCTCCTGCTTGCGGGGCTGTGGGCGGAAGGCGAGACCGTCGTGATTCAGCCGGGGCCGGCGCGCGACCACACCGAGCGGATGCTGCGCGCGATGGGCGCGGATATTGTGGTCGATGGCGAGGCGGTGCGCCTGCGCCCCGGCGCGCGGCTCGCGCCCCTCGATCTGGACGTGCCGGGCGACTTCTCCTCGGCGGCGTTTTTGATCGTGGCGGGGCTGCTCGCGCCCGGCTCGGACGTGACGATCACGGATGTGAACCTCAACCCGACGCGCACCGGCCTGCTGGACGTGTTCGCGCGCATGGGCGGGGACGCGGCGCTTGAGTCGAGCGCGGAGGTCGGCGGGGAGCCGGCGGGGACGTTGCGCGTGCGCGCCAGCGCGCTGCTGGCGACCGAGGTCGGCAGCGACGAGGTGGTGCGGTTGATCGACGAGTTTCCGGTCCTCGGCGTGGCGGCGACGCAGGCGCGCGGCGTGACCGTCGCCCGCGACGCGGCGGAGCTGCGCGTCAAAGAGGTGGACCGCATCGCCATGCTCGCGGGCGAGTTGCGCAAGCTCGGCGCGCAGGTCGAAGAGCGCCCCGACGGCTTCGCCATCGCGGGGCCGTGTCGGCTGCGCGGCGCGGCGGTGGACTCGCACGGCGACCACCGGCTGGCGATGAGCCTGGCGGTGGCGGGCCTGATCGCCGAGGGGGAGACAGTCGTGCACGGCGCGGAGTGCATCGCCGACAGCTTCCCCGGTTTCGTGGAGCGCCTGCTTGAGTTAGGAGCAGATATGAACCCCGAATAACGTAAATGCACGCGCATCAATATTTGCGTGATTGGCGTTATTCGCGGTTTCTGAAAGATGGGCGAGATCGACGGCGCGACGCAACTGGTGGGTGTGATGGGGTGGCCGGTGGCGCACAGCCTCTCCCCGGCGATGCACAACGCCGCATTCGCGGCGCTGGGCCTCAACTGGCGCTACGTGCCGCTGCCCGTGCACCCCGACCGCGTGGGCGACGCCGTGCGCGGGTTGCGCGCGCTGGGGTTCGCCGGCTGCAACGTGACCGTGCCGCACAAAGAGGCGGTGATGCCGTACTTGAGCAGCCTCTCCGAAGAGGCGGAGGCGCTCGGCGCGGTGAACACGCTCGTGCGCGACGGCGACGCCTGGCGCGGCGAGAACACCGACGTGCGCGGCTTCATGGACGACTTGGCGGCGCACGGCGTCAACGTGGCGGATCAGTTGTGTTTTGTGCTGGGGGCCGGCGGGTCGGCGCGGGCGGCGGTCTGGGGATTGCTGAAGGCCGGCGCGCGCGTGATGATCTTCAACCGCTCGCACGAGCGCACGTTTGCGTTGATGGACGACTTTCACACGCGGCTGCCGGATGCGCGGCTCTCGGCGTACCCGCTGCACCAACTGGGCGAAATGGCTGACTGCTGCGGCGAGGTGGGGTTGATCGTCAACGCCACGTCGGTGGGCATGTGGCCGCACGCCGACGAGTCGCCCTGGCCGGAGGGCGCGCCGATCCCGGCAGGCGCGGCGGTCTACGATCTGGTGTACCGCCCGGCGCGGACGCGCCTGCTAGCGCAGGCCGAGCGATCCGGCGCGCGCGCCATCGGCGGGATCGGGATGCTGGTCCGGCAGGGCGCGGCCTCGTTTGCGCTGTGGACCGGCCACGCGCCGCCGGTTGACGAGATGATGGAACAGATCGGAAGATTAAACCACGAATAACGCTAATTATCACTGAACTGATTCAAACTTACGCCAAC